>JBIIRI010000007.1:0-43954 GCA_044341625.1 Roseomonas sp.
CGTGAACAACGCATGATGCTCCGGCAGGATGTAGTCGGAGGCATCGCCCGCCAGCACCAGCACGGGGCCGTCATACCGCCCCGCCGGATCGGGCCAGCCGCCGATGCTGCCCATCTCGGCGGCGATGACATCGAGCGCGACGCGCCAGCGCGGCGGGTCCTCGGTGAAGATCAGGTTCTGCAGCAGGAAGCCGCGCAGCGCGGGGTTCGGCACCGCTTCCGCCAGCGCCGCATCGGCCTCGCGCCGCGTCAGGCCGGCACGCAGCGGGATCGCGCGCATCGCCGCGACATAGCGAGCGAACAGCGGCGTCCTGTAGGTGACCGGCGCGATATCGGCGACCAGCAGGCGCCCGACGCCTTCGGGATGCGCCAACGCCAGCGCCATCGCGGCCTTGCCACCCATCGAATGGCCGATCACGGCGGCGGGCCAGGCGCCCTCCGCGCGCAGGGTCTCGGCCACATCCGCAGCCATCTCAGGGTAGGACATGGTGGGGGCATGGGGGCTGCCGCCATGGTTCCGCAGGTCGAGCGCCAGCACGCGATGGCCGCGCGCAGCGAGCGCCTTCTGTACCGCGCCGAAATTCTGCCCCGCGCCGAGCAGCCCATGCAGCAGCACCACGGGCAACCGTCCCGCCGCGCCCTGCCCTGCCTGGGTCACCGCCAGCCGCATCGCCCGATCCTCATCTCCGCGCCGCGAGCACCACGCTGGCCACGATCAGGGCCCCGCCCAGGATCACATCCCACCCCACCGGCTCACCCAGCCAGACCGCGCCGAGGGTGACGCCGAAGGCCGGGACCAGCAGGAAGCCGACAGACGCCACGGCACCGGGCAGGCGCCGCCCCGCCTCGATCACGCACCAGGTTCCGATGGGCGCGGCGAGCATGCCGATGAACAGCATATGCGGCCAGGCCTCGACGCCGATGCCGCCGCCGGGCTCCAACCACAGCGCCAGCGGCGCCAGCAACAGCGCGCCCAGCCCGAAGCACCAGGGCAGCAGTTCCAGCATCAGGGACCGCGGCGGCCAGAGCCGCGTCGCCACGATCGCGATGCTCCAGAGCAGCCCCGCCGCCAGCAGCATCGCGTGCCCCCCCAGCATCGCGTGGTCCGACCAATCCACCGCCCAGGGCCCGATCAGGACCACCGCCCCGGCCAGCCCAAGCCCCGCCGCCACCCAGCGCGCGCGCGAGACCTTCTCGCCCAGGAAGAAGACCGACAGCGGGATCAGCCAGAACAGCAGGACGTTGGACAGCAACGCCGTGCGCCCGGACGGCACATAGGCCAGGGCGAGATGCGTCAGCGCGAAGAAGCTGCCGAGCTGGAAAAGGCCAAGGAACAGCACCGCCCGCCAATCGCCCCGCCGCGGCAGGTGCAAGCGGCCGAGCGCGGCCAGCACCAACGCCACGACCAGCGCCGCCAGCCCCGCGCGGCTGGTGCCGAACCAGAGCGGTGTGGAATCCAGCAGCGCATGCTTGGTGATCGGCCAGGCCCCGCCGAACAGCAGCACCGCGACCAGCAACAGCCGCAGCGCGGCGGGATCAGCCACGCGACATGCCTCGGGCCGCAAGCGCGAAGCGGGCGCGGGTCACGGCTGGCGCCAGGCGCGCGGGCCGTAGCCGGGCAATTGCAAGGATGAGCCGGGGCGGCGCAGCAACAGCAATCCGCCGATGGCCGCCGCCAGCACGCCGAAGCCCTGCGTCAGCCCCCGCGCGCGGCGATGGCCGATCCGCACCGCGACGACGAAGGTCGCGAGCCCGCCGACCAGCAGCAGCCATCCCAGCATCAGCCGAGCTTCAGCATGATCTTGCCGACATGCGCGCTGCTTTCCATCAGCCGATGCGCTGCGGCGGCTTCCGCCAACGGGAAGACCTGGAAGATGCGCGGGCCGCACTTCCCCTGTTCCAGCAGCGGCCAGACCTTGGCTTCCAGCGCGGCCGCGATCGCGCCCTTTTCCGCCGTCGTGCGCGGGCGCATCGTGCTGCCCGTCACCGTCAGGCGCTTCACCATGATCGGGCGCAGATCGACGCTCTCGGCCACATGGCCGTTCAGGAAGGCGATCATCACCAGCCGCCCATCCAGCTTCAGGCAGCGGATGTTCTTCGCGAAATAGGGTGCGCCCACCATGTCGAGCACGACATCGACACCCTTGCCGCCGGTCAGCTTCTTCACCTCATCCGCGAAATCCTGCGCGCGGTAGTCGATCGCGGCATCGGCGCCGAGTTCGAGGCAGGCGGCGACCTTCTCAGCACTGCCGGCCGTGGCATAGACCGTCGCGCCGAAGGCCTTCGCCAGCTGTATGGCGGTGACGCCGATGCCGCTGGTGCCGCCATGGATCAGCACCGTCTCCCCGGCCGCGAGGCGGCCATGGCCGAACAGGTTGGCCCAGACCGTGAAATAGGTCTCTGGCAGCGCGGCGGCGCGGATCGCGTCATAGCCCTTGGGCCAGGGCAGGGTCTGCGCTTCCGGCGCCGTCACGTATTCGGCATAGGCGCCGCCATTGGTCAGCGCGGCGACCCGGTCGCCGATCTTCCAGCGCGTGACAGCCTCGCCCACCGCCACCACTTCGCCCGCGCATTCCAGGCCGATGATGGGGGACGCGCCGGGCGGCGGCGGGTAGCTGCCGCTGCGCTGGGCGACATCGGGGCGGTTCACGCCGACGGCCAGCGCGCGAATCAGCACCTCATCGGCGCCGGGGGCGGGCAGCGGTCCGCGCGCCGGCACCAGCACCTCCGGCCCGCCGCCGCTGCCATGGGCGATGAAGGTCATCTCCTGCGGAAGCGCCGTCATGTGTCTCGATCCTTCTCAGCAGGCCGAGGGATCATGGGGCCGCCCCATGCGTCAAGCCATCCCCAAGACGCATTCATCATGCGGATGACGCGCGGACGGGGTTGCAAGCGGCGCGGCGCGTGCGAAAGGTAAGGACGAACCTCGGCGGGAGAACGGCGCGGATGGAGTTCATCCCGCGCGGGAGATCGGGCCTCGGCCGGCGGCAGCTTGGCGCGGCCGCCTTTGCCGCCGCGCTCGCGCGGCCGGCGCTGGCACAGGCGCCCGCGGAGCTGCGCCTGGGCGCGATCTTCCCGCTATCCGGCCCGCTCGCCCTGCTCGGCGACGAGAGCTTCCGCGGCGTGGAACTGGCGGTGGAGGAGCGCAACGCGGGCGGCGGCGTGCTCGGCCGCCCGCTACGCCTGGTTCGGGCCGATGCGCCGGATGAGGTCGCGGCCGCCGCCGAAACCAGGCGGCTGGTGGCCGGCCAAGACCGCGTCGCGGCGATCTTCGGCAGCGTCGTCTCCGCCGTCGCGCTGCCCGGCAGCCAGGTGGCGGAGGCAGCCGGCGTGCCCTGGTTCGAACTCGGCGCCATCGGCGACGGGATGATGGATCGCGGCTTTCGCTGGATGTTCCGTGCCGCGCCCCGCGCGGCGGATTTCGCCGCCGTGGCGATCGAGGGCGTGGCGGCGGTCATCGCCCCGGCGCTCGGCCGCCCCGCGGAAAGCCTGCGGATCGCCATCGCGCATGAAGAAGCGCCGGGCGGCGTGTCCGTGGGCGCGGCCCAGGAAGCCCTGGCGCGGCAGCGCGGGCTGACGCTGGTGGAACGCGTCGCCTATGCGTCGCGCGCGGCGGACCTGAACGCGCTGGTGCAGCGGCTGCGCGGGCTGGAGGCCGGGGTGGTGCTGCACACCGGCGCGCCGGGGGACGAATTGCTGCTGTTCCGGGCCTTCCGCGATGCGGGGTGGTGGCCGCGGATGGTGGTGGGCACGGCCGGCGGCTACGGGCTGACGGAGACCGCACGCAGCCTGGGCGCGGCCTTCGCCGGCGCGATGAGCGCGGACCTCACCCCCTTCGCGGTGAATGAACGCTTCGCGCCGGGCGCGCGCGCCTTCGCCGATGCCTATCTGCGCCGCTACGGGGCGGAACCGCGTTCGGGCCATGGGCTGGCGGCCCATGTCGGCGCGAAGCTGTTCCTGGATGCGATGCACCGCGCGGGCAGCGTGGAGAAGGACCGTATCCGGGCCGCGGTGCTGTCGCTCGACCTGGCGGAGGGCACCACGGCCGCGGGCTGGGGCGCGCGCTTCGATGAGCGCGGGCAGAACCGGCGGGCGCGGCCGCTGCTGTGCCAGTGGCAGGCTGCCCCAGCGGGCTCCGCCGCCGGGCTGCGGCAGGTGGTGGTCCACCCCGCCGAAGCTGCCGTGGCAGAGGCAGTGGGACGGCTCGGGGGGTAGCGCCCCCCTGCCCCGGCCCTCGCCCGCCTAGACCATGCTCGGCGCTGATAGAGGCGCCGAGCATGGTCTGGCTTTTTGTTTGGTCGCGTGATTCACGCCTTCGGCCGTTCCAGCCTACAGCGATCACGCTCTGGGGGACGAGGGCGGCGCAGATCAATCCGCGCGGATGCCCGCGGCGCGCACCACCGGATCCCAGGTGTCGGTCTCGCTGCGGAGATAGGCGGCGGCCGAGGCGGGCGTGCTGCCGCGCACCACCTGCATCGCAAGCCCGGTCAGACGTTCCTGCACCGCCGGCAATTCGATGGCCGCGTTCACGGCGCGGTTCACCGCATCCACGATCGGCTGCGGCGTGCCGGACCGCACCATCACCATGTGCCAAGTATAGGCCTCATAGGTCGGCACGCCCTGTTCGGCGATGGTCGGGATGTTCGGCGCCAGCGGCGACCGCTCCTTCGTCGAGATGCCGAGCGCGCGCAGCTCGCCAGACCGCGCATAGGGCAGCGCGGAGGCGGCGATGTCGAAGATCATCGGGATGCGGCCCGACAGCACGTCCGGCATCGCGGCGGAAGACCCGCGGAAGGGGACGTGGTTCACGCGCAGCCCGCCCGCCTGGTGCATGAACAGCTCGGTCGCCAGATGCACCGCGCCGCCATTGCCCGAGGATGCGTAGTCGAACCGCCCCGGATTGGCGCGCAGAACCTGGATGAATTCCTGGATGTTCCGCGCGGGGAAGTTGTTGTGGACCAGCAGGATCACCGGCACCTGGCCGACCAGCGCGACGGGGGTGAAATCCGCGATCGGATCGAAGGGCAGGCGCGGGAACATCGGGCGCAGCACCGCATGGGCCACCGTGGTGTAGAGGATCGTCGTGCCGTCCTGCGGCCCCTTCGCGACCAGGTCGGTGCCGATGACGACGCCGGAGCCGGTGCGGTTTTCCACCACCACGCGGTGCGGCAGGGCCTTCGACATTTCCTCGGCGATCAGGCGCGCGGGGATGTCGGTCGGGCCGCCAGCGGCGAAGGGCACGATCATGCGGATCGGCTGGTTGGGCCAAGCGCCCTGCGCCGCGGCGGAGCGGAGCCCGAGCATGGGCGCGGCCAGCGCGCCGGCCCCGAGGGCCAGGACATGGCGGCGGTTGAAGCTGCTCATCGACGTGATCTCCCTTGGGCCGCTACCGGGCCCTTCGCATGGACTGCCCGATTGGATGGGCAGCGATAGGCCAACTGTCAATCTTGCGTGCGGAAAGCGGGCCGTCAGGCCGCGCCGACCAGCCGCGCATAGGTCTCGGGATCGGTCGCGCCCTCCGTGCCGAACAGCAGAACGCGGCTGTCGGCATCGAGCCCGAGCATGGCGCGGGACGCGGGATCGGCCGCCGCGAGCAGCAGCGCGGCAAGCCCGGCCACCGCGCTCTCCCCCGCCACGACCGGCGGGGCGCGGCGGGCGAGCAGGCGCATGGCGTCGACCGCGCTGTCATCCGTCACCGCCATGAAGGCGAAAGCCGCGCGTTCCAGTTCCTGCCAGGCCAGCAGGCTCGGCTCGCCGCAGGCCAGCCCCGCCATCAGCGTGTCCAGGTCGCCCCCCACCGCCACGGGCTCGCCCGCCTCGGCGGAGGCCAGCAGGCAGGCGGCCTTGTCGGGCTCCGCGACGACCAGCTTCGGCCCGCTGCCATAGCGCGCGCGCAGCTGGACGGAGACCGCCGCCGCGACGCCGCCCACGCCACCGGGCACGAAGGCATGGGTCGGCGGCGCATCCAGCTGCGCGGCCGCTTCCTCGGCCATCAGGCGGTAGCCCTGCATCACGTCGCGGGGCACCTCCGTATAGCCTTCCCAGGAAGTGTCGGAGACGACGAACCATCCCTCCCGCTCCGCATCGCGGGCGCAGGCGCGGACGGCGTCGTCATAGGTGCCGGGGACAACGCGGATCTCCGCGCCATAGCGCGCGATGGCGTCGCGCCGGCCCTGGCTGACGGTCTCATGCACATAAATCACGCAGCGCGCGTGAAAACGCTGCGCGCCCCAGGCGACGGAGCGGCCGTGATTACCATCCGTGGCGCAGGTCACGGTGATGGCGCGCGTCGCCGCCGCATGGACACCCGATTCGAGTTCGGCGGCGGCGGCGTTGGGTGCGACGTTGCGCCGCGCGAGTTCGCCGGTCAGCAGCTTCTGCACCGCATAGGCGCCACCCAGGGCCTTGAAGGAGCCAAGGCCGAAGCGCCCGCCCTCATCCTTGTAATGCACAGCAGCGACGCGCGCGGCCTTCGCCACATCCTCCAGCGCGACCAGCGGGGTCGGCGCATAGCAGGGCCAGGCGGTGATCTCAGCCCGTGCGCGACGGAAGCCGCCATCGGGCAGCACGACGATGCCGGGCGTGCCGTGGCGACGGTTGATCAGCAGGCGACAGGGGCGGGTCGGGATCATGGCGGCCAGCTTCGCGCAGCGGGCGGCCTGCGTCCATGCGGTGGGCGGCGGGGTAACGGTCGGGGACGCCCCTACCCCTCTACCGCGCCTTCGGCCTTCAGCCTCTCACGCAGTTCGGGCCAGAGCGGCACCTTTTCGCCAGTGTCCTGGCGCGTCACCACCAGCACGATCCGCGCGGTACAGCAGGGCTCGCCATCCTTCAGCATCGCGTAATCGTGCACGAGGGAGGTGCGGCGAAAGCTGACGGGGCGGATGGCCAGCGTCACCTCATCCCCGAAGCCGGCCGCGCGCAGATACCGCGCCTCGATCTGCGCGACCACCGGGCCGGGGCGGTCGGGGGAGACGGGGTGGCCCGTCAGCGCTTCCCAATGCGCGATCCGCATATCCTCGAACAGCGTCAGGTAGGCCGCGTGGTTCACATGGCCATACAGGTCGCATTCCGCCCAGCGGATGCGATGCGGGCGCAGGATGGCCCAAGGTTGCGTCGCGGATGGGGATGAGGTCATGCGCGTCAGATCCCGGCTTCGTCGAGGCGCAGGATGGCGCGCGCCAGCGCCTGCGCGCGCGGCACCAGGCTGTCGAGTTCCAGATACTCATCCGGGCTGTGCGCCTTGCCGCCCACCGGCCCGACGGCGCAAAGCGTCGGCGCGCCCATGGCCGCGGTGAAGCCGGAATCGGCGCAGCCGCCGGAGAATTCGCCCGCGGTCGCGAAACCGCTGTCCTCGGCCGCGGCACGGTACAGGTCGAACAGCTTGCCGGACGCCTCGGACTGGGTCAGCGGCAGGAATTCGCCCTTGATCGTCAACCGCGCGGTGGTGCCGGGCACGAAGCTGCGCGCCACGATCGCCTCGATGGCCGCCACCACCTCATCGCGGTCGGCGGGGGCGACGTAGCGCAAATCGATCTCGCCCGAGGCATAGGGCGCCACCGTGTTCACGCTCTGCCCGCCGGAGACGAGGCCGACATTCAGCGTGATGCCGCGCGCGAGGTCGGTCAGCGCATGGATCGCGGTGATCTTCTGGGCCAGCTCGCCGATGGCGCTGATCCCCTGTTCGAAATTGCCGCCAGAATGGGCGGCCTTGCCGGTGATCTCCATCAGCATGAAGACGCCGCCCTTGCGGCCGGTCACGATGCCGCCGGTGGGGCGGCCGGGCTCGGAATTCAGCACCACGCGGGCGGCCTTCGCCTCCGCCTCGATCACCGCGCGGCCTTCGGGGGAGCCGATTTCCTCATCGCCGGTGAACAGCCCGACCAGCGGGCCGGGCGCGCCGCCAAAGCGGGCGAAGGCGGCCAGGAGGAACATGTTCATCACGAGCCCCGCCTTCATGTCGGCCACACCTGGGCCGAAGGCGCGGGCGCCGTCGATGGTGAAGGGGCGGCGCTCCGGCTCGCCCTTGGGGAAGACGGTGTCGCGATGGCCCATCAGCACGATGTTCGGGCGGGCATTGCCGCCACCGGGTGCGGCGGCGGGGCCGAGGGTCGCGCGCACACAATCGCCGAAGCGGGCGCCGGGGATGGTCTCAACCGGGATGCCATGGCCGGCCAGGAAGCGCGCGATCTGCGCGCCCACCGCATCGACGCCGGCCTTGTCGTAACTACCGCCATCGGTGTCCACCATCTCGCGCAGCGCGGCGACCATGGCGTCGCGCTGGGTGTCGAGCCAGGCGATGATGGCGGTTTCGGTCTGGGTCGGGGATCGGTCGTTCATGCGCGGCAGGCTGCCACCGCGCCGGCCCGGCGGGAAGGGCCGGCGGGGGCGCCCGCCGGCCGGGTGGCCTACTCGACGCGGCCGATCTTCCGCACCGCCGCGACCAGCCTCGCGCTGTCATCGGCAAAGAAACGCGCGAAGTCCGGCGCGTCGAGGTAGGCCACGGGCGCGCCGGCCGCCGTGAAGGCGCGAACCAGATCAGGATCCTGCACGGACTGGCGCACCGCATCGCGCAGCCGCGCCACCACCGGCGCTGGCGTCGCGGCGGGGGCGAAGAGGCCGGCCCAGATGTAGAACTCCACATCCCGGAAGCCGCGCTCCATGAAGGTCGGCACGTCGGGGAAGGCCGGGGCCCGTTCCCGCCCCCAGCAGCCCAGCACGCGGATGCGGCCGTCGCGGGCATGCTGCGTCAGGGTCCCGGGCGCCGAGGCCAGCGCCTGGATCTGCCCGCCCAGCAGCGCCGTGATCGCCGGCCCCGCCCCGGTGAAGGGCACATGCAGCAGGCGGATGCCCGCGCTCGCGGCCAGCATCTCCATCGCCACATGCAGCGTGCCGTAGGTGCCGGAGGAGCCATAGGGAATGCTGCCCGGATTGGCGCGCGCGGCGGCGATGAATTCCTCCATCGTCCGCCAGGGCGCCGAGGCCGGCACGGCGAGCATGGTGGGGTCCGAATTCACCAGCGCGATGGGCTGCAACTGGTCGGCGGTATAGGGCGGCGTGCGGCCGAACAGGCGCTCGGCCTCCGGGATCACGGCGAGGGAGGACAGCGCCATCAGCAGTGTGTAGCCATCCGGCGCGCTGCGCGCGACGAAGCCATTGCCGATGGCCCCCGCCGCGCCGCCGCGATTCTGCACGACGACGGGCTGACGCAGGATGCGCTCCATCGCCGCCGCCGTCGGGCGCGCGGCAAGGTCCGCCTGCCCGCCCGGCGGGAAGGGCACCACCATTGTGATGGGGCGGCTCGGGAAGTCGGTGCCCTGCGCCCACGCGGCGAAGGGGGTCAGCGCGGCGGCGCCCAGCAGGGTCCTACGATGCATCGTCGTTCCTCTCTGTCTTCTTCGTTGCGCGGTTCGGGGAAGGAAAGGATCAGGCGACCCGGTTTTCCAGCACGCCGATCCCGCTGACCTCGATGCGGACGACATCGCCCGACGCCAGGAATTTCGGCGGCGAGAAGCCGATGCCGACGCCCACCGGCGTGCCGGTGGCGATCACATCGCCGGGCTCCAGCGTGATGACGGCGCTGATCGCCTCGATCAGGGTCGGGATGTCGAAGATCAGGTCGGCGACCACGGCCTTCTGGCGCTGCTCGCCATTGACCCAGGTCGTCAGCACCAGCTTCGTCGGGTCCGGCACCTCATCCGCCGTCAGGATCGCCGGGCCCATCGGGCAGAAGCTGTCGAGCCCCTTGCCCAGGATCCACTGGCTGTGGCGCTTCTGCAGGTGGCGCGCGGTTACGTCGTTCACGATGGTGTAGCCGAAGACATGCTTCAGCGCGTCCGCCTTGGCGATGCCCCGGCCACCTTTGCTGCCGACATGGCCGATGACAACCGCCAGCTCGCCCTCGTAATCCACGCCGCCGGTCGGATCGAGATGGCCCAGGATCGGCTCCCCGGTCGCGATGATCGAGGTATGCGGCTTCGAGAACACCACCGGGAAGGGCGGCACCACATCCTTCGCGCCGCCATCGAAGCCGGAACCGGCGAATTCCTTCGCATGCTCGTGGTAGTTCTTGCCCACGCAGAAGACGTTCTTCGGCGGGCGGGGGATCGGCGCGCAGAGCTTCGCGCCATCGACCTTCGGCGCGCGCGCCAGGGCGGCGCGCAGCCGGTCGAGCATCGCGGGCTCGGCGCCGGCCAGGTCCACCATGGTCTGGCCCTTCAGCATCGGCTCCGCCGCCGCCAGGTCGAGCACCGACCCATCGGCCGCGAGCGCGCCGAGTTCCTGCTGCACCCTGCCTTCGCGCGTGAACGTCACCAGCCGCATGGCGTGATCCCCTAGTTGATGGTCTGACCCTGTGCCGGGCGCATCTGCCCGGTTTCGGCCGGATTGGCCAGGGGCAGGCTCGCGCCCCGTTCCAGGGCGCGGGCGGCGCGGAAGGCGAGGTCGTCGCGATAGAGCGCGGCGGCCACCTGCACCGCGCGCGGCATGCCCGCCTCATCCAGCCCGATGGGCACGCTGATGGCGGGCTGGCGGGTCAGGTTGAAGGCGAAGGTCCAGGGCGCCCAATCGCGCCAGAGCGATTCCACGGGCTTGATGGTCGGCTGGTCCGCATCGAAGGCGGCGGTCGGCGTGGCGGCGGTCAGGATCAGGTCGTAGCGCTGGTGGAAGCGCGCCATCGCATGCGCGCATTCCATCCGCATCATGTCGGCGGCCAGGAAATCCGCCGCCGACATCCCGCCCATCTGGCGCGCGACCTCTCCGATTCCGGAATCGAGCAGCGGGCGCTTGTCCTCGGGCGTCTGGTCCCACAGCCGCGCCATCGCCACCCCCCAGACGCGGGAGAAGACGGCGCGCGCATCGGGCATCTCGGGGTCCGCTTCCTCCACCGTCGCGCCGGCTTCCAGCAGCAGCGTCGCCGCGACGCGGAGCGCGGCCTCCCCTTCCGCATCCAGCGGCGGGGCGAAGCCGAAGCTGCGGACGATCGCGACGCGCAGCCCCTTCACCCCATCCTCGACGCCCTGGAGCCAGTCGCGCGGATCATCGGGCAGGGAGACGGGGTCGCGCAGATCGTGCCGCGCCATGGCCGAGAACATCAGCGCCGCATCGCGGACCGTGCGCGTCATCGGCCCGGCGACCGCGACGGCGGAAAAGGCGCCATGCGGCCATTGCGGGATGCGCCCATAGCTCGGCTTCACGCCGACCAGGCCGCAATAGGCGGCCGGGATGCGGATGGAGCCGCCCGCATCGGTGCCGACATGCAGCGGGCCGAAGCAGGCCGCCCCGGCCGCACCCGCGCCGCTCGAACTGCCGCCCGGGGTGCGCTGCGGGTTCCAGGGGTTGCGGGTGATGCCGTGCAGCGGGCAGTCGCCGGGCGACTTCCAGCCGAATTCGGTGGTGGTGGTCTTGCCGATGATCACCGCGCCCTCGGCCTTCAGCCCGAGCACGGAAGGCGCGTCCTCCGTCACCGGCGTCGCCGGGGTGGTGCGGCTGCCGCGACGGGTCGGGAAGCCGGACAGGTGCATGATGTCCTTCACCGTCGTCGGCACGCCATCCAGGGCGCCCATCGGCCGGCCGGCCATCCAGCGCGCCTCGCTCTCCCCGGCGCTGCGAAGCGCCTGGGGGTTCATGGCGGCGAAGGCATTCACCCACGGGTTGTAGCGCGCAACCCGCTCCAGCACCGCCTTCAGCGCCTCGACCGGCGACAAAGCGCGGCGTTCATAGAGCGCGAGCAGTTGCTCGGCGCTCATCAGCGCGGGATCGGTAGGGGGGGTCATGCGAGGTTTCCGGCGACGCTACGAGGCCGCCAGAATGACGCCCGCAGCCCGCCAGGGAAACCCCGAAGGGCGGGACGGGCCAGGCCCGTCCCGCCCGACAGGTCAGCTGACGGTGATGTTGAACTGGCGGGCCACCGCGGTCCAGGCGGTGATTTCCTCGCGCATGATCTGCACGAAGGCCGCGCCGGTCGGCGGCGGGTTGCGCGGCACGGTCTGGATATCCGTGAAGCGCGTCATCAGCTCCGGCCGCGCCAGGATCTGCGGGGTCAGCGCCGTCAGCCGTTCCACGATCGGGGCCGGCAGGCCCTTCGGCGCGGAAAGCCCCAGCCACTGGGCGGAGGTCAGCTTCGGGTAACCCAGCTCCGCGAAGGTCGGCACGTTCGGGAAGGCCGCGAGGCGCTGGGGCGAGGAGACCGCAAGGGCGCGGAGCGAGCCGTCGCGCATCTGCTGCACATTGGTGGTGATCGGATCCACCATGCATTCGATGTTGCCGGCCAGCAGGTCCTGCATCGCCGGCGCGCTGCCGGCATAGGGGATGTGGTCGAGGTTGGGCGCCCGCGCCTCCGCCGACAGCATCGCGCCCAGCAGGTGCGGCGCCGAGCCGATGCCGGAGGAGCCGAAGCGGATCGGGCGCGTCCGCGCCGCCGTCACCAGCTGGTCGAGCGTCTGGAGCGGCGAATTGGCGCGAACGAGGATGATGTTCGGCGCCTCGACCAGCTGCACCATGTGGGTGAAGTCGCCGATCGGGTCGAAGGGCATCGTGGCGCGCGTCGCGGCGGCATAGACATGAACCGAGGCATGGCTGACCAGCAGCGTGTAGCCATCGGCGGGCGCCTTCGCGACCACATCCGTCCCGATCAGCCCGCCGGCCCCGGCGCGGTTCTCGACCACCACGGACTGGCCAAGCGCCGCCGCCAGCTGCGGCGCCATCAGGCGGGCGACCGTGTCCACCAGCCCGCCCGGCGGGAACTGGGCGACGAGCCGGATCGAACGGTTCGGCCAGGCGCCCTGGGCAAGCGCCAGGGACGGCTTGGCCAGCGCGCCGGCGGCGGCGAGCCCGAGAAGATGACGACGGTTCAGCATGGATGCGCTCCTGATGGTCACACGGTGCGCAGCCTGCACGCGCCGCAGGCAGAAGGCCTGAAGCCAGCGGGCGGATACGCTCCCTGCCCCCTCACGCAGCAAGCATCGTGCCGCCGTAATCCACCCGGCCCTGGCACAGGGTCTCTATTGGGCGAGCGCCGCCGACCAGGGCGACATCGCGTCGCTCACCCCCGTCCGCAGGCCATCCGCGCCGATCGCGATCAGGTTCGGGCAGGCGAAGTTCACCGGCAGCACGGCATGCTCCACGACCTCGAGCGGTCCCATCGCCGCCAGCCCGTCCAGCGTCGCCGCCGGCAGGCGACGGTCGGCCGTCGCCCCCTCCGGCCCCGAGACGTCGAGCCGCGGGTGATGCGCCGCCGCTTCCGGGTCCATGCCGAAGCCGGCGGTCAGCGCGAGCATCTGGAACACCGCCGCCAGGATGCGCCGCCCGCCGGACGCGCCGAGCGCCATCGCCGGCATCCCCGCCGCATCGGTCGCGATGACCGGCGACATGTTCGTCAGCGGCCGCTTGCCCGGCCCGATGGCGTTCGGCGTGCCGGGGCGCGGGTCGAACCACATGACGCCGTTGTTCATCAGCACGCCCGAACGCGGCAGCACCACGCGGCTGCCCATCGACGACAGCAGCGTCGTCGTCATCGCCACCATCATCCCATCCGCGTCGCAGACGGTCAGGTGGGTGGTGCAGCTATCCGAGCCCTTCGGTTCCGCATCGCCAAGGCCCGCGAGCCGCTCGGCATAGGCGGTCTGCATCGCGCGCGCGAAGTGCAGGTGCCAGCCGGTGGACGGGGCGGCGCCCGACCAATCCGCATCCTCCATCAGCGCCATCACGCGGCGGAAGGTGGGCGCGGCGGTCAGGCCTGCCGAGAGATGCAGCGTGCGCCCGCGCCAGGGCACCGAGACCGCCGGCAGGAAGCGCGCGTGGCAGGAAGCGAGATCCTCGGCCGACAGCACGCCCCCCATCTCCGCGACATCCGCCACGATGGAATGGGCGACCTCCCCTTCATAGAAGTCGCGCAAGCCGGCGCGGGCGAGGCGTTCCAACGTCTCGGCCAGCGCGCCCAGGCGGAAGAAGCCGGGGCTGCCCTGATAGGGGGCGACCGGCGGCAGCCCATTCGGCAGGTAGATGCGCGCCGATTCCGGGTAGAGCCGCAGGGTGGAGGCGGCGTTGGCCACCTTCAGCGTCGTGTACCAATCCTGCGGCAGGCCGCGCTTGGCAAGCGCGATGGCGGGGGCCAGCACATCCGCCGCCGGCAGCTTCCCATGCGCCTCATGCAGCGCGGCATAGCCCGCGACGGAGGACGGGACGACGAAGGACAGCGGCCCGTGGATGTTCCGGTCGCCCTCCACCTCGGGCCAGGAGAACAAATCCTGCTTCATCCGCCCCGTCATCGGGAATTGCGCGGCATCGAGCCGCCCCGGCGAGACCGGGCCGAAATCGAGCGTCCGCGCCGGCATCCCCGGCCCTGCGACCAGCGCGAAGCCGATGCCGCCGAGGCCCGAATTCCAGGGCTCCATCGCCGCCAACGCGAAGGCCATGCCAGCGGCGGCGTCCGCCGCGTTGCCGCCGGCTTCCAGGATGGCGATGCCGGCCTCTGCGGCGGCGCGCGACTGGCTGGCCACCATCCCGCGTCGGCCGCGGGCGGCGGGCTTCGTCACCTGCCAATGCTGGGTGGTGTGGGGGGGCGGTTCATAGCCGAGCGGCATGGGGGCGATCCTTCTATTCGGGAAGGATCGACCGGCTACCGCGTGCGGGCAAGACGGGGCGGGGTCAGCGCCCCGCGCGCTTGCGGGCCTCGATCACGCCCTCGAAATCGAAGGTCCCCTGCCAGGCCAGATGGGCCTCCAGCACCGCCAGGGCGCCGGCGCCATCGCCCTTGGCCAGGCGATCGAGCAGCTTGCGATGCTCGGCGACCACATCCTCGCCCCGGCGCGCGCCCTGACCGAGGCCCCAGACGACCGCCAATTGCCGGGCCAGGCTGGACCACAGCGCATGCAGCACGGCATTGCCGGAGGCGCGGCAGATCTCACCGTGGAACACCACATCGGCGCCGACGATGGCGGCCAGGTCGCCGCCGTCCAGTTGCGCCTCATGCACCGCGGCCGCGCGGCGCGCGGCGGCCAGCCGCACCTCGCCACCGCCAGCCGCCACGATCTCTCGCACCGCCAGCGATTCCAGGGCGGTGCGCACGCGGGTCAGTTCGGCGACGCCCTGGTTGGTCACCTGCATCAGCCGCATGCCCTTGTAGGGCGTGCTGACGACGATGCCCTGGCTTTCGAGCAGCCGCAGCGCTTCGCGCACCGGCACGCGGCTGATGCCGAGATCGCGGGCGATCTCGGCCTCCACCAGCCGGTCGCCGGGCAGGAAGGCGCCGCGCGTGGCGGCGGCGACGATGGCCTCGGCGGCCTGGTCGACCATGGTACGGGGCTGGACGGGCGCCATGCGTCGCGCGGCGCCGTCATCACGGCGCGGATCGGCCACGGCGACGGCGGACGCGCCGGGCTTCGAAGGGCTCAGGGCAGTTGGGCTCACGGAAGGTATCGACCCTGGGGATGGGCCGACCCTACTGACCTATTGGCGGTTGATGAAGTCCGGTGTGGCCCTCAAACGACACTGCGCTGCACAGTGTCACCCGAAGGCAACGCTCGCGCGGCGCGCGCCTCGCTTCCGGCACGCCGGCGCGCCAGGGTGCCGCCGGCGACAAGCCCCAGCCGCCGCCCCCTTGCCTCCGGCCGCGATAGACCCCAAACCCCGGCGGATTTGCCGGCTTTCCCGCTGCAGGACATCGACCTCGCGGGCGGCCGGCCAGACAGGGCCAGACAGGGAGTACGGCACGGTGGCAGGAACGGTCCGGATCGGCGGCCTTGGCGTGGCGGCCGGCTTGCGCGACTTCATCGAGAACGAGGCCCTGCCGGGCACCGGCGTGGACGCCGCGCGCTTCTGGCCCGCGCTCGAGGCGATCCTGCGCGACTGGGCGCCGCGCAACGCGGAGCTGCTGGCCAAGCGCGACGCGCTGCAGGCCCTGATCGATGCCTGGCACCGCGCGAACCCCGCCCGCCCGGTCGCCCTGCCGGCCTACAAGGCCTTCCTGGCGGAGATCGGCTACCTCGCCCCCGAGCCCGCGGATTTCCAGGTCGGCACCACCGATGTGGATGCCGAGATCGCCCAGATGGCCGGCCCGCAGCTGGTCGTCCCCGTCTCCAACGCCCGCTACGCGCTGAATGCCGCGAATGCACGCTGGGGCAGCCTGTATGACGCGCTCTACGGCACGGATGCGATCCCCGAGACCGACGGCGCCACCAAGGGCCGCGGCTACAACCCAGCGCGCGGCGCCAAGGTGATCGCCTTCGCGCGCGGCGTGCTCGACAAGGCCGCCCCGCTGGCCGGCGGCGTGTCCCACCGCGACGCGACGGCTTACGCGATCGAGGGCGGCGCGCTGACCGTGACGCTGGCCGATGGCCGCAAGGTCGGCCTCGCGCGGGCGGGGCAATGCGTCGGCTTCCAGGGCGAGCCCTGGGCGCCCACCGCCGTGCTGCTGGCCAATCACGGCCTGCATATCGAGGTCCATATCGACCGCACCAGCGCGATCGGCAAGGAAGACCCGGCCGGCATCTCCGACCTGGTCATGGAATCCGCGCTGACCACGATCATGGATTGCGAGGATTCCGTCGCGGCGGTGGATGCAGAGGACAAGGTCGCGGTCTACCGGAACTGGCTCGGCCTGATGAAGGGCGACCTGACGGCGGATCTCGAGAAGGGCGGCAAGGTGGTGACGCGCCGGCTGAATGCCGACCGCATCTGGAAGACCCCTGCCGGCGGCGCGGTGACGCTGCATGGCCGTTCCGTGATGCTGGTCCGCAATGTCGGCCACCACATGATGACCGATGCCGTCACCTTGGATGGCGCGGAGGTGCCGGAGACGGTGCTGGACGCGATGTGCACCGCGACGATCGCGCTGCACGACATCCGCGGCAAGCGCCTGAATTCCCGCGCGGGCAGCGTCTATATCGTGAAGCCCAAGATGCACGGGCCGGAAGAAGTGGCCGCCGCCGACGCGCTGTTCGCCAGGGTGGAAGACGCGCTCGGCCTGAAGCGCGCGACGCTCAAGATGGGCATCATGGATGAGGAACGGCGCACCACCGTGAACCTCAAGGCCTGCATCAAGGCCGCGAAGGACCGCGTGGTGTTCATCAACACCGGCTTCCTGGATCGCACCGGAGACGAGATCCACACCTCGATGGAAGCCGGCGCGGTGGTTCGCAAGAACGACATGAAGGGCCTGTCCTGGATCAAGGCCTATGAGGATTGGAACGTCGATGTCGGCCTGGCCTGCGGCCTGCGCGGCCGGGCGCAGATCGGCAAGGGCATGTGGGCGATGCCCGACATGATGGCGGCGATGATCCAGCAGAAGGTCGGCCACCCGAAGGCGGGGGCGAACACGGCCTGGGTCCCCTCCCCCACCGCCGCGACGCTGCATGCGCTGCATTATCATGAGGTCGATGTGGCAGCGCGGCAGGCGGAGCTGGCCGCCGGCGGCCGCCGCGCCGCGCTCGACGACATCCTGACTGTGCCGCTGGCCGAGAACACCAACTGGGCGCCGGCCGATGTGCAGGCGGAGCTCGACAACAACGCGCAGGGCATCCTGGGCTATGTGGTTCGCTGGGTGGACCAGGGCGTCGGCTGTTCCAAGGTGCCGGACATCAACAATGTCGGGCTGATGGAAGACCGCGCCACGCTGCGGATTTCCGCCCAGCACATCGCCAATTGGCTGCGCCACGGCATCTGCTCGAAGGAGCAGGTGATGGAGACCATGAAGCGGATGGCGGCGGTGGTGGACCGCCAGAACGCCGGCGATGCGGCCTATACGCCGATGGCGCCGAAATTCGACGGCGTGGCCTTCAAGGCCGCCTGCGACCTGGTCTTCGAAGGCACGACGCAGGCGAATGGCTACACCGAATTCGTCCTGCACCGCCGCCGGCGGGAAGCGAAGCGGGCCGGGTGAGACGCAGGGGGGCTTTGCCCCCCTGCACCCCCACCAGGGGCATGATGCCCCTGGACCCACGTTTGTTTAACGCCGAAGGGGGAGGGGGCACTTCGGCCCCCTCCCCCTTCGACGTTGAAAACAGATGGTGGGGTCCGGGGACGATCATCGTCCCCGGCGGGGGTGCGGGGGCAGAGCCCCCGCCGCGCCTCACGGCCGGATCAGCGTCCCCGCGCCGCCATCGGTGAAGAGTTCCAGCAGCACCGCATGCGGCACGCGGCCATCCAGGATCACCGCGCCCTTCACGCCGCGTTCGACGGCGTAGATGCAGGTCTCGACCTTCGGGATCATACCGCCGGAGATCCAGCCATCGGCGATGCCCTGCTTCACCTGCGCGACCGTCATCTCGGGGATCAGCTTGCCGTCGGGGCCGAGCACGCCGCGGACATCGGTCAGCATCAGCAGCCGTTCAGCCTCCAGCGCGCCCGCGATCGCGCCCGCCACCGTGTCGGCATTGATGTTGTAGGTCTGCCCGTCGGGGCTCGCGCCGACAGGGGCGACGACCGGCACGATGTCGGCGCCGATCAGCAGCTTCAGGATCTTAGGGTTGATCGTCTCCGGCTCTCCCACGAAGCCGAGGTCGATCTCCTTCAATTCGCCCGTCGCCTCGTCCTTCACCTGGCGCGTGACCTTCCGCGCGCGCACCAGCCCGCCATCCTTACCCGAGATGCCGACAGCCAGCGCGCCGGCGCGGGTGATAGCCTCCGCGACCTGCTTGTTCACCGGGCCGGCCAGGACCATCTCGACCACATCGAGCATCTGCTCGTCGGTCACGCGCAGGCCCTGGACGAAGGTGGACTTCACATCCAGCCGCTTGAGCATCGCGTTGATCTGCGGCCCGCCGCCGTGGACGACCACGGGGTTCACGCCCACCTGTTCCAGCAGCGCGATATCGCGGCCGAATCGGAGCGCCGTCTCCTCCTCCCCCATCGCGTGGCCGCCATACTTCACCACGACGGTCTGGTCGTCGTAGCGCTTCAGGAAGGGCAGCGCCCCGGCAAGGGTCGCCATCTGGTCGAGCGCGGTATCGGTCATCGGTCTGGCGTCCCCGGCTTCTTGGGCGAAGGCGCTTTGCGGCGCCCCGCGCCGGCGGTCAAGTGGCCGCGAGCGCGGCAAGCTCCGCCCGCAACTCCGCCATGCCCTGCCCGGTCTCGCTGCTGGTGACGAGCACCAGCGGATGGGCGGCGGTGCGCTTCTTGGCGATGGCCTCGACCTCCGCCACGCGCTTTTCCAGCTGGGCGGGCTTCACGCCATCGGCCTTGGTCACCACCAGCTGGAAGGACACAGCGGCTTC
This sequence comes from Roseomonas sp., assembly GCA_044341625.1. Taxonomy (GTDB): domain Bacteria; phylum Pseudomonadota; class Alphaproteobacteria; order Acetobacterales; family Acetobacteraceae; genus Falsiroseomonas. The sequence goes on from JBIIRI010000007.1 coordinate 19,211, forward strand.
GCCGAGAAGGTCCATCGCGGCGCGGTCGGCGGGCTTGGTCTCGACCCGCGCATCCATCAGCAGCAGCACGCGGCGCAGCGTGGGCCGGCCGCGCAGGAAGTCGAACATCAACCCCTGCCAATCGGCCTTCACCGTCTTGGATGCCTGGGCGAAGCCGTAGCCGGGCATGTCCACCAGCGTCAGCCGCCCTTCCCCGAGGTCGAAGAAGTTCAGCTGGCGCGTGCGGCCCGGCGTGTGGCTGACGCGGGCCAGCGCCTTCTGCCCGGTCATCGCATTCATCAGCGACGACTTGCCGACATTCGACCGGCCGCACAGCGCGATCTCCGGCACATCGGTGACCGGCGGCAGCTGGTCGATCCGCTGGGCGGCGTAGAAGAATGTACAGGGGCGCGCGAACAGCAGGCGCCCTGCCTCGATCAGCGCGGCGCGCTCGTCGTCGTCACGCGCTTCGATCAGCCCGCCCGCGCTCACCCCTTCTTCGCCGCCTTCGCCGGCTTCTCGGGCCCTGCCCAGGTGCCGGCCTTGGTCTGCCGCTTCTTGTCCAGCTGCATGATGTACCACTGCTGGCAGATCGAAAGCAGGTTGTTCCAGGTCCAGTAGATCACCAGGCCGGCGGGGAAGGAGGCCAGCATGAAGGTGAAGATCAGCGGCATCCAGGCGAAGATCTTGGCCTGGATCGGGTCCGGCGGCGTCGGGTTCAGCTTGAACTGCAGGTACATCGTGATGCCCATCAGGATGGCCCAGACAGGCATGTGCAGCAGCGCCGACAGCTGCATCGGATCGTAGGGCAGCAGGCCGAACAGGTTGAACAGATTGGTCGGGTCCATCGCCGACAGGTCGTGGATCCAGCCGAAGAAGGGCGCGTGGCGCAGCTCGATGGTGACGAACAGCACCTTGTAGAGCGCGAAGAAGACCGGGATCTGGATCAGGATCGGCAGGCAGCCGGAAGCCGGGTTGATCTTCTCCGACCGGTACAGCGCCATCATCTCGGCCTGCGCCTTGGACGGGTCGTCCTTATGGCGTTCCCGGATTTCCTGCATCTTCGGGCCCATGACCTTCATGCGGGCCATCGACTTGTAGGCCTTGTTGGCCAGCGGGAAGAACAGGATCTTCAGCACCAGCGTGAAGACCAGGATGGCCACGCCGAAATTGCCGAACAGCACGCCGAAGAAGTGCAGCACATGGAAGAACGGCTTGGTCATGAAGTAGAACCAGCCGAAATCGATGGCCTTGTCGAAATCGACGATGCCGTAGCGGTCCATATAGGCGTCGAGCTGCGCCACTTCCTTGGCGCCGGCGAACAGCCGCGTCGCCAGGCCCGCCTCGGCGCCCGGCGCGATGGTCTGCGCGGCGGGGGTGGCGACATCCACCTGCCAGCGATCCTGCCCACCATCGTTCAAATGCCGATAGGCGGAGCGGATCGGCGTCGCCTGGTCCACAGGGGTCAGGGCCGCCAGCCAGTACTTGTCGGTGATGCCGACCCAGCCGCCGGTGCTTTCCTGTTCGAAGGCCGGGCCGCCGCGACGCTTCTGGGCTTCTTCCTTCGCGTCCGAATAGGTCCATTCGTGCAGCCGGCCATCGAGCACGCCGGTGAAGCCTTCATGCAGGATGAAGAAGCCCGCGATCTGCGGCGTGCGCTCGCGGCGGAGGCGAGCCCAGGGCAGCACCTGCACCGGCTCCGCGCCGCGGTTCAGCACGGATTGCCGCGCCGTGACCATGTAGTCCTGGTCGAGTTCCAGCTGGATGCGGAACTCGACGCCCTGACCATTGTCCCAGCGCAGCGTCACCGGGCGGCCGGGCGCGAGGGTGGTGCCGTCGGCGGTCCAGTCGGTGTCGGCGTCGGGGACGCGGGTGCGGCCATCGGCGGCGCTCCAGCCCCATTGCGCGAAATAGGGGTGGTCGCTGCCGCGCGCGGCGAACAGGCGAACCAGCGGCGAATTCCGATCGACCGTCTCGTGGTAGCCCTTCAGCACCACATCGTCGAAGCGCGCGCCACGCAGGCTGATCGAGCCCTGCACGCGGTTGGGGTTCTCGACCGTGATCCGCTGTTCGGCGGCGCGGAGCGGGGTCGCGGTCTGGGCGGTGGTGGCCGGCGTGCCGGGGGCCGCCTGGGCCGGGGCGGGGGCACCGGCCGGCGCGGCGGGCAGCGGGACATCGGCGGCAGGCGTCGCGGCCTGCTGGGCCGTGCGCTGCTGCTGCGCGCGCTGCTCAGCCTCCCGCGTCGGGCGGTTCCACAGGTCGAACAGCAGCAGGATGCCGATCGAGAAGGCGATCGCGGCAAAGAGGCGCTTCTGGTCCATCACGGAAGGGGCGAGCCTTTCGTCCCGAATGCGGCCCCTGTCTGGGGGGCCGGGGCGGGTGGAAGCGGCACCGGGTCGTAGCCGCCCGGATGCCAGGGGTTGCAGCGCAGGATGCGCCGGCCGGTGAGCCACGCGCCCTTGAGCGCGCCATGGGTCGCGACCGCTTCCATCCCGTATTCGCTGCAATGCGGGTAGAAGCGGCAATTGCAGCCGATGATCGGCCGCAAGGTCAGCTGGTAGGTGCGGAAGGCACCCCGCAACAGGATCTGCTGCGGCGTCATATTTGCGGCGCCCCGGCCTGGCTGGGGAGCACCTTCGCGGGTTCGGCCAGCTTCGGCAGGTCGATCACACCGGCCTGCTTCAGCGCGCCACGCAGATCACCGAGCAAGGTGGGCCAGGCGCGGTCGCCGGTCGCCTCGCGGCAGATCAGGACCAGGTCGAAGCCTTCTGCCTGCCCCGCGCCCAGCATCAGTCGTGCGGCTTCGCGCAAGCGGCGCTTGGCACGATTGCGCGCCACGGCGTTGCCAAGCTTCTTGGTGGCGGTGAAGCCGACACGGAGGGTCTGCCCCGGTGCCGGCAATGCCTGCAGCACCAAGCCCGGCCGCGCAGCGCGAAGGCCCTTGCCGGCCACGCGCTGGAACTCGCGGCGCTGCTTCAGGCGCGGCGGACGCGCCGGCATGGCACGCGCCTCGCCTGCTCGGGTTCAGGCGGACAGGCGGGCCCGGCCCTTGGAGCGGCGGTTGGCCAGGACCTTGCGGCCGCCAACCGTCGCGGTGCGGCTACGGAACCCGTGGCGACGCTTCCGGACGAGCTTCGAAGGCTGGTAGGTACGCTTCACGACACACTCCCGCGAGGTTCCGGCGCCTGCCGCCCTCGCGGCCCCGTGGTCGGTGGGGCGCCGGGCGGCCGGACATCCGGCCTGTCTACAAACAAGGCCGCCGGGGCAGGCCCACGAGGCGCCCATGCGGACGCCCCGGGCATCCCCGGCGAAGCTGCGACCGTATAGGGATCGTGCACGCCCGCCGTCAACCGACCTTGTCCCGTCCCGCCGCCTCCTTCCGCTTCGCGACGGTCGATCTTTCCGGCGCCGCGCGTTACGCAGGGGATATAGAGGTACCAGCATGCCCGATTTCGACCTGGTGGTGATCGGGGCCGGCGCGGCCGGCCTTTCCACAGCGGCGCTGTCCGCGGCGCTCGGCCTGCGGGTCGCGCTGGTGGAGCGCGCGGAGATGGGGGGCGATTGCCTCAACCGGGGCTGCGTGCCGTCGAAGGCACTGCTCGCCGCCGCCCATGCCGCCGCCGCCGCCCGCCATGCCGGGCGCTTCGGCGTGCGGGTCTCGGAGCCCGAGATCGACTGGCCGGCGGTGCGCGCCCATATCCGCGGCGCCATCGCCCGCATCGCCCCCACCGATTCCGAAGCCCGCTTCCGCGGCATGGGCGTCGAGGTGATCCGCGCCTCGGCCCATTTCACCGCCCCCGACGAGATCGAGGCCGGGGCGCGCCGCATCACCTTCCGCCGCTGCGTGATCGCCGCCGGCAGCGCGCCGCTGGTCCCGGATATCGAGGGATTGGGGCCGGTGCCCTGGCTGACAAGCGACACGATCTTCGAGCTGGAGGATAAGCCGGACCACCTGATCATCCTGGGCGGCGGGCCCATCGGGCTCGAGATGGCGCAGGCCCATGCCCGGCTCGGCTGCCGGGTCACGGTGATCGAGGCCGGGCGGATCGCGGGGCGCGAGGATCCCGAACTGGCAGACGGGCTGCGGCGCGTGCTGCTGCGGGACGGCGTCGCGCTGCACGAAGGCGCGCAGCTCAACCGGGTGCAGGCCGACCGCCCCGGCCTGACCGCCATACTGGAAGACGGGACGCGGATCGCCGGCAGCCATCTGCTGCTGGCCGTGGGGCGGGCGCCGCGCCTGCGTGGCCTCGACCTCCGCGCCGGCAATGTCACGGAGACGGCGCGCGGCATCGCCACCGATGCGGGGCTGCGATCGGTCTCCAACCGCAGGATCTGGGCCGTCGGGGATATCGCCGATCCGGCGGGGATCGGGCCGCGCAGCTTCACCCATGTCGCGTCCCAGCATGCCGGGGTGCTGGCGCGGCGGATGCTGTTCCGCCTGCCGGCGAAGGTGGACTACGCCACCCTGCCCCGCGTGACCTATACCGGCCCGGAACTCGCCCAGGTCGGCATGACGGAAGCCGAGGCGCTGGAAGCGGGGCTCGACCCCCGCCCCTATCGCTTCCCCCTGCCCGAGACCGACCGCGCCATCGCGGAAGGGATCGAGGACGGGCTGGTGAAGCTGGTGGTCAGCCCGAAGGGAAGGCTTATCGGCGCGGGCGTGCTCGGCCCGCATGCGGGGGAGATGGCGGGGATCTTCGGCCTGATGATCGGGCGCAAGCTGCCGCTTTCGGCGCTGGCGGGGCTGGTGCTGCCCTATCCGACGCTGGCCGAGGCGGCGAAGCGGGCGGCGGGGGATTTCTACGCGCCAAAGTTGCTCTCGGCCGCATCGAAGCGCCTTGTCGGCTTGCTCTGGCGCCTGCCCTGAGCAACCTTTCGGCGCCCGCCGCCCTCCCCTTGCGCGGCGGCTCGATCGAGGAAGGATGCACATGGCCAGGACGCTCGAAGGCCGCACGGCCCTGATCACCGGCTCGACCTCCGGCATCGGGCTGGCCATCGCGCTGCGCTACGCGCGCGAAGGGGCGAAGGTGATGCTGAACGGCTTCGGCAAGCCCGAGGACATCGCCGCCGCCCGCCAGGCCGTGGGCGAAGCGATGGGGGTTGCGCTCGCGCCCTATTCGCCCGCCGACATGTCGAAGCCCGCCGAGATTCGCGCCATGGTCGCGGCCGCGCAGGCGGAGCTCGGCGGCTGCGACATCCTGGTGGACAATGCCGGCATCCAGCATGTCTCGCCGGTCGAGGATTTCCCGGATGAGCAGTTCGACCGGATCATCGCCATCAACCTCGTCTCCAACTTCCACGCCATCAAGGCGGCGCTGCCGGCGATGAAGGCGAAGGGCTGGGGGCGAATCATCAATGTCGCCTCCGCCCACGGGCTGGTCGCGAGCCCCTTCAAGACAGCCTATGTCGCGGCGAAGCATGGCGTGGTCGGGCTGACCAAGTCGGTGGCGCTGGAAGTCGCGCGCACCGGCGTGACCTGCAACGCGATCTGCCCCGGCTTCGTCCGCACCCCGCTGGCCGAGGCGCAGGTGCAGCCGCTCGCGGCCAAGCACGGCGTCAGCGAGGAGAAGGCGCTGACCGACTTCCTGCTGGAACGCCAGCCGACCAAGAAGTGGGTGGAGGTCGAGGAGATCGCGGAAGCCGCGATGTTCCTGGTCGGGGCCAATAGCGGCTCGATCAACGGCGCCAGCATTTCCGTGGATGGCGGCTGGATCGCGCAGTGAGAAACAAGAACTGGCGGCCCGCGGGTCACGCGGGCCGAGCGGCCGAATGGCCGCCGCGCCCAGACCAACATCGCCGTCGAGCGCGCCAGTGCAGGGGGCGTAGCCAAGCCGGCGGAGCCGGCGCGTCACGCCGAAGGCGTGCCGCCGGCACGTCACGCCGAAGGCGTGCCGCCGGCACGTCACGCCGAAGGCGTGCCGCCGGCACGACGCGCTTGAGGGCACGCGAGATATGATCGAAGACGAGTTCCGCCAGGAAGCGGCCGAGACCCTCGCCAGCGGGCCCACGCCGCTCTCCCGCCCCGCCGTCGCAAGGCCCCCGGCCCTGAAGCGGATCAACCTGGCACTGCAGGGCGGTGGCACGCATGGCGCCTTCACCTGGGGCGCGCTGGAGAGGCTGCTGGAGGATGACCGCCTGGAATTCGAGGCGGTGTCCGGCACCTCCGCCGGCGCGGTGAATGCGGCGGTGCTGGTCCAGGGCCTGTGCGAGGGCGGCAGGACGGGGGCGACGGCCGCGCTCGACCGGCTGTGGCGCGATGCCGCGGGGCGGCTTGCCATCTCGCCCTTGCAGAACACGCCCTTCGAGAAGGCGGTCTGGGGCTACGACCTGACCTGGTCCATGGCCTACCAGGCCTTCGAGACGATCACGCGCGTGATGTCCCCCTACCAGCTCAACCCCACGCCCTATGACTGGAACCCGCTGCGCCCGGTGCTGCAGGAACGGATCGACCCGGAGATCCTGCGGACCGGCAAGGGGCCGAAGCTGTTCATCTCCGCGACCTCGGTCCGAACCGGCAAGCCGCGCGTCTTCACGCGAGAGGAGGTGACGGTGGACGTCATCCTCGCCTCCGCCTGCCTGCCGCAATTCTTCAAGGCGGTGGAGATCGACGGCGAGCCCTATTGGGATGGCGGCTATCTCGGCAACCCGGCGCTCTGGCCGCTGTATGAGCAGGGTGGCGCGCCGGACCTGATGCTGGTGCAGCTGAACCCGACGGTGCGGGAGGAACTGCCGACGCACCCGACCGAGATCATGAACCGGCTGAACGAGATCAGCTTCAACGCCTCCCTGATGGCGGAGATGCGCGCGATCGACTTCGTGCAGCGCCTGCTGGATGCGGGGCGCCTGGAACAGCCGCGCTACCGCCGCCTGTTCCTGCACGTGATCGAGGACGAGGAGCGGATGCGGCAGTTCAAGCTCTCGACCAAGCTGAACGGCGACTGGCAGTTCCTGCAGACCTTGAAGCGCTACGGTCGCGACGCCGCCGATAAGTGGCTGGCGGAGAACTTCGACAAGCTCGGCCGCGAGAGCAGCGTGGATCTGCGGACGCGGTTCCTGTAGCGGCGCCGTGCCGGGCGTCAGGGCCGCGGCGCGGGCAGCCGGCGGAACAACGCGGCGACATCCTCGCCCCGGCCGGCCGGGTGGCAGAACAGCGCGGCGAGGGTAGTGTCGAAGGTGAAGCCCCTATCATCGCTGATTGTATTGATGGCAAAATAGGCGCGACCCGCCGCGCACTCCACCCCAGGCTGCGAGGTGGCGAAGCGCAGCAGCCAGCCATCGCCGCGGAACCGCTCATGCACCACGCGCTCGGCGGCCAGCACCTCGGTCAGAGACCGTTCGAAGCGCAGCCCGCGCGCCCACGTCTCGATGGCCTCGCGCCCGCCAGTCGCGGCCAGCGCCTCTTGGGTGAGCTTGGAACCCGCATAGGTCTTCTGCACTTCCGCGAAGCCGGTTTCGAAGCGGAATTGCTCCGCCGCGCTGCGGTTGTTCGGCGCGCTGCCGCGGCGTAGTTCGCGCAGCGCGCGCTGCGGCAGGAGTTCCGGCACGGCGAAGCGCGCGGTCTCGGGCGGGGCGGGTTGCAGATCGAAGGTCGTCTGCGCCGCGCAGCCCGCCAGCGCAAGCAGCCCGGCGAGCATAAGCCATCGAAGCATCAGCCTGTTTCCCCTCACCGCAGCCGGCGCGCTTGTCCATCCGTTCTGATTTCCCAACGTAACGCATCTGTTGATGAATCGGGAAGGCGCGAGGATGCCGCTGGGCAGATTCTGGAATCTGGCGGGGCGGCCGGGCTGGCGGCGGTGGATCTCCCGACGGTGACCGGCCTCCCCTCCGCCACCGCGCCCACCAACCGCGCCCACCAGCTTGCCGTAGGTCAAGCCGGATGAGCGAGACTTACAGGGGGCCGAGGGTGAAACCTTCGGCCGCGCGGTATCAGCGCCGGATCAGCACGTAGTTCACCTGCAGGTCGATGGTCACGCCGTTCGGATCGGCGGGCGGCGGGAAGGGCGGCAGGCGGGCGCCGCTGAAGGGCAGCGTGGTGCCCAGATTGAGCGAGGGTGAGCCGGAGGGCATTACCAGCCGCACGCTGCGGACCGTGCCATCCGGCTCCGCGATCACCTGCACGCGCACGCTGCCCGATTCCCGCAGCTCGATCGCCCGCGTCGGGTAGCGGATATTCTCGTCCAGCCAGCGGCGGAAGGCCGCGCGCCAATCCGCGCCCACTGCGGCGCCGCTAACCCGGACCTGCGGATCGGAGGTAGCACGACCTTCGAAGAAACGCGGATCGACGCGAAGGTCGAGCCCCTGCGCCTGCGGCCGCCCCTGCGGCGGCGTGGGCTCCGCCGGGCGGCCGAGTTGCAGCCCCTCGGGCATGAAGAACGCGCCGGGCGGGAAACGCGGCGCGGGTTGCGCCGGCCCGGGCTGCGCGGGCGCGGGCTGTACTTGGGTGGGCGGCGCGGGGCGTGGCGCGGCAGGTGCCGGCGGGGGCGGCACCGGGGGGGCGGGGGCCATAGGCGGGGGCGGCGGGCGCGCGGGCTGGGGGGACGGGGCTGGCGGCGGCGGCGGCACAGGCGGCGCGGGCACAGGTCGCTCTGGCATAGAGGGCGCGGGGACAGCAGGCGCGGGGACAGCAGGCGCGGGGACAGGGGGTGTGGGCGGCGCCTCGGCAGGCGGCGGCGCTGGGGGTGCGCTCAGCGGGGCCGGCGGCGTCGGCAAGCCGGGGGCCGGCTCGGCCTCCGGGCGTTCGGGCCGGCCGCCTTCGAAGACGATGTCGAAGGCCGGGGGCGGCAAGGCGCGCGACGGGTCCAGCGACCGCCAGGACAGCAGCAGCATCGCCGCCACCAAAGCGAGATGCGCCAGCACCGAGGCCAGCAGCCAACCGCCCTGGCCCCGGCGCGGCGGCGCCGGGGGGCGCGCGGGCGCCAGATGGTCGGGCAGCGGGTGGGGCGACAAGGGTGGGGGATCGCGCCGCACGAGACTACGGCGCCGCCCGGTCAGGCGGCGCAGCGGGCGCGGGCGTGGATCGGGGCGCAGGGGCTGGGGCACGGGCGGTCCGACATAGACGACAGCCCGCCACAAGGCGAGAAGGCCGGCGGTCACAGACCGCAGTTGCGCCTTGGCGAACAGATCAGGCGATGTCGGAGAAACGTGATCGCGCCGCTTGCGCGAAGAACCCTGGCGGACCCGAAGAGATTCGAACTCCTAACCCCCAGATCCGTAGTCTGGTGCTCTATCCAATTGAGCTACGGGTCCCGCCGGGAGCGCGCATGTAGCGGAGCCGGAGGGGGTGCGCAACCCCTCCGGCGGAGGTTTCAGGCCGCCAGCTTGTCGAGCTCGCGCAGCACCGCTTCGCCCATCACGCTGGTGCCCACGCGCGCCATGCCGGGCGCCATAATGTCGGCCGTGCGAAGCCCGCCAGCCAGCACCTTCTCCACCGCCGTCTCCAGCAGCTTCGCTTCTTCTTCCATCCCGAAGGACAGGCGCAGCAGCATGGCGTAGGAGAGGAATTGCGCGGAGGGATTCGCGACCCCCTTCCCCGCGATATCCGGCGCCGAGCCGTGGATCGGCTCATACAGCGCATGACGCTTGCCCGAAGGCTGCATCGCACCCAGCGTCGCGGATGGCAGCATGCCGAGCGAGCCGGTCAGCGCGGCCGCGAGATCCGACAGCACGTCGCCGAACAGGTTGTCGCCCAGGATCACGTCGAACTGCTTCGGGCGGGATGCCAGCTGCATCGCGCAATTGTCGGCGTACATGTTCTCAAGCTGCACATCGGGGAATTCGGCCTTGTGCACTTCGCCCACCACGGCGCGCCACAGGCGGCCGGACTGCATGACATTCGCCTTCTCGACGCTGGTCAGCTTGTTGCGGCGCTTGCGCGCCAGTTCGAACGCCACGCGGGCCACGCGCGCGATCTCGTCCTCGTGGTAGATCTGGGTGTCGAGGCCGGTGCGCTTGCCGTCGGCGCCGGTGGTCACGCCGCGCGGCTCGCCGAAATAGACGCCGCCCGTCGTCTCCCGCACGATCATGATGTCGAGGCCGCGCACGAGATCAGGGCGAAGGGCGGAGGCATCCGCCAGCGGGTCGAGCACCACCGCCGGGCGAAGATTCGCGAACAGGCCGAGATCCTTCCGCAGCCGCAGGATGCCGAGTTCGGGCCGCTGGTCGAAGGGCAGGCTGTCCCATTTCGGGCCACCGACGGAGCCGAACAGCACGGCATCGGCCGCCATCGCGGCTTCCACCGTCTCATCCGGGCAGGGCGATCCGGTGGCGTCGATGGCGGCGCCGCCGACCAGGCCTTCGGAGATCTCGAAGCTCACCATCCGGCGGCGCTCCATCCAGTCGATGATGCGGCGCGTCTCGCGCATCACCTCGGGGCCGATCCCGTCGCCGGGCAGGACGAGCAGCTTCTTGTTGGCGGGCATGGGCGGTTCTTCCCCCGTTCGTCGTCAGCGCCCTTCCCCGCTCTGCGGGTCGGGGCCATGCGGCCCGCTGCCTGCGCGGCGGGCCTGTTAGGCGAAGGCGCGGGCCGGGCCGAAGCCCGGCGCGCGGTCAGGCATAAAGCCAGGGCTGCGCGGCCTTCTGCCGCGCCTCGTAGTCGTCGATCGTCGGCGCGTGCTGCATGGTCTGGCCGATATCGTCCAGGCCATTCAGCAGCAGGTGCTTGCGGAAGGCGTCCACCTCGAACGGGATTTCCTCTCCGTTCGGGCGCACCACCACCTGGCGTGCCAGGTCCACGGTCACGCGCGCATTGGCGCCGAGCTTCGCATCCTCCATCAGCTTGTCGCAGATCTCCCGCGGCAGGCGGATCGGCAGGATGCCGTTCTTGAAGCTGTTGTTGTGGAAAATGTCGCCGAAGGACGGCGCGATCACGCAGCGGATGCCGAAATCCAGCAGCGCCCAGGGCGCGTGTTCGCGCGACGACCCGCAGCCGAAATTGTCATGCGCCACCAGCACCTCGGCCTGCCGCCAGGGGTCCTGGTTCAGCACGAAATCCGGATTCTCGCTGCCATCGTCGCGGTAGCGGATATTGGCGAACAGATGCTTGCCGAGGCCGGTGCGCGCGATGGTCTTGAGGAAGCGGCCGGGGATGATCTTGTCGGTGTCGACATTCGCCTGCGGCAGGGGCGCGGCGATGCCGGTCAGGGTCGTGAAGGCGCGCATCTCAGTTGCTTCCCTTCGGCTGGAAGTCCCGCACATCGGCCAGGCGCCCCGCGAGCGCCGCCGCGGCGGCCATGGCGGGGCTAAGCAGATGCGTCCGCCCGCCCGGGCCCTGGCGGCCTTCGAAGTTGCGGTTGGATGTGCTGGCGCTGCGCTGGCCGGGCTTCAGCTTGTCCGGGTTCATGCCGAGGCACATGGAACAACCGGCCTCGCGCCATTCGAAGCCCGCTTCCTTCAGGATGCGGTCGAGCCCTTCTTCCTCGGCCTGCGCCTTCACGAGGCCGGAGCCCGGGACCACCATGGCACGCACGCCATCGGCCACCTTGCGGCCCTTGGCGATGGCGGCGGCGATGCGGATATCCTCGATGCGGCTGTTGGTGCAGGAGCCGATGAAGACGACATCGACCTTCAGGTCCTGCAGCCGCTGGCCTGGCGTGAGGCCCATATATTCCACCATCCGCTGCACCTGCACGCGGCGGCCCTCATCGGCGTAGTCGGCCGGGTTCGGGATGACGCCGTCGATGGGCAGCACATCTTCCGGCGATGTGCCCCAGGTCACCTGCGGGATGATCTGCGCGGCATCGAGCCGCACTTCCTTGTCGAACACCGCGCCCGGATCGGACGGCAGCGTCTTCCACCACGCGACCGCGCGGTCATAGGCCTCGCCCTTCGGCGCGAAGGGACGGCCCTTCACATAGTCGAAGGTGGTCTGGTCGGGGGCAACCATGCCGGCCCGCGCGCCGGCTTCGATCGACATGTTGCAGACGGTCATGCGCCCGGCCATGTCGAGCGCGCGGATCGCCTCGCCAGCGAACTCGATCACATGGCCCGTGCCACCGGCCGTGCCGATCTTGCCGATGATCGCCAGCACGATGTCCTTCGCCGTGCAGCCAACGGGCAGCACGCCATCCACCGTCACGCGCATGTTCTTCGCCGGCTTCTGCAGCAGCGTCTGGGTGGCGAGCACATGCTCGACCTCGGACGTGCCAATGCCGAAGGCCAGCGCGCCGAGCGCGCCATGGGTGGAGGTGTGGCTGTCGCCGCAGACGAGGGTCATGCCGGGCAGCGAGAGGCCGAGCTCCGGCCCGATCACATGCACGATGCCCTGGCGCACATCGGTCAGCGGGATGTAGGGGACGCCGAATTCCTTGACGTTCTTCTCGAGCGTCTCGACCTGCTGGCGGCTCTCGGGGTCTTCGATCGTGCCGTAGCGGGACGCGTCGGTGGCGATGTTGTGGTCCACCACCGCGATGGTCGCATCCGGCCGGCGCACCTTGCGCCCAGCCATCCGCAGCCCTTCAAAGGCCTGCGGGCTGGTGACCTCATGCGTCAGGTGCTTGTCGATGTAGAGGATCGCCGTGCCATCCGGGAGCGTCTCGACGACATGGGCGTCCCAGATCTTGTCGAACAACGTGCGCGGTTTTGCGGCGGACATGCGTTTCCCCTACCCCATCTGTCCTGGTGCCGGCGCTCGTTGCCAGCGGCGCATGGGCTGCGGCCGCGATCCCCGGCAAAGCAGAACCCGCGCGCCCGGTCGGGGCGCGCGGGTCCGTCGCTTCAGCCTTCGGCCTGCGTGGTCTCGCGGGCCTTTTCCTGGATGCGGGCGGACTTGCCGGTCCGGCCACGCAGGTAATACAGCTTCGCGCGCCGTACCCGGCCGCGACGCACCACCTGGATCTCCGCCACATTCGGCGAATAGAGCGGGAAGATGCGCTCCACGCCCTCGCCGTAGGACAGCTTGCGGACGGTGAAGTTGCTGTTCACGCCGCGGTTGGACCGCGCGATGCACACGCCTTCATAGGCCTGGGTGCGGATGCGCTCGCCCTCGACCACCTTCACCATGACGCGGACGGTGTCGCCCGGGTTGAAAGCCGGCGTCGGCCGGGCGGCGGAAAGGCGGGCCTGCTGGTCCGCCTCGAACTGCTGAAGCAGGTTCATCTGAGTGGTTCCCTTCTTGAGTGCGTTTAGAGCAGATCGCCCGAAGGCGGTATCGCCCGGAGGCGTGAATCTGCTCTCCAATGGGGTGCGGCCTGGGCGGGGGCGTCGTCGCGCCCCACCCTGCCCGCGGTTGGTTCGGCTTGCCGCGCGAGATGCTTGGCCCAGAGGTCTGGGCGCCGCGCGCGGGTGGTGTCTTCCGCCCGCGCCCGGCGCCACCGGGCGACCTCCGCATGATGGCCGGAGAGGAGAACCTCCGGCACGGTCCGGCCCTGCCATTCGGCGGGCCGCGTGTAGTGCGGGTATTCGAGCAGGCCTTCCGGCCCGTGGCTTTCCTCCACCGCGCTGGCGGCAGCGCCCATCACCCCCGGCAGCAGCCGCACGCAGGCATCGAGCAGCAGCAGCGCCGCCACCTCCCCGCCCGAGAGCACGACATCGCCGACCGAGAGTTCGAGCATCCCGCGCTCCTCGATCACGCGCTGGTCCACGCCCTCATACCGCCCGCAGAGCAGCACGAGGCCGGGCCCGGCGGCGAGGTCGCGCACCAGCGCCTGGTCCAGAACGCGGCCACGGGGCGTGAGGTAGATGACCGGCGCGCCCGGATTGGCCGCGACCGCCGCGCCGATGGCGGCATCGACCACATCCGGCCGCATCACCATGCCCGCCCCGCCCCCGAAGGGCGTGTCGTCCACGGTGCGGTGCCGGTCATGGGCGAAGCCACGGATATCGGTCGCCTCGATCGCCCAGCGTTCCTCCCGCAGCGCCTTGCCGGCGAGCGAAAGGCCGAGGGGGCCGGGGAACATCTCCGGGAACAGCGTCAGCACCGAAGCGCGCCAGGGCTGGCGATCGGACGTGGTCATGCCGCGTCCTCTCCATCCTGGGGCTCATCCTGCGGCGCGACGGTCACCTCCGCCGGCGGCACCACGACGACACGGCCGCCCGCGACATCAACCAACGGCACCACGGCCTTGGTGAAGGGCAAAAGCCGCTCCGCGCCCGCATCCTCGATCACGAGGAAGGGGCCGGCGCCATATTCCTCCACGCTCCGCACCGTGCCGAGCGCCGTGCCGTCTTCCGCGAAGGCCTGCAGGCCTTCCAGGTCGCACAGCAGGAACTCGTCCGGGTCGGCGGGCGGGGGCAGCCGGTCGCGCTCGACATAGAGCTTCGTGCCCGTCAGCCGCGCCGCGGCGTCGCGATCCGCGACCCCCTCGATGCGGCCGATCCCGCCCGGCATCGGCGTCACGGCGAAGCGCCGCGACCCCGTCGCGTCCGAAAGCGGCCCGTAGCTGCCCAGCGTGCGCGGGTCTTCCGTGAAGGCGTGCAGGCGCACCAGGCCCCGCACCCCGTGCGGCCTCCCGATCTCGCCCAGCAGCACGCGGCGCGAGGCGGCAGGACGGGTGGCGCCAGCCGCACGCGACGGCTGCGCCCCCCCTTCCTCGCTAGCGACCACTTGCTTCACAGACACGGCCCGTCAGCCCGCAGGACTATGGCTCAGCCCGCGGCCGCGGCAGCGGCGGCGGCGGCGCGTTCCTGCGCCTTCTTCTTCGGCGCGCCCTTGATGGGCTGCTCCGGGAAGACGGGCATCGGCGCGAGGCCGGCATGGCCGAGGAACTTCGCCACGCGGTCCGTCGGCAGCGCGCCGACCGACTTCCAGTGGTTGATGCGCTCAGCAAACAGACGCACGCGGTCCGGATGATCGGACGGCAGCATCGGGTTGTAGGAACCGAGCTTCTCGATGAAGCGGCCATCGCGCGGGCTGCGGCTGTCGGCCACCACGATGTGGTAGTAGGGACGCTTCTTGGCGCCAGCGCGCGCGAGGCGGATCTTGAGGCCCATAAGTCCTGACTCTCCTGTCTAGAAAGGTCTGCGGTTTCCAAGGCCCGGCATCAGCGCGGAGAGACCCCCGCGCATCAATCCCTTCTGGCCCAGCTTGTTCATCCGCTTCATCATCGCGGACATCTCGTCGAACTGCTTCAGCAGCTTGTTCACCTCCTGCACGGAGGTGCCGGAGCCGGCGGCGATCCGCTTCTTGCGGCTGGCCTTGAGCAGGTCGGGGTAGCGGCGTTCCTTCGGCGTCATGCTGCCGATGATGGCGGCCTGGCGCTTCAGCATGGACTGATCGAGGTTCGCATCCTCGATCTGCTTCTTGATCTTGCCCACGCCGGGCAGCATGCCGAGCATGCCCGACAGCGAGCCCATCTTGTTGATCTGCTTCAGCTGCTGCGCGTAATCCTCGAGGTCGAACGACCCCTTCTGCATCTTCTTGGCGAGCTTTTCGGCTTCCGCCTGATCCATCGTCTCCGCCGCCCGCTCGACGAGGGAGACGATGTCGCCCATGCCGAGGATGCGGTTGGCGATGCGATCGGGGTGGAAATCCTCGAGCGCGTCGAGCTTCTCGCCCGCGCCGAGCAGCTTGATCGGCGCGCCGGTGACGGCCCGCATGGACAGCGCCGCGCCGCCGCGCGCATCGCCATCCACGCGCGTCATGACAACGCCCGTCACGCCCACCTTGTCCTGGAAGGCGCGGGCGGTGTTCACCGCGTCCTGGCCGGTCATGGCATCCACGACCAGCAACGTCTCATGCGGCTTGGCAAAGGCCTTCACCGCCGCGACTTCCGCCATCAGCGCATCGTCGATGGCAAGGCGGCCGGCGGTGTCGAGGATGACGACGTCGTAAAGCTCGCGCTTCGCCACATCCATCGCGCGCTCGGCGATCTGGATCGGCGTCTGGCCGGCGATGATGGGCAGCGCCGTGACCTCGGCCTGCTGCGCCAGCGTCTGCAACTGCAGCTGCGCGGCCGGGCGATGGACGTCGAGGGAGGCGAGCAGGACTTTCTTGCGCTCCTTCGCCCGAAGGCGCAGCGCGATCTTGCCGGAGGTGGTGGTCTTACCCGAGCCCTGCAGGCCGACCATCAGGATCGGTACCGGCGCCGGCGCGTTCAGGTCGATGCCGCGCTTGACTTCTTCCCCTTTGGCATCGGCCGCGCCGCCGCCGAGCGCTTCCACCAGCGCGTCGTTGACGATCTTGACCACCTGCTGGGCCGGGGAGACGGAGCGGATGACCTCCGCCCCCACCGCGCGGTCCCGCACCTTGGCGGTCAGCTCCTTCACCACCGGCAGGGCGACATCGGCCTCCAGCAGCGCCACGCGCACTTCGCGCAGCGCTTCCTGGACATCGGACTCCGTCAGCGCGCCACGGCGGCGCAGCTTATCGAAGACGCCCGTCAGCCTGTTTCCCAGGGCCTCGAACATGAGGGCCGGTGGTTCCTTCCGTTGCGGTCGCCCCAAACGGTATCGCGCCGCTGCGCGAGTCTTCGCGGAGCGACGGCGCCCGCCCCCCGTCGGGGCCGGCGAAAGGTCCAGGGCGGACCATGAAGAAGGACGTTTAGGCCCGTCGCAGGCCTAGGGTCAAGCCGATCGAATGAGTGCTGACGGCCGCGCCGCCGGCCGAGGCCGCGAAGCGGCCCGCGCACCAACCGACATTGCGGCCCGGTGCGCCAGTGACCTGCGCGGAAGCCAAGCGCGCGGAGCGCGCGCCCGGCGTCTGAGGGCAAACAAAAACCCCAAATAGCCGACCGCAGGTCGGCTATTTGGGCGCCAACACCATGATCATCTGGCGGTTCTCGAGGCGGGGCATGGATTCGACCTTCGTCGTCTCCGCCAGCTCCGTACGGATCCGGTCCAGCACCTTCAGGCCAAGGTCCTGGTGTGCCATTTCGCGGCCGCGGAAGCGAAGGGTGACCTTCACCTTGTCGCCCTCACCGATGAATTCCTTCATCTGGCGCATCTTCACGTCGTAGTCATGGTCGTCGATATTCGGACGGACCTTGATTTCCTTGATCTCGACGACCTTCTGGCGCTTGCGCGCTTCGTTCGCCTTCTTCTGCTGCTCGTATTTGTACTTGCCATAGTCGAGGATCTTCACGACCGGCGGCACCGCGTTCGGGCTGATCTCGAGCAGGTCGAGCCCGACATCATAGGCGCGGATCAGCGCCTCACGCGCGGACATCACGCCCAGCATCTCACCGTCCTGGTCGATCAGGCGCACCTGCGGAGTCCGGATCTCCTCATTCACCCGCGGGCCGTCACGTGTCGGCAGCTGGGCGGGCATCGGTCCTCGAGGTATGGCGCTCTCCTGTCTCTGTTGCAGCGAATGGGGCTGGATTTCAGCCCGTCTTTATGGCGTTCCGCACCCGCCGGCGCAACCGGGCCATCGCCCGACGCCGGCGGGATCGGCTTCAGGGACGCAGATCGGGCGCGGCGGCCTCGGCCGCAAGGCGGGCCACCGCCTCGGCCAGCGGCACCGTTTCCTGGTCCCGGCCCGGCAGGCGGCGCAGCACCAGGCTGCGTTCCTCCGCCTCGCGCCGGCCGACCACGGCCAGCACGGGCACGCGCTGGTCGATATGGTCCACGATCTTGCGGTTGATCTTCTCGTTCCGCAGGTCGAGCGAGACCGAAAGCCCCGCCTTCTGCAACGCCGCCGCCGCTTCCCGCGCGAAGGGCGCGGCATCGTCGACGATGGAAGCGACCACCACCTGCACCGGCGCGAGCCAAAGCGGGAAGCGCCCCGCATGCTGTTCGATCAGGATGCCGAGGAAGCGTTCGAACGACCCAAGGATCGCGCGATGCAGCATCACCGGGCGCTTGCGCGTGCCGTCCTCGGCCACGTATTCGGCATCCAGCCGCTCGGGCAGGACGAAATCGACCTGCAGCGTGCCGCATTGCCAGTCGCGGCCGATCGCGTCGCGCAGCACGAATTCCAGCTTCGGGCCATAGAAGGCGCCCTCCCCCGGGTTCAGCACATATTCGACGCCGGCGGTCTCGCAGGCCTGCTTCAGCGCGCCTTCCGCGCGGTCCCAGGTCGCGTCATCGCCGGCGCGCCGCGCGGGACGGTCGGAGAACTTCACCCGGAAGCTCTCGAAGCCGAGGTCGCGGTAGATCGAGGAGAGCAGGGAGACGAAGCGCACCGTCTCCGCCGCGATCTGGTCTTCCTCGCAGAAGATATGCGCGTCGTCCTGGGTGAAGGCGCGCACGCGCATGATGCCGTGCAGCGCGCCGGACGGCTCATAGCGGTGGCAGGCGCCGAATTCCGCCATGCGGAGCGGCAATTCGCGATAGCTGCGGATGCCCTGGTTGAAGATCTGCACATGGCAAGGGCAGTTCATCGGCTTCAGCGCGAGGACGCGGTCCTTCTCGGACTCGTCCTCCACGGTCGCGATGAACATGCTCTCGCGGAACTTCTCCCAATGGCCGGAGGCTTCCCACAGCTTGCGGTCCACCAGCTGCGGCGTCTTCACCTCCTGGTACTCGGCCAGGTCGAGGCGGCGGCGCATATAGGCTTCGACCGTCCGGTACAGGCGCCAGCCCTTCGGGTGCCAGAAGACGCTGCCGACCGCTTCTTCCTGCAGATGGAACAGGTCCATCTCCTTGCCGATCTTGCGGTGGTCGCGCTTCTCCGCCTCCTCCAGCTGGAGCAGATAGGCGTCGAGCTCCTTCTGGTCGCGCCAGGCGGTGCCGTAGATCCGGCTCAGCATCGCGTTGCGGTGATCGCCGCGCCAATAGGCGCCGGCCACCTTCATCAGCTTGAAGGCGCTGCCGACATCGCCGGTGCCGCGCATATGCGGCCCGCGGCACAGATCGACCCAGTCCCCCTGCTTGTAGAGCGTGATCGTCTCGCCCTGCGGCAGGTCCTGGATCAGCTGGACCTTGTATTTCTCGCCCTTCGCCTCGAACAGCGCGATGGCGTCGTGGCGGGTGGTGACGATCCGCTCGAAGGCCGCATTCGCCGCGACGATCTCGCGCATCTTCGCCTCGATGCGGGGGAAGTCCTCTGGCGTGAAGGGCTCGTTGCGGTGGAAGTCGTAGTAGAAGCCGTTCTCGATGGACGGGCCGATGG
The DNA here is from genome assembly GCA_044341625.1 of Roseomonas sp. Taxonomy (GTDB): domain Bacteria; phylum Pseudomonadota; class Alphaproteobacteria; order Acetobacterales; family Acetobacteraceae; genus Falsiroseomonas. The sequence goes on from JBIIRI010000007.1 coordinate 38,175, forward strand.
TCACCTGGGTGCCGGGGAACAGCGCCTGCACGGCTTCCGCCAGAACATGGGCGGCGTCGTGGCGGATCATCTCCAGCGCCTGGTCGTCCTTGCGGGTGACAAAGCGCAGGCTGGCATCGGCGGCGATCTCATCCGAGAGGTCGCGCAGCTTGCCATCCACTTCCATGGCGAGCGCCGCCTTGGCGAGGCCGGGGCCGATGGAGGCGGCCACCGTCGCACCTGTCACCGGGCCGTCGAAGCTGCGGACGGAACCGTCGGGCAAGGTGATGGCGGGCATCGGTGTCGGGACCTCTCCGGCCGCGCGAAGCCGGCCGCCGGCGGGACGCGCGGCGCCACATGCTTGGCGGGCGTTCGCTCTAGGGTGGGGCCGCGGCCCCCGTCAAGCGGCAGGGGCCGAAGGCGGCTCAGTACGCCGCGTAGGATTTCTCCTCGACCAGCGCGCTGCCGAGCTTCAGGTTGATCTCCTTCTTCAGCGCCGCGCGGCGGTCGTTGGTGAAATAGACCGCGCGCGCCAGCCGGACGAAATCGGGGCCGAAATCGCTGCGCCGCTCCTGCTCGCGGATCTCATCCTCGATGTCCCACAGCGCCTCATTCACCTCGCGCAGGGCGGCGATGGGGGCGGCGATCGCTGCCTCATCCGGCACCGCCTGCCGCCAGGCGGCCAGCAGCGCCGCGTGCTCGGTCGCGACATTGGCGCGCTTAGCCTGGTCCTCGATGCGGGCCAGCTTGATCTCGAGGATGGTGAGCTTGTCGATCACTTCGCCGGCGGAGGCCGGGATGGTGAGGTTCATGGGGGAATCATCCAGGGGACGGAAGGGGATCGGTGCCGCCCGGCTCCGCCCCGGTCAAGGGCAGTCCCGCGGCGGCACGCGCCGCAGGGGGCAGGAAGGCACCGAGGCGGATGACGAGGTGCGCCGGGCCGTCATGGCAGCAATTCGCGGTAGACACCGATGGTCGCGGCCTGCATCGCCGCGGTGGTGTAGTCCCGCAGCACCGCGTCCCGCGCCCGCGCGCCGGCGGCATCCCGCTCGGCCTCCGGCATCGCCAGGGCGCGGGCCAGCGCATCCGCCAGCGCGGCCGGGTCGCCGGGCGGCACGCGCCAGCCGGTGACACCTTCCGCCACCGTCTCCCGCGGGCCACCGAGGTCGGAGGCGATGACGGGCCGCGCCATGGCCTGGGCCTCGATCACCGTGCGCCCGAAGGCCTCGGCATCTGTGCTGGCATGGACCACGACATCGGCTGCGCGCAGCGCGACATCCAGCGCCTCGACATGCCCCGCCAGCACCAGCCGCTGACCCAGCCCGAGCGCCGAAGCGCGGTCCTTCAATTCCCGCGCAAAAGCTTCGCCGCCGCCGCCGGCCAAGACGCCGATCACCCCCGGCAGGCGCGCCAGCGCCTCCACCAGCACCATCTGGCCCTTCCAGCGCGTCAGCCGCGCCGGGAGCAACACGACCTTCTGCCCCGGCGCCGCGCCCCAGGCCTCCCGCAGCGCCAGCACCCGCGCGGCCGGCACGGCGGCGGGGTCGAAGCGGCGCGGATCGACGCCGCGCGGGATCAGCCGGATGCGGGATGGCGGGGTGCCGTGACGCTCGGCGACCAGATCCGCGATGAAGCGGCTGATCGCGATCACCCGTTCCCCGCGCGCCATGACGGAGTTGTAGAGCCGCTTGCCGGGGAAGCCCTCATTATACGCACCGTGATACGTGGTCACGAAGCGCGCCCCGGTGCGCCTGGCGGCAAGCAGGGCCGACCAGGCCGGCGCGCGCGAACGGGCATGGATGATCGCCACATCCTGATCCCGGATCAGCGCTGTCAGCGCGGCGGCATTCCGCCAGATGCCCAGCGGCGACTTGGTGTCGAGCGGCAGGGTGGCATGCACGCCGCCCACCCGCGCGACCTCCGCCGCCAGGGGACCACCGGCGGAAGCAACGATGGGACGGTAGCCGGCGGCGGCGATGGCCTCGGCGATTTCCACCGTGCCGCGCTCCACCCCGCCCGAGACGAGGGCCGGCAGGACCTGGAGGATGGCGGGCGGGCGGGACATGCGTCCTCCGTTATAGCCACCGCGCCGCGCCGCCTACCCCCCGCCTCGGCCGCGCCCCCTTCCCCCGCCCGCAGGCCGCGCTAGGTTGGACCCCATCAAGGGGGAAGACGCGCATGCCGGACCAAACAGCACTGCCCGCGGATCTCGCGACGGGCAGCTTCGCGCTCAGGGTGATGACGCCGGAGGGGCCCTCTGTCTTCGCGCTGCTGAACGGGGCGGCCTTCGACATGACCCCGGCCTTTGGCACCTGCGGCGCCTGGCTGAACAGCGAGGATCCGCTGGCCGCCACCCGCACGCATGGCGTGCCCGCCACGCTCGACCTGCCGGCCGCGATGGCGAACGCGCACCATGCGGCGCGGGACGCGACGCGCCCCTTCCTGCTGGCCCCGATCGACCTGCAGGCGATCAAGGCGGCTGGCGTGACCTATGTGCGCTCCATGCTCGAACGCGTGATCGAGGAACGCTGCCGCGGCGATGCCAGCCAGGCCGAGGCGGTGCGGGCGGAAGTGCGCGCCATCATCGGCGACGACCTGTCGAACCTCGTCCCCGGCAGCCCCGAGGCGCGGCGCGTGAAGGACGCGCTGGTGGCGAAGGGGTGGTGGAGCCAATACCTTGAAGTCGGCATCGGCCCGGATGCGGAGATCTTCACCAAGGCGCCGGTCCTGTCGGCGGTCGGCACCGGCGCCAAGGTCGGCGTGCATCCGATGAGCTCCTGGTCGAATCCGGAACCGGAAGCGGTGATGGTGGTGAATGGGCGCGGCCGGATCGTGGGCGCGACGCTCGGCAACGATGTGAATCTCCGTGACGTGGAAGGCCGCAGCGCGCTGCTGCTCGGCCGCGCCAAGGACAACAACGCCAGCTGCGCGCTCGGGCCGCTGATCCGGCTGTTCGACGCGGGCTTCACGCTGGAGGATGTGCGGCGGGCTGAACTCCGCGTGACCATCACCGGCCGCGACGGCTTCACGCTGGATGAACGCGGCATGGTCGGCGCCATCGCGCGCGACCCGGCGGATGTGGTCGGGCAGATGATCGGCGCGCATCACCAATATCCGGATGGCGCGGTGCTGTTCCTCGGCACCCCCTTCTCGCCGGCGAAGGATCGCGGCGCGCCGGGGATGGGCTTCACGCATCGGGATGGCGATGTGGTGCGGATCGCCTCCGCCCGGCTCGGCGCGCTGGAGAATGAGGTGGACCGGACGGATGAATGCCCGCCCTGGACCTTCGGTATCGGCGCGCTGATGACCAATCTCGCGAGGCGTGGCCTGCCGCGATGACGACCACGCGGCCTGCCGCGATGAGAGAGGAACGCGGGCGGCTCGACGACCGCCTGGCCTGGGCAAGGCTGCCGGGCCGCCAGCCGGGCGTGGTCTTCCTGCCCGGCTTCCGCTCCGACATGGAAGGCTCCAAGGCCATCGCCTTGCGCGACCATTGCGCCGCAACAGGGCGCGCCATGCTGCGCTTCGACTATGGCGGCCATGGCGCCAGCGCCGGGCGGTTCGAGGACGGCACGATCGGCCAATGGGCCGCCGATGCCATCGCCGTGCTGGATGCGCTGACAGAGGGGCCGCAGCTGCTGGTCGGTTCCTCCATGGGCGGCTGGATCGCGCTGTTGGTGGCGCGTGCACGGCCTGGGCGCGTGGCGGGGCTGATCGGCCTCGCCCCTGCCCCCGACTTTACCACGGCCCTAATGTGGCCCGCCTTCAGCGACGCGCAGCGCGCCGAGATCATGGAAAACGGCGTACTCCAGCTGCCGTCCCAGTACGGGGAGCCGACGCCGATCACCCGCGCGCTGATCGAGGATGGCCCGCGCCACAACCTGCTCGACGCGCCGATCCCGCTGCGCTGCCCCGTCCGCATCCTGCAAGGCATGCGCGACCCCGACGTGCCCTGGCGACACGCGCTGCGCCTGGTGGACGCACTGGAAGGCGCGGATGTGCGCCTGCACCTGATCAAGGATGGCGACCACCGGCTGAGCCGGCCTGAGGACCTTACCCTGCTGACGCAGACGCTGGATCAGATGCTGGCGGGCTGACCTTCGGCGGCGAGGATGCGACGCAGGCCCTCCCGATAAGTCGGGCAGCGCCAGGCGATTCCGAGCGCGGCCTTCGTCGCCGCATTGGCGACGCGGCGGTTCTCCGACCAGAAGGACAGCGCCATCGGGGACATGCGGGCGCGCGCCTCCTCGAAGGCCATGGCCGGCGGCGGTTCGAGGCCGAGCAGCCGCGCGGCTTCCGCCACAACGTCGGCGCTCGGCGCGGGCTCGTCATCGACGAGGTGGAGCACGCGCGCGGCGCCTGGGCGTAGCGCGCCAGCGACGACGGCCAGCGCAATGTCGTCGCGGTGGATGCGGCTGAAGGAATGGCCCGGCTTCACCACGCGCCGCGCGACGCCGGCGCGCACTTCATCGAAACTGCTGCGGCCGGGGCCATAGATGCCGCCGACCCGAAAGATATCGAGCGCCGCGCCCCGCGCCGCCGCCGCCGCGCGCCAGGCTTTCTCCGCCGCCAGCCGCCGGACCGAGCGCGGCTGGCCCGGCGCGGGTGGGGTGGCCTCATCCACCTCGGCACCGCCGCGATCGCCATAGACGCCGGTGGTGGAGAGATAGCCGATCCAGCCCAGCCCCGGCGCCGCCGAGATCGCGGCGGCATGCGCCGCAAGCACCGGATCGCCGTCCTCCTCGGGCGCCGCCGTGACGACCAGGTGGGTCGCAGCCCCGATCGCGGCCGATGCCTCGGCGAAGGCGACCACCGCGACACCGGCCGGCGCGCGCGAAGCGCCGGGGTCGCGGGCCGTGCCGGTGACCCGAAACCCCGCCGCCACCGCCTCCGCCGCGATCGCCGCCCCGGTATAGCCGAGGCCCGCCACAACCATCCGTCGTTCCATCATCCCCGACACATGGACCGGCGACAGTCGGGCGGAAAGGGGTTGCCGGCCGGCGCGGGGCCGCGTCGAATCCGTGCCAAGAAACGAAACGGGAGGACAGATGATGTTGTTCACGCGCCGCCGCGCCGCCGGCCTGCTCGCGCTTCCCCTCGCCGCGCCCAGCCTGGCCCGCGCCCAGGCCTTCCCGCAGGACCGGCCGATCCGCGCCGTGGTGAACTTCCCGCCCGGCGGCACGGTGGACACCGTCGCGCGCCTCGTCGCGCCCGCGCTGTCCGAACGGCTGGGCCGGCAGGTGGTGGTCGAGAACCGGGGCGGCGCCTCGGGCCTCGTCGGCGCGGAAGCGGTGGCGCGCGCCACGCCGGACGGGCACACGCTGCTGTTCGCGCTGTCCACCCACGCGGTGAACCCGCACATGGTCCCGCGCATGCCCTTCGACACGCTGGCGGATTTCGCCCCCGTCGGCTTCATCGGAGGTGCGCCGGTGCTGATGGCGGCCAACCCCTCCTCCCCCTTCCGCACCCTGGCCGAGGTGATCGCCGCCGGGCGCGTGGGCGAGGGGCCGCATTACGGCACCATCGGCAATGGCTCGACCGGGCATCTGATGATGGCGCAGCTGCAGACTCTGACCGGGGCGCGCTTCACCCATGTGCCCTTCCGCGGCGGCGGGCCGGCCGTGCAGGCCGCGCTCGGCGGGCAGGTGCCGCTGGTCATCACCTCGACCGTCGCGGTCGGGCCGCAGGTACAGGCGGGCAATCTGCGCGGTGTCGCGCTGTCGGGTGCCGAGCGTTCGCCGGTACACCCCACGGTGCCGACGGTCGCCGAGCAAGGCTTCCCCGGCTTCGCGGCCGATAGC
>JBIIRI010000084.1:0-16002 GCA_044341625.1 Roseomonas sp.
CCATGTTGGAGATCACGGCATCGCAGGCGATCTTCTCGCCGGACGCCGTGACCACGCCCTTCACCGCGCCGTCCTGGATGTCGAAGCCCGTCACCTCGACGCCCGGGCGCAGATCAGCGCCGAGATCGCCGGCGAGCTTCGCCAGCGCCTCCGCCACCGCACGCGTGCCGCCGACGGGGTACCACACACCCTCCGTCGCCTGCATGTCGGCGATGGAGGTCAGCACCGCCGGCGCGAGGTAGGGGGAGGAGCCGACATACTGGCAGTAATGGTCCAGCATCTGCGCCAGCCGCGCATCCGGCACATGGCCGCGGATCACCTTGGCGACGGTGCGACCCATCTTCAGGCTCAGCACGTCGCGCAGCGTGTCGGGGTTCAGATTGGCCTTGAAGTTCAACGTATCGGCCATGCCTTCGACCGACTTCCAGAAGAAGAAGCCTTCCGAGACGCGGTGGAGGTTCTCGGCTTCCGCCTGCAGGCGCCGGTAGCCTTCGCCCATGCCCTGGCCGGGGGCGAAGCGGTTCATCTCCGCCGCCATCCGGTCCACATTCTCGAGCAGGTCGATCTGCGTCCCGTCCTCGAAAAAGCAGCGCCATTGCGGGTCGAGGCGGATCAGCGGCAGGTCCACCGCCTGATCCCGCCCGGCCTCTGCGAAGATGCGGCGCAGCACGCGGGGCACGGTCAGGATCGTGGGGCCCATGTCGAAGCGGAAGCGGCCGGAGCCGTCGGGCGCATCCAGGTGCAGCACCGCCGCCTTGCCGCCGAGCCAGGGGTTCTTGTCGAGCAGCGTCACCTTGTGCCCGCGCGCCGCAGCCACAGCCGCCGCCGCGAGACCGCCCAGGCCACCGCCCACCACCACCACACGCTCAGCCATCAGCTCCACTCCCTTCGCCGGGATTCCAGCAGCATAGCACATCGTGCCGGCCCGGCACCGGGGAACGCGCCGGGGACCGGTTCAGCCCCGGCCGGATCGCCTCAGCGGGTCTGCCCATAGGCCGACGCGGACGCGGCCAGATCGCCCGCGGCGGTCGGCCGGCTCGGCGCTTCCGACAGGCCCAGATCGCGCGCCATCAGCCCGGTGGTGATCCGCGCACCTTCATAGATCACCGGCAGGCCGCTGCCGGGATGGGTGCCGCCGCCGACCAGATACACGCCTTCCACATCCCGGAACCGGTTACCCGGCCGGAAATACAGCATCTGCGGCAGCTCATGCGACAGGTTGAAGGTCGCGCCGAAGCCGACCCCGTAGTCGCTTTCCCAATCCTGCGGCGCGACGATCTTCTCGTAGCGGATATGCGGGCGGATATCGGGCAGGCCGAGCGCCCGCAGCCGGTCGAGCGCGACGTCCCGGTAGCGTGCCGCATGGGCCGGCCAGTCGGGCTGCTTCAGCAGGTTCGGCACCGGCACCAGCATGTACAGCGCCGTATGGCCGGGGGGCGCCATGGTCGGGTCCGTCGCGCCGGCATTCTGCACATAAAGCGAGGGCACATCCGGGATCGTCCCGCCCTCGATCTCCGCGATATTCTCCCGGTATCCCTCGCTCAGGATCACAGAGTGATGCGCGAGGTCGGGGAAGGTCCGGTCCAGACCCAGGTAGAGCATGAAGGTCGAGCAGGAATAGCGTGCCTTCTCGATCTTCTGGTCGCTCCAGTCCTTGCGGAGATGGGCCGGGATCAGCTTCGGCACGGCATGGGCGAAATCGGCATTGACCACGACCGCATCCGCGTCGTGCCGCCGGCCGCCGATCTCGACGCCCCGCGCGCGGCTGCCGTCGAAGGCGATGCGATCGACCGGGGTGGACAGGCGGATCTCCGCCCCCATCCGTTCGGCCACCCGCGCCATGGCGCGCGATACCGCGCCGCAGCCGCCGATCGGGTGGAAGATCCCGTGCTCGTATTCCAGATAGGACAGGATCGTGAACAGGGAAGGGCAGCGGAAGGGGCTCATGCCCAGGTACTTGGTCTGGAACGAGAAGGCGAGGCGGACGCGCGGGTCGCGGAAATGGCGCGACAGGTCCTTGTCCACCGTCGACCAGGGCCGCAGCAGCGGCAGCGCCCGGATCATGTCCCACTTCACCATGTCGACCGGGCTTTCGAAAGCGCGTTCGAGCACGGGGCGGAAGGCTTCGAGCTTGGCGCGGTTCTCCGACACGAAGGACCGCAGGCCCTTGGCGTCGGCGGGGGCGAATTTCGCCAGCTCCGCCTCCATCCGGTCCAGGTCGGAGGAACAGTCGAGCTGGGTCGCGCCGCCCTGGTTCTCGAACACCAGCCGGTACTGGGGATCGAGCCGGCGCATGTCGATCTCGGTCTCGAGGTCGGCGCCGCAGCGCTCGAAGATCTCCTTCAGAATCCGCGGATAGAGGAAGAAGGTCGGGCCGAGGTCGAAGCTGTAGCCTTCCGGCGATGTCAGGGTCCGGGTGCGCCCGCCGACGACATCGTCCTTCTCATACACCGTTACCCGCGCGCCGGAGGCGGCGAGCAGCATGGCCGCGGCCAGGCCGCCAGGGCCCGCGCCGATGATGGCCACCTTCGCGCGCGGGCGGTGCAGGGAGGGTGTGGCGAGGGCGGTGTTCATGATGTCCGGCAACGAAATGCGCCCAAGGCTGTCATCCGCAAGGGGCGCTGCGACGGTTCATGCCGCAGCCGGCGCTTCCGCGATAGGGGGACGGCCCGAAGCCGCCCGGATCTCCAGGCACCGGGCGGTCGCGCGGGGCAGCAGGCGGGTGAGGTAGAAGGCCGCCAGCGCCTCCCGCTCCGGCACGGCGCGGGCCAAGCGGGCCAGCATCCAGCCCCCCAGCGTCCAGCCGCAGGCCTCCAGATACGCCGCCGCCAGGGATTGCGCGGCGTCCGCATCGCGGGCCTGCAGGGCCAGCATGGTCGCCGTCGCTTCCTCCAGCATCGCCGCGGCCTCGGCCAGGCGGGCCTCGCCGCGCAGCTCGGCCAGCAGGGCGCGCATCGCCGCGCCGCCATCCTTCGCGAGCTTGCGGACCAGCAGATCGATGGCCTGGATGCCGTTGGTGCCTTCATAGATCGGCGCGATGCGGGCATCGCGCAGCACCTGGGCTGCCCCGCTATCCTCGACGAAGCCCATGCCGCCATGCACCTGGATGCCGAGCGAGGCGACATCCACGCCGCGATCGCTGCACCAGGACTTCACGATGGGGATCAGCAGGGCGAGCCGCACGGAAGCCGCCTCATCCCCCAGCAGATGGTGCCGGTCCAGCGCCGCCGCGGCTTCCAGCGCCAGCAGCCGTCCGGCCAGCGTCACCGCGCGCATCTCCGCCAGCATCCGCGCCACATCGGGGTGGTCGGCGATGACGCGCCCGGACTGGGTGCGCTGCGCGGCATAGGCTTCCGCCAGCTGCAGCGCCCGCGCGCCCTGCCCCACCCCCTGCACACCCACCGCCAGACGCGCGGCGTTCATCATCGCGAACATGGCGTTCAGGCCGCGGCCGGGCTCGCCCACCAGCTCCGCCTCCGCGCCCTCGAACAGCATGATGCAGGTGGGGGAGGCGTGGATGCCAAGCTTCCGCTCGATCCCGCCGCAGCGCAGGGCGTTGCGCCGGCCATCGGGCAGGATCTTCGGCGCCGCGAACAGGGAGATGCCGCGCGAGCCTTCCGGCGCGCCGGGCAGGCGGGCCAGGACCAGGTGCAGGATGTTCTCCGTCGTCTCGTGCTCGCCCCAGGTGATGTAGATCTTCTGTCCGTGCAGCGCGTAGCGCCCATCCCCCAGCGGCTCCGCGCGGCTGCGGATGGCGGCGAGGTCGGAGCCTGCCTGCGGCTCGGTCAGGTTCATCGTCCCCGGCCAGGCGCCGGAGACAAGATGCGGCAACCAGCGCGCCTGCTGGTCGGGCGTCGCATGGCCCTGCAACAGGTCGATGGCGCCCGCCGTCAGGATGGGGCCGAGGAAGAACGCCATGTCGGCGGCGGAGGCGAGTTCGACCACCGCGGTCCAGATCGCATGCGGCAGCCCCTGCCCGCCATGCGCGTCCGACGCGGACACACCCTGCCAGCCGCTTTCGATCCAATCGCGCATCAGCGCGTGATAGTGCTGGGGCACGGCCACGGTGCCGTTGGCATAGGTCGTGCCCTGCCGGTCGGCCTCCTGCCAGCCTGGCGCGATCTTTTCGGCGCAGAAGCGCTCGGCCTCCCGCAGCAGCGCCTCGATATCCTCGGCGCCGAGCGGCGCGCCGGCGGCGGCGGACAGGCCCGGCAGGTCCACCACCTTCGTGAGGCCCAGGATGAGATCGTCGGCAGCGGTCGGGGATGTCATGCCATCTGGCCCTGTTCGAGATCGGCGAAAAGCCCAGCGGGGGGTGGCGCGTCGCCCGCCGCCCAGGCGGGCAAAGCGGCAGCTATCGCGCTATCCCGCGCCGCCCGCGCGACCGCAAGCCCGAGCAGCGCGCCAAACTTGAAGCCATGGCCGGAAAAGCCGGACATCACGATCGCATGGGGGCCGAGCTTCTCCACCACGAAACGTTCACCCGGCTCCACATCGTACCAGCAGGCGGCGGCGGACAGGATGCGATAGCGCCCGAGGTCGCGGATACGATGGCGCGCGAGATCGAGGATCGCATCGCGCTCCGCGCCACTGGCCTCGCGCGGGCCGTCCGGATCGGCGGTGGGGGCGAAGCGGTGGTCGCCGATCTTCAGCGGCGTGCCCGCCACCGGGGGGACGGCATAGAAGCCGCCATCCTCCGCCAGGTCGAGCAGCATCGGGGCGCGTTCCCAGGCGGCGACAGCCTCCGGCGGCGGCGCCAGGCGCACCACGATCTGGCGTGTGGGGCGCACCCGCGCGGCAAGCCCCGGCACCAGCCGGGGCCCCCAGGGCCCGGCCGCGATCACCAGGAGGTCGGCTTCCTCTCGCCGTCCATCTTCCAGCGTCACGCTACCGCGGGCCGGATCGATGGTGGCCGCGCGGGCGCGGGCGATGGGCACGCCGCGCCGCGCCAACAGCGCCGCCAGGGCCTGGACGATGCGCCGCGCCAGCAGCACGCCGCCCGACTTCAGCTGGAAGGCGTCGGCGATGCCGGCGGGGGACAGGAAGGGGAAGCGCGCGGCCACCGAATCCGCCGCCAGATCCTGCACGGCATGGCCGCCGGCCAGCAGGGCGGCGCGGCTTTCCGCGAGCCACCCGCCACGGGATTCCGCCAGGGCCAGCACGCCGGTCTCGACATAGGGGCGTTCCCCGGCCTCGCGGAACAACAGGTCCCAGGCGGCATAGGCGGGGTCGATCATCCGCATGTAGCCGGCCTGCGCCCCATAGGCGTGGCGGATCAGCCGGTGATCATCGACCGAGGCGCCGCGCGGATTCGGCACCTCGTCCTGTTCGATGACGCGCACGGCGAAGCCGGCGCGCGACAGGGCCCAGGCGCTCGAAAGCCCCATGATGCCCGCGCCGAGGACGAGAGCGGTCTGCATCCCTCCAGTTTCGCGCGCGGCAGCCAAGTTGGCGAGGGGGGGCCGGCCGGAGCGGGCCGGGGCGCCGCGCGCCCCGGCCGGGTCTGCGGATCAGCCCATGCGGCCGCGGCCGGTACCGCCCCGGCCGCGCGGCGTGGCGCCGCGCCGCGCCGGGGTGGACTTACCGCCCTTCGGCGCCGTGGCACGCCCCGCGGCCGGCTTCGCCGTGCGGCTCGCGGCGGTCTTGCGCCCATTGGCGGCGCGGGGTGCGGCGCGGCCGGGGCTGGCGGCGCCTGCCTTGGTGGTCTTCCGCGCAACGCCGGCCCGCGCGGTCCCCGTGGTGGCGGCTTTCGCGCGGCCACGCGTCGCGGCCTTGGCGGCCGTCGTCCGCCCGGTGGCCTTGGCTGGCGCCTTGCGGATGACAGTCCCCCGAGTGGTTGCACGAGTGGTCGTTGGCTTGGCCGTCGTGGTGGCCTTGCGGCGCGGTGCGGCGGCGGCCTTGCGGCCGCCCGTACCCGCTGCCTTGCGCGTCGCGCCAGCGGCGCGTGCGGCCTTGGTCGCGGTGCCGGCGCGCGGGGTTTTTGTCGCGGCACGGGCGCGCGGTGCCTTGGTGGCCGCAGCTGCACGCGGCGCCTTGGCAGCCGCGCTGCGTCCCGCGGTGCCGCGCACCCCCCGCGCGGTGGTGCGGCGTGCGGGCGCGCGGCGGCGCGGCGTCTTCTCCGGCTCCGGCTGCGGCGTGGCCGCTTCGGGCTCCGTGGCGTCCTGGGGCATCTGCTCGATCTCGTCGCTCATGCGCTGGGTCTCCTTGATCGCGTGCTGGTCCCGTTTCCCGTTGCGGCGCGGGCTTCTGCGTGTCGCCATCGCGCCGCTGTCCCCCCGATCGCAGCACGCTGCCGGCCCCGCCGGTCCTGTCGCGCGCTGCGCCCGGTGTCGCCGCATGCGAATCCTGCACACGGTCCCAGGCGCGAACGTCATGTCGCGGCGATTGTTCCCTGGATTCGATGCGCGGCGGCGATTTCGTGCCGCATGTCGGCATCCGCGCATCGCTGGATGCACGTGCCTTGCGGCGTCGCGCGTGTCAGGCCTGGATCGACAGGCGCCGTCCCGCCAGCGCGGCGATGCCGTTCGCACTGCCCCGGTTGTCGAACAGCGCAGCCACCGGGCTCGGGGGGGCGGCCGTGTTGGCCTGCGCCAGGTAGCGGCCGACCAACCGGGCCACGCCCTGCGGGTCCTGCAGCTGCGCCAGATCCAGCCGCCGCGTCAGCAGGTCGCGCTGCTGTTCGAAGGACAGCAGGCCGAACTGCTTCGGCAGGCCGAGCGCGCCGCGCGCGACCTCGACCAGCGCGCGGTCGGCCATCAGCTGCGGAACGGTCGCGACGCGGCCGGCGACACGGCGGAAATACAGCGCTTCCCGCAGGCCAGGATTGGCTTCTCCCATCGCCTTTTCATAGCGATTGACCATTGCGTCCCGCACGATGCGATCCAGCATCCCGCGCAGCCGCGCCCCGGTGCCGGCGGCGGCTTGCTCCGGCGATTGGCCTTGCGGGCGGCCCTCGGCGAAGGCAGCCGCCAATTCACGCCAGCGCCGATCCGTGAAGCGGTTCACCAGGCTGGATTCGGCCGCCGGATCCTCGGTCAGGGCGCGGCGGATCAGGGCGCGCTTGTCGATCTCGGTCTCGAGCTGGAAGGCTTCGAGCACCATCCGAAGCGCCCGGCGGTCCTTCAGCAGCGAATCGACATCCGTCATGCGCTGCGCGCGGTCGCGCAGGCCCTCCACCTCGGCGGCGTTGTCGCGGCGCGCGGCGAAGCGCGCCTGCAGCGCGCCGCCCTGGCGATCCACCACCGCCAGCGCAGCCTGGGCGCCGAGGCCGGGCAGCATGGTCAGACCGTCGCGGCGGCGAAGGCCTGCGACACCGGCACGGGCTGCTGCGCCTCCAGCCCCGCGATCATGTCCCGGTGCAGCGCCAGCAGGGGCTCGAGGCTCGCTTCGTCATCCAGCCGCGAACCGGCTTCCCGCTGCGCCCAGAGGCCGAGGGAGATGAGCCGCCCCTTGAGATCCGGCGGCAGCGCATTGCCGGGCTGGGAGAGGTCGTCGATGAGCATCGACCAGAGCATATGCGTCTTGTGCAGCGCCCGCGCGCGGGCAGACAGGTCGGTGGCGACGGCAAGCAGGCCGTTGACGTAGCGGAAGGCGCGCAGCTCGACCTCACGCGGCGAGGCGGCGGCATCCTGCTGTGTGGCATAGCGGGTGAGCATCATGCGGCGCCTTGTCCTGCGATCGGCGTGTTCTGCGGGGGAAAGGCGGCCGGGGTGCGCGCGGCGCCCCGGCCTTCCTGGTTCAACGGAACAGGCTGAGCAGCGACTGGCTCTGCTGGTTCGCGATGGACAGCGACTGGGTGGCCAGCTGCTGGCGCGTCTGCAGCGCGGTAAGCCGCGCCGATTCCTCGGCCAGGTCTGCATCCACCAGGGCGCCGAGGCCTTCCTTGATGGAGTCCGTGAGCTGCTTGATGAAGTCCTGCTGACCCTCGATCTGGCCGAGGCGCGAGCCGATGGTCGCGAGCGAGGTGTTCACCGCCGTGATGGCCTGGTCCACCACCGAGATCGCGGAGGACGCGTTGATGACGTCGGTCCCATCCACTGTGCCGCCGACCACTGTGATCTGGCTGTTGGCGGCGGCACCACCCATCGTACCGATCCCGGTCGCCCCGGTCGGGGCCGTGTAGGCCGCGTTGCTGACGCCCCACGTCGCCGCCGCCACAGTGGCCCTGCTGACGCCGCCAACATGCGTCACAGGAGTCCCGGCGCTGTCCGTCAGCGAATAGGCCACGCCCGTCAGCCCGCCGGCCATGATATCGAGCGTGCCGTCATTGTTGACGCGCGCGCCGATGCCATTCGCCTTCATCGCATTCACCAGCGCGCCCAGCTCGGCCTGCGGGGTCATGTCGGTGCCGGTGCCGATCTTGACCTCCACGACCTGCCGCGAGCCGTTCACCTGCTGGGCCAGCACGCGATTGCCTGCTGTCGCCGACTGGTCGGCGTTGAACTCGAACACGATCTCGCGCTCTGGGTTGTTCACATTGGTGCTGCCGCGGTTCAGCTGCACCACCACGAAATTCCCGTCCACCACGGCGATGTTGGCCGGCGGCGAGATCCGCACGGCGCCCTGGGCGACGTTCAGGTTGTCGATGTTCAGCAGCGCGCCAGCCGAACTGATGACATTCTGGTTGGCCGTATTGATCGTATTGCCGCTAGCGTCGCGCAGCACCGACAGCGTTCGGTCGCCTGGCGCCTGGTTGTTCAGCAGGTTCACGCCGTTGAAGGTGGCGGATTCCACGCGGCCGCGGATCGCGTTGATGCGGTTGGCGATGTCGTTGTTCACCGCCGTCGGGTCCAGGCCCTGCTGCTGGCCCTGCGTCACGATCTGCTTCAGCGAATTCAGCTCGTTGCTGACATTGGTCAGCGCATCGCGGCTGACCGTCAGCGCCGAACGGCCGAAGGCCAGGCCGTCGCGCACCGCGGTCAGGCCCTTCAGATTCGCGCGCATCCCCTGCGCGATCGAGAAGACGGCCGGATCGTCATTCGCGCGGCCGATTCGCAAGCCCGTCTCGATGCTCTGCTGCGTGCGCCCCATGTCCTGAGAGATGGTATTGAGCGAACGCACCGCGGCCATCGCGGCGACATTGGTGTTGATCGAGGACATTGTCCCCTACTCCCCCTTCAGGGTTCCGCGACGGATTGGACATCTTGCCGTCCTCCGCGGGAACCGGAGCGGTCTGGCCGCTCCGGCAGGGGTCCGCGCGCCGCGCGGACCCGCCCCTCGTCTACACGACAAGGGGTAAAGATTTGGTAAACGCGCGGCGCGCTACTCCGCCGCGACGGCGACACCCGCTGCCAGCGGCGCGCCGCCGGTCGCATCAAGCCCCAGCACGGCCGCCTCATGCCGGATCACATGCCGCACCAGGCGCAGCGCCTGGTACCAATCATCCTGCTCCGCCAGCATCAGCGCGCGTTCCAGCAGCTGGCGCGCCAGGGCGGAGGTCGTCGCCTCCTGGAACTCGGCCGCCAGGCGGTGCGCATCCGCCATCGACTGCTCGCGTTCCTCCTCCGCACCGACATAGGCACATTGCAACGCGAAGTAGATGCGCCGCGCAGGCGTGTTGGCGCCTTCCGGCGCCATCACCTGCTTTCCGAACAGGAAGCGCGCGCGCGCCACCAATTCGACGCGCGTGCGGCTGCGGAACCGCAGCGAAGCGCCATTCACCACCATCAGGTCGCCGGCTCGCATCTCGAGCACCAAGGTGGACATGAAACTCTCCCGAACCTGTCGGCCCGGCGACCCTGCTGGTCGCCATGCCGCCAGCCGGCCCCTGCCGGCATCTGCGCGATTTTCGCCGCCGCGCGGATTACGGCCCGCGCGCCCCATCCTCGGGTCTGCGCCCAACCCGCCGCGAACAGCTGCGACGGGACGGAACGCGGAGCATCCTGAACCCCACCGCGTTAACCGCGGCTGAAGGCAGCCCATCATTCAGCGCAGCAACGCGGCCAACGACAGCCGCGCCACCATCGCCGTCGTCTCGTAGGACGCCGAAAGCCGCATCTCCGTCTGCCGCAACGCCGCCGTCACCGACGCGAGATCGACCTCCTCCGCCGTGCCGAGCTGCGCGCGGATCACGACAAGAAGATCCCTGTGGCGATCCCGCGCGCTCTCCACCCGCCGTTCCGCCACGCCGAGCGTGCCGCGTTCCAGCGCCAACGCGCGCGATACACCGGAGAGACCCGCCGAGACGCCCTGCAGCAGGGCATCGTATTCAGGCCCCTGGGCCACGGAAGCCGGCGTCAGCGCGGCGAACGTGGCCAGCCCGCGCAGCAATTCGCGCCCCCAGGCCAGCGCCACCTCTCCATCCTGGTTCTCGTTCGGCAGCACGCCCCAGGCCACGCGTTCGCCATCGGCCACCAGCACCGCGCGGCGCTGCTCGGCCAGTCCGTCGGTCTCCAGCCAGGCGTTGAACGGCGACGTCGCCGGCGCCGTCGCGGCGGCGGCGGTGGCGGCCAGGACCGCATTGGCATCGGACGCCCCCAGCGTCGCGACCGCCGCGCCGATCGCCGCCGCCATCGCCCCGGTCGCGATGCCGGCCGCGTCGGGCACCGGATCCAGCGCCAGGTTGCTGCCGGCGAAGAGCGGGTCGCCAGCGTGGCGCGCATTCATCAGCGCCGCCGCTTCCTCGAGCGCGGCGCGCGCCGAGCGGGTCAGTGGCTCCAGCGCGATGGAGCCAAGGGAGCGCGCCCGCAGAGCTTCCGCCGCCACATCCCTCGCCAGCGTTTCCAGCCGGCCGAGGGTGTCCTGCGCCACGGCCATCCGCCCCAGCGCGGCATCGGCTCCGCCCACATGTGCCTCGCGCCGCGCGATGTCGCCGCGCAGATCGATGGCCCGCCGCGCCTGCGGCCCAAGGTCGCCGTGCGCCTGCCCGATCTGGCCGGTGGAGACCTGGCGCGTCAGCACATCGATGCGCTGGCGCAGCCGCGCTTGGTCCGGCGCCATGCCGGCAATGGTCGCGAGGATCGACATCGCCTAGCGCACCGCGCCGAACAGCGCGTCCCACATCGCCTGCACCGTCGCCACGACGCGGGCATTCACGGTGTAGGCGTTCTGCAGCTCGACCATCGCCGCGACCTCCCTGTCCACATCGACGCCGCTGCGCGCCTGGCTGCGCGCGGCCAGCAATTCGGCCAGCGCCACGGCCCGGCCATGGCCCTGCTCGGCGGCGGCGCGCGTGCCGGCCTGCGCCGCCACCAGCGCGCCGCCATGGGCTTCCAGCGTGCCGAGCCCCGACAGCGTGGAGACCAGCGTGCCATCCGGGCCGAGCCCGCCGCTGGCGATGGGCGGCTGCGCCGCACCCAGCGCCGCCTCTCGCCCGAAGGTGAAATCCAGCACGCGGTCGAGCAGCGTGGCGAACCCCGCGGGCCCGCCGGCCGGGTTCGGCAGAAAGGCGCCGGGCCCGCCGGGCAGCGCGACAACCGCATGGGTGCCGTCGCGCACCAGCGCGGGATCAGCCGCGACCGCCGGATTCACGCGGATGACCGCCGCGAAACCCAGCATCCCGCTGCCCGCATAGGGCACGGTCACGTCCGGCACCGCATTGGCGGCATCGGTGAACAGGCGCAGGCCCTGCGCGGCGAAGCGCGACGCGGTGTGGGCGGCGGACAGGTCGATCTCGGCCTGCATGCGCGGCAGGGTCAGGTCGCGCAGTTCCGCCGCCGCGCCGAAGCGCCCGCCCACCAGCCGCCGCGTGATGTCCTGCCCGTTCAGCATCACGCCGGGCAGCGTGCCCGCGCCCCCGTGATAGGCAGAAGGCGCGACGGTGGCGGGGGCGACGGAAAACACCTCCCCGCCGTTGAGCGGCAGCACGATGCCACCGCGCCCCACCACCGTGACCTCCCCCAGGCGCCCGCGCAGCACCGAGATATCGAGCGAGCCGGCGAGCCGCGCGATGACGACATCGCGCCGATCCTCGAGGTCGGCCGCCGGGCGGCCGGCGGCGAATTCGCGGCGGATGTCGATGGTCAGCGCGCCGATCTCCGCCAGCGCCCGGTTGGCGGCGGCGGCTTCCTCGACCAACGCGTCATGCGCCTGCTGGCGCACGGCGCCGATGGCGGCGGCGGTCCCGTTGTAGCGCGCCGCGAGATCCTGCGCCGCCAGCACCACCGCGCCCCGTCGCATCGGATCCTCCGGCGCCTCGCGGAGCGTGCCGAGCGCAGCACGCAGACCAGACAGCAGCCCGCCGATGCTGTCGCCATCCTCCGGCCGGCCATGCGCGGTCTCGACCGCCGCGAGCAAACGGGTGCGCAGTTCGCCGGCCGCGACATCGCCCCCCGCCCGCGCCCCAGCATCCTGCAGCGCGAGATCGACATCGCGCACCGGCAGGCCGCTGCGCACGCCGATGCCGGCGCCCTGCACGGAGAGGGACTGGCCATCGAGGATCTTGCGCGTATGGCCTTCGGTGCCGGCATTGGCGATGTCGTCGGCGGTACGCGCCATCTGCCGGTCCAGCAGGCGCAGGCCGCTCCGCGCGACCGAAAGGGCGAGGTCCATGCTCATCGCGGCGTGGCTCCGGCAGCGGCTTCAGGATCTGCGCGAAGGGGGGGCAGGTGCGCCATCCGCGCCGTCAGCGCTTCATGTTGATGGTGTCCTGCAGCATCTCGTCGCTGGCGGTGACGATGCGCGTGTTGGATGTGTAGGCGCGCTGCGCCAGGATCAGCTTCGAGAACTCGGCCGCGATGTCGACATTCGACCGCTCGATCGATCCGGTGACGAGCTTGCCGACGCCGTTCGAGGACGCATCCGTCACCCGCGCCTCCCCACTTTCGACCGTCCGCATGAAAGCCTGGCCGTCCAGGCGCTGCAGCTTGTCGGGATCGTTGAAGGCCACCACCGGCACGCGCGCGACGATACGCGTCTGGCCATTGTCGTAGTTCACGGCGACGTCGCCATTCTCGCGCACGGTGACGCCCGAATAGGCGCCGAGCGGCACGCCGTCCTGGCTCAGGTCGCGCACGCTGTACTGCGTGCCGGAATAGTTGGTCAGGCCCGTCGGCACGCCGTAGCCCCCAAGCCGCAGGCTGACCGATTGAGGACCGAAGCCGTAGTCCAGATTGAAGATCATCGCCGCCTGATCGCCCAGGGCGAAGGGGCCGGCGCCCGGCGCGGTGATGTTCTGGAGGTCGGTGATGGAGGAGATGGTGCCCGGCGCCGCTATCGGCCCGCCGGGAATGGCACCGCCGAAATTGATCTCCGCCACGCGGGCGCCGGGGGCGGGCGGCGCGGCGGCGCCGGGCGCGTCGACGCCGACACGCCAGGTATCGCCATCCACGCGCCACCAGTTCAGCGTGATCTGCCGCTGGTTCCCCAGTGAATCGTAGATCTGCAGGATCGAGCTTTCCTGCGGCTGCGTGCCGGCGGCGGTCGCGGTGGGCAGGTTCGCCAGCGGGGCGTTGACGATGCCGGCCGGCAGGTTCGCGGCCAGGTCGATGCGCGCGGTCGGCACCGGGTTGTAGACCAATTCGCTGATGCGGATCGGCGCCATGGATGTGCGGTCTGGCTCGTTGTCCTGCATCATGCGCCAGCCCTGCAGGTAGTGACCGGCGCCGTTCACCATGAAGCCGTCGCGATCCATCGCGAAGTCGCCGGCGCGGGTGTAGAATTGGCGGTCGTCGAAGAGCACATCGGCGCCCTGCCCGCCGCGCGCCTGCGCGACAGAAAAGAAGCCTTGGCCGGCAATCGCCATGGCCAGCGGATTTTCCACCTGTTCGATCGTGCCCTGCACGGTGTTGGTGTAGTCCGGCCGCGCATCGACCGAACCCGGCATGTGCAGGCGCAGGGTGGATCGCGTCAGCCAACTGGTGAAGTTGGTGTCCACGCGCTTGAAGCCGACGGTCTGGCTGTTGGCCACATTGTCGGAAACATGGCCGAGCGCGCGCGCCTGGGCGGCGAGCCCGCTGATCGCGGTGGTCATCGAGCCGAGCAGCGACATCGGGGGCGAGGTCCTTGTGGAGTTGTCCGGGCCTCGTCGGGCAAGGCCCATGCCAGCGCAGAGGGCCCAGCCCGCGGCAGGGACTGCCGGCCTGCGGCAGCAACTGCCGCGGACGGGGCCTGTCCTGCCGCCCGGCACCGCGCCACGGCAGGCACGCGGCTTGCGCTGGGCCTGTCCGCGGTGGCGCCGGTGCCACCCCGCATTCAGGCATCCCGCATGGAAGCAAGCCTTCTCCCTACCGCCAGTGTCGCGACCGCCAGTGTCCCGGCCGCCGGTATTCCAGCCCTTGGCGGTCAGGCGGCCCTGTCATCGGCGGGGCTGCCGGCCGTGGCCGGGGTGCCGGGGGACATGCCGACCGATTTCGCGACGGTACTGGCGGGTCTGCTCGGCACGGGCGAACCGGCGCAGGGCGGGGCGCCGGACGGCGTCCTGGCGCCTTCGGTGGAGGCGATGGCGGGTTGCGCGGCGGAAGACGCGGCGGATAGCCCGGCGGACGCCGTGACGGAGGGCGCGATGCTCGTCCCGGAGATGCCGCCCGGTGCGCCCGCTCCAACGCCGCCGCCGCTCAGCGTCCCAGACCTTCTCGCGCGCATGGTGCCGCCGCCGCAGCCCGTCGCAGCCGCGCCGGAGGCCGCGCTGGCCGATGCCGCGACGGTCCAGGGCGGGACAGGCGAAGGCGGGACAGGCCAGGGCATGACGGGCCAGGGCGCGATGCATGCCCTCGGCGCCGCACCCTCCGCGAGCCCCTCGCCGCCCGGACCGACGATGCCGGCCGACCCGCTGCCGGATGCAACCAAGCCGGCCGTATCGGAAGCGCATCACCCCGCGCGCCAGCTTTCACCCACCGTCGCGACGGAACCGGCCGCCGCCCCGGGCGGTCACATCGCGGCGGCGGCATCGCAACCCGCCACGCCACTGGTCGACCTCGTCCCTGGCCACCCCGCCCCCTCCGCCGCCGAGGCGCCGGACGCACCGCCCGACACAGGGGCCATAGAGAGTGCCGGCGTGCCGCCGGCCAGCGCGGGGGTCGTGATCGCAGCGGCATCCGCCGCGCCGGCCGCCCGGCCTGGCCGCATCACGGCGGAACCCGTGCCGCCCGCTTCAACCCAAACGGACCCAGCGCCGGAGGCCGACACGGCGCGCCCCTTGCCGGCTGCGGCGCCGCTGCCCGCCATCGCCTTGCCACCCGAGCCAACCGCCAGCGCGCCCATCGGCATCGCGACGGAACCACCGCCCACGCTCACGCTGCCCGATCCACGCCCGCCGGCCCCGGCGGAAGCGATGGCCGCCGCGCCCGACACGCTGCCCGGCTCCGCCACGGGCGGCGCATCGGCAACCCCGCTCGGCGCAACCGCGCCAGAGCCCCCCGCGGCGCCTGCACGTCCCACCACGCCGATCCCTTGGCCCGCGCGGCAGGTGGTGCCCTTCGCGGTCTCGCTCGCGCTCGGCTCCGACGACAGCATCAGCCTCACCCTCGACCCAGTGGAACTCGGCCGTGTCGAGGTCGCGATCGCGCGCGGCGCGGAGGCGCATGTCAGCCTACGCGCGGAACGGCCCGAGACGCTCGCCCTGCTGCAGCGCGACCGTGCCGAGCTGGAACGGGCGCTGGCCGGCACCGGCTTCGGCGCCGAGGGCCGCG
Organism: Roseomonas sp.; assembly: GCA_044341625.1. Classification (GTDB taxonomy): domain Bacteria; phylum Pseudomonadota; class Alphaproteobacteria; order Acetobacterales; family Acetobacteraceae; genus Falsiroseomonas. The sequence continues at coordinate 15,567 of JBIIRI010000084.1, forward strand.
CGCCCAGCCTGTCCTTCGGCCTTGGCTTCGGCGGCAACGGCGAAGACCGGCGCGACCGGCGCCCCACAGCGCGGGATGGCCAGGGCGCGCGGACGGCCATGCAGGCGCCGGCAATGCCCTCACACCAGGCCGCGCCGACCGCGCGCGGGCTGATAGACCTTGCCTTCTGACCGACACGCAACCGCTGGGAGACGAACATCATGAGCAGCAGCATCACCGGCGGCCTCGCGGCCGGCGGCGCCACGCCGAACCCGGCCAGTGGCCGCGGGCCGCAGCTATCGGCCGACCTCGGTACCTTCCTGAAACTGCTGACCACGCAGCTACGGAGCCAGGACCCGACCAGCCCCATGGACACCGAGAAGCTGACCCAGCAGCTGGTGGAATTCGCCAGCGTCGAGCAGCAGATGGCCGGCAACGGCACCCTCACCCAGCTGCT
>JBIIRI010000202.1:0-5160 GCA_044341625.1 Roseomonas sp.
CGGCGCGTCGGGGCGGGGTGGGGGAGGTGATCCGCTTCGCCCATGCCGCCAGCGCCATGGGGCCGCTGCTGGTCGGCGCGACGGCGGCGGGCATCTGCTTCATCGGCTTCGCCGAGCCGCCGGAGGCGCTGGAAGGCGACCTCCGCGCCCGCTTCCCGAAGGCGCGGATCGTCCCGGCGGGGGAGGAGATGGAAGCGGTGCTGCGCCAGGTGGCCGGCTTCATCGCGGAACCCGCCGCCGCGCTCGCCCTGCCGCTCGACCTGCGCGGCACCGCCTTCCAGCGGCAGGTGTGGGAGGCGTTGCAGCGCATCCCGCTGGGCGAGACGCGGAGCTATGCGGGGCTGGCGGCGGAGATCGGGAACAAGGCGGCGGTGCGCGCGGTGGCGCGGGCCTGCGCGCGGAACCCGGTGGCGCTGGCCGTGCCCTGCCACCGGGTGGTGGGCAGCGGGGGCGACCTGACCGGCTATCGCTGGGGCGTGCCCCGCAAGGCTGCGCTGCTGGCGGCGGAGGCGAAGGCGCGGCGCTGAGCCGAAGGGCCGCCGCGCCGCGCTTCAGTTCGGCCGGGCGGGCGCGGCGGGTGCCGTGGGTGCGGGGGATGGCGCCGGGGCGGCGGGCGCGGCGGGGCGCGGCACCAGCCTCTCGCGCCCGATCGCCGGCGCGCCGACGATGGTCCACTCGCCATCCATCGAGCCATCCGGGTTCAGCAGGTAGATCCCCATCCCCGGCCGCTGCGCCTGGCCGTAGGACACCGCGACGGTCCGGCCGGAGGCCATGCCGGCGCCCTCGATGATCGTGTTGCCGATGCGCCAGACGATGCTGAAGGAATTGATCCCGACCGCGCGGATCTGCGCCAGCCCGGTATAGGACGTGCCGTCTAGGTTGGTGCCGGAGACCTCATAGATCCCGTCGCGCTGCGCCAGCGCGGGCGTCGCGAACAGCATCAGGGCAAGGGCTAGGACCAGGCGGCGCATTGCGTGTCGTTCTCCTGCGGCAACCGCAAGTGGGGCGAGCGGCGGCCCGACGTCAACTGTGTTGGCGGTGGCGCGCAACCGCCCGCTGGCTACTTCACGATGGCGACCCGTAGCGCATTGGTGGTGCCGGGGATGCCGAAGGGGACGCCGGCGGTCACCACCACCTCGTCGCCCTGCTTCGCGAAGCCTTCCTGGGCGGCGGCGCGGATCGCCTTGGCGACCATGTCCGTCATCGAATGCGGCTCCGAGGAGGGCAGGGGGTGCACGCCCCAGACCACCGCGAGCCGTCGCGCCGTCTGTTCGCTGGCGGTCAGGCCGATGATCGGGCAGTCCGGCCTCTCGCGCGCCACCCGCAGCGTGGTGCTGCCGGTGGAGGTGAAGGTCGCGATCGCCTCCGCCTCGATCGTATGGGCGACCTGGCGGGCGGCGGCGGCGATGGCGCCGGCGGAGCTGCGTTCGGGGCTCGGGCGGTTCGCGTCCGTCAGGGTGCGCCAGCCCGGATCCTGCTCCACCCGCGCCACGATGCGGTCCATGATGTTCACCGCCTCATACGGGTATTGCCCGGCGGCGGTCTCGGCCGAGAGCATCACCGCATCCGCCCCGTCGAACACCGCGGTCGCGACATCCGACGCCTCGGCGCGGGTGGGGGCGGGGGCGGAGATCATGCTCTCCAGCATCTGGGTCGCGACGACCACGGGCTTCCCGGCCGCGCGGGCGGCGCGGACGATGGCCTTCTGGATCAGCGGCACTTCCTCCGGCGGGCATTCCACGCCGAGGTCGCCGCGCGCGACCATCACGCAATCGGACAGGCGGATGATCTCATCCAGGTTCTCGATGGCCTGGGGCTTTTCCATCTTCACCATGATCCAGGCGCGGCCATCCGCGATCGCCTGCGCTTCGGCCACATCCTCCGGCCGCTGGACGAAGCTGAGACCTATGTATTCGACCCCCTGCTCCAGCACGAAGGCGAGGTCGGCGCGGTCCTTCTCGGTCAGCGCCGGGATGGGCAGGATCACATCGGGCACGTTGACGCCCTTGCGGTCCGATAGCGGGCCGCCGACCACCACTTCCGTCTCCAGATGGTCTTCCCGCTTGCGGGTCACGCGCAGGCGGAGCTTGCCGTCATCGAGCAGCAGGGTGGTGCCGATGCCGGCGGCCTCGATGATCTCGGGGTGGGGCAGCTGCACGCGGCGCACATCCCCCGGCGTGGGCGAGAGGTCGAGGCGGAAGGACTGCCCGGTCTGCAACTGCACCCGCCCGGCCTGGAACTTGCCGACGCGCAGCTTCGGCCCCTGCACATCGGCCAGGATTCCGATCGGCCGGTCCACCTTCCGTTCCAGGGCCCGGATGGTGGCGATGCGCTCGGCGTGGTCGGCGTGGGAGCCGTGGCTGAAATTGAGCCGGAACACATCGGCGCCGGCGCGGAACAGCCGCTCGATCACCTCCGGGCTGGAGGAGGCGGGGCCGAGGGTCGCGATGATCTTGGTGCGCCGCCGCCGGCGCAGCGGCATGCGGTTCGGGTTGCGTGGCGCGGGCAGGTCGCGGCGCGGCGCCTCCGGCGGCACGGCGCCGCCGAGATCGGGGCGCACCGCTTCGGGCGTCAGGTTCAGGGCGCGCGCCACCTCCGCCACCCGGTCGTCGGGCACGCGCTTCCATTGGCTGACGGCGGCGGTGGAGATGCCGAGCGCGGTCGCGATGCGGGTGACGGCGCCGCGCTGGGCGAGGAGGGTTTCGAGGCTGGGGTCGCGCATAGCGGAAGCTTAGGGCCTCTAAGTCGCAAAGGCAAAGCCAGAGATTTTTCTTAGTTTAATTAAGTTTTGGGGTCGGGGCCCACCTCACGGGTCTTTGTGCGGCCGTTGCGGGGTCGTGTGTGGCGCCTGCGCCACAAGCCGGGCGAATTGCCCACGACCGTGCTGCGCGGAGGCTGGAACCGCGTTGGGACGCACGGATGCAACCGATCCGGCGCGAGGGCGCGGGGAGAGTGGGAGAGTGAACGCGATGAACTTCCGAAATGCCTTGCTGGGTTCTGCCCTGCTGCTGGTCCCCGGCCTTGCCGCGGCGCAGCCGGTCAGCGGCCTCTACGTCGCCGGCGGGATCGGCGCGAACTGGTTGATGGAGACGGACCTGACGAGCTCGGGCCAGCTCAGCACCGCCCTGCAGAATGCCGGGCGCAGCACGCGCGGCGAGGTCAGCTACGAATGGGGCTATGTCGGCGTCATCAGCCTCGGGTGGGGCTTCGGCAATGGGTGGCGCGCCGAGGTCGAGGGCAATTACCGCACCAACGACCTCGATGACGTGTCGGGCTTCGGCGGTACCAGCAGCGCCAGCGGGTCCGCGATCAGCTACGGCGTGATGGGCAATGTGTTCTACGATTTCGACCTCGCCTCCTGGGGGGTCAACACCGGCGGGGTCAATGTCCAGCCCTATATCGGCGGCGGCCTCGGCTATGTCTGGCGGGAATTCGACGATGTGCGCGTGAGCGTGCTGGGCGGCCAGGTGCGGACCAACGATTCGGACGGTCGCTTCGCCTACCAGGCGATCCTCGGCGTGGGCTTCCCGCTGCATCAATATGTGCCGGGGCTGACGCTGACGGCGGAATACCGCTTCCTCGGCACGCTGGAGCACAAATACACCACGACCTCGGGCGGCGGGTCCTTCACGGTCAGCGAAAGCAAGACCGAGAGCGAGAACTACAACCACTCGATCATGATCGGCCTCCGCTACGCCTTCAACCCGCCGGCCCCGCCGCCGCCGCCGGTGGTCGCAGCCCCGCCCGCCGTCGCGCCGGCGCCGGCCAGGACCTATCTGGTGTTCTTCGACTTCGACCGGGCGGACCTGACCGACCGCGCGCGGCAGATCATCGCCGATGCCGCCCGCGCCTCCACCGCCGTGCAGACCACGCGGATCGAGATCGCGGGCCATGCCGACCGCGCCGGCACGCCGCAATACAACCAGCGCCTGTCGGAACGCCGCGCCGCCGCGGTGGCGAGCGAGCTGGAACGCCAGGGCGTGCCGCGCAGCGCCATGGTGGTCCAGGCCTTCGGCGAGACCCGCCCGCTGGTCCAGACGGCGGATGGGGTGCGGGAGCCGCAGAACCGCCGCGTGGAGATCGTGCTGCGGTAGGTCCGGCTGGTTGCGGCTGTTGGCCGCGGGGGTGCAGTTGTCCGCGCCCCCCTCACCCTGCCCTCTCCCCCCGTTGGGGGGAGAGGGTTCTTGCTGCGGGGGCGTGGATCACCCCACCAGCACGGCCCTGAAATCATTGACATTGGTCAGGGTCGGCCCGGTCTCCAGCAGGTCGCCGAGCGCGGCGAACAGGCTCCAGCTGTCATGCCGCGCCAGCACCGCGCGCGGGTCCAGCCCCGCCGCGATGGCGCGGGCCAGCGTGTCGGGGCCGGCCAGTGCGCCGGCATTGGCTTCCGACCCGTCGATGCCGTCGGTGTCGCCCATCAAGGCCCAGATGCCGGGCGCGCCCGCCAGCGCCACCGCCGCGCCCAGCAGGCATTCGGCATTGCGCCCGCCCCGACCGGGCGGGGCGCCGGCGGCCTCGCGCCCGATCGTCACCGTCGTCTCCCCGCCCGACAGCAGCACGCAGGGCGCTGCCACGGGCTGGCCATGCGCGCGGGCCGAGAGCGCGATGCCGGCGATGACCTTGCCGACCTCCCGCGCTTCCCCTTCCAGCGCATCGCCGAGGATGACGGGCGTCAGGCCCAGGCCCCGCGCGGCCTCGGCGGCGGCTGACAGCGCCATCATCGGCGTGGCGATGAAGCGGTATTCCGCCCCGGCCAGGCGGGGATCGCCGGGCTTCGGCGTCTCATCCTCCCCGCGCGCCAGATGGGCGACGACGGAAGGCGGAAGCGCCATGCGGTAATGGGCGACCAGCGCGCGGGCCTCCGCGTAGCTGGTGGGGTCGGCGACGGTCGGGCCGCTGGCGATCACCGCCGGGTCGTCCCCCGGCACGTCCGAGATGGCGAGCGTCACCACCCGCGCCGGCGCCGCCGCCAGCGCCAGCCGCCCGCCCGAGAAGGCCGACAGGTGCCGGCGGATGCAGTTCATCTCATGGATCGTGGCGCCGGAGGCCAGCAGCGCCCGGTTCACCTCCATCAGCGCATCCAGCGTCAGCCCCGGCGCCGGCAGCGTCGTCAGCGCCGAGCCACCGCCTGAGACCAGGAACAGCACCAGATCCTCGGCC
>JBIIRI010000008.1:0-42879 GCA_044341625.1 Roseomonas sp.
AAGGCGATGTCGTCACGATGAACGAAGTCTTCTCCTTCGAATATGCGGGCGAGGACATGTCCGGCCGCATCCTCGGCCGCTACACCAGCGCCCGCGTACGGCCTGCCTTCCAGGAGCGGCTGGATTACTTCGGCCTGCTTGGTGCATGGATGGAGGCGCTGCAGCGCGTATGACCTTCGTATCGCCCATCCTGATCGCCGCCATCGCAGTCGTTATGCTGCTCCTGGCCGCGCTTCTCCTGCTCAGGTGGGGGCCTGAGAAGGCGCTGCGCGGGCGCGCCGAGAGCCTCGGCCTCGGACGCGGCCGGACTCAGGTTGGTTCCGATGCGAGTCCGAGCATTCGCGGTACTGCGCGCGACGAGCAGCCGCTCGGGATGCGGCTCTTGGGCCTGCTCGGCCGCAACCCTGAGATTCCTCGGCGCTACACGATGGCATGGCAGGTGGTCGTCGCGATTGGGGCGGCGAGCGGCGTTCTCGCCGCATGGCAGATGCAGATCTATGTGGGAACCATGCTCGGTCTTATGCTCGGCTCCGCGGTCGCGCTCGGCACGATGCGCCTGCTGTTCCTGCGCGCGGCGGCCAACTATTCGGGCTTGCTGTTCGTCCAGATTCCTGACGCTATCTCTCTCGTGCTGCGCGTCGTGCGCGCCGGCCTCCCGATCTCCGAGGCGATCCGCACCATTGCGCTGGAATCGCCCTCCCCGACGGCGGATGAGTTCGGCCGCGTCGCCCAAGAGACTTCGATCGGCGTCCCGCTGGAAGTTGCGGTGTTAAACCTCTACCGCCGAAGTGGCGTGCAGGAATACGCTTTCCTCTCGGTCACGCTCGGCCTGCAGTCCCAGTCGGGCGGCAACCTTGCCGAGACCCTCGCCAACCTGTCGGACCTCGTCCGGCGACGCGTTGCGATGGCCGCGAAGGTGAAGGCCTTATCCGCTGAGGCGCGGGCCTCGGCCACGATTCTCATCATCATGCCCTTTGTGGTTGGTGCGGTTCTGGCCGTCATATCGCCGGCCTATGTCGCGGACCTTTTCGTTCATGAGAGGTCATCGGCCTTTCTGCTCGCATTCGTCGTGCTGATGACGACTGGCATCCTGACGATGCGATGGATGATCCGGAGAAGCGCGACAGATTGATGAGCGATCCCTTCGTCATGGCCGCGATCGCCGGGAGCCTTGGCGCCGCGCTGGCGTGCCTTGCGGCGCTCCTGATCTCACGTGAGGCGGCGCATCGCGATCTGATGCGCCGAGCCCAGCGTTTGATACGCGGAGACGCGCCCGGGAAAACTGGGCCCGCGCGCACGGCTGGTAGTGTGCTGCTCGGGGGCATTGGGCGCTTGGGGGAGGCGCTGCGCGGCACAATTTTCTTCTCCCGGCGCGATGTGGAGATAATCGAGCGCGCGACGCAATCTGCGGGGCTTGATGGGCGCCGTCTGGGTGCAGCGGTCATCGGGTCAAAGGCAATTTTGCTAATGCTGTGCCCAGTTGTGGCATACGCCAGCTCCGGCATGCTCGGCTTCGGTCTGCGCGGGCAGTTGGTTTTCGTTCTGGCGGCGGCGTTGCTCGGCAGCATTGCGCCGAACTGGCTCCTGGCTTCGGTCCAGCGCTCCTATACCAGCGGCTTGCGCAGGGGCCTTCCCGATGCGATGGACCTGATGGTCGTCTGCACCGAGGCGGGCCTTGGCCTGGAGAGCGCGCTCGAGCGCGTCTCGGTCGAGCTGCGCGCCTCCGCGCCTGGCGTCGCTATGGAGTTCAGTCTTCTGGTGCAGGACCTCCGCCTAACCGTGGACCGTCGTGCGGCGCTCCAAAAGTTCGGTGATCGGTCCGGGGTCGAGGGCTTCCAACGCCTCTCCGCAACACTCTCGCAAACGCTGAAATACGGCACGCCGATCGACCAAGCGCTGCGCAGCCTTGCCGCGGAGATGCGTCAGGAGCGACTGATCCGTATCGAGGAGAAGGCGGCGCGGCTACCCGCCCTGCTGAGTCTTGCCTTGGTCGCCTTTATCCTACCCTGCCTGTTCATCGTGCTGGCCGGACCGGCCGCCATGCGCGTCCTAGATGCGGTTGGAGGGCACTAGGCACCCGTATGACGATGATTAGGTGCTGTCATCCTGCAGCGCTGGTCCGCTCTCAATACTTCGGCTGGGCAGGGAGGCATCAATCTGCTGGACAATCCGCACAGCCTGCCACTTGGTGACCAGGCCCCATCGAGTGGTCCGAGCGGAATTTCAGTGGGCCATCGCAGCCGGGCCTCCTCCCGAGCAGATCTGCGACCTGGCCATCGGCACCGTCTCCGGGGCGGGAGGGCGATACCCGAGTGACAAGTGCGGCCGGACCCGGTTGTAGTGGCGGCGCTTCGTCGCGGCGCGCTAGGCTTGTCACGCCGCAACGAGGTTCCGCGATGTCGCCCTGGCTAATCACGCCCCTTCTTCTGGTCGCGTCCAACGTCCTGATGACCGACAGATAGTCCGTTTCGCTCACTGCTGGGCCGGACGGAGGGGGGGCCGAACCTCTCGACGCGGTGGGCGCAACGATGGTAGCGCCGCCGCATGGGCACGAGCTTCTCCCAGATCCTGTTCCGCCGTCCGGGCTTCGAGGCGGCCATCGTCGAGGCGATCCAAGCTCGCCCCGATCTCTCCGTTCAGGATCAAGCGTCAGGTCCGACACCGCCTTCCGCAGCCGCGCGTTCTCGCGCTCCAGCTCCTTCAGCCGCTTCACCTGGTCGAGCTTCAGACCGCCGAACTCCGCTCGCCAGCGGTAGTACGTCGGCTCCGTCACCCCAATCGCCCGAACCGCATCCGCCACCGTCTTGCCCTGGCCGATCAGCACCTCCGACTGCCGGAGCTTCGCAACGATCTCCTCAGGCGCATGCGCCTTCTTCCGCCCCATCCCCGTCATCCCTTCGCTGCCGCCGGACTACATTACCGGCGGACCGCTTCTACGGGGGCAGGTCACGCCCTCGTCCCGCCCTTGCACCATCGAGGTCGCGGCCGAAAACCTCAGGAAACCTTAGCCTCAGCGGTGTCCTGGTCAGGGGAGACGAGTTGCGATCATGCCGACTGGAGCAGGGCATGGGACTCGACCCCCCTGCTTCAACCCTCCAAGGCGGGTTGATCGCCGAGGTCAGATCGTCACCGCGATGTATTGGCATCGTCGGTTGCGCGTCCCCGCATCCACCTCGATTTGCTCAACGCACGCCTCGGCAACATAGCCGAGGCGTTTGTCGTTTTGGGCGGCCTCAGCCGAACGAAGAATGGCGTCCAACTCTCCGGTCACCCGCGCTTGCTACTGCCATAATCCGAGCAAGCCGGCTGCCCTGTTTCCCCCGGCGCTGTCCAATTCGCACGTCGGCCCGCGCCGCAGGCGAATGCTGAACCAGAGAGCACGGGAACCGCTCGCGCAGATTCCGCCCAGGCCAGTCAGTGTGCCCCGGCCAGCATCGCCGTGGGGTACAATCTGCCGCCATTCGCGGGGCGCATTGCATCCAATACAAAGCCGCGCGCCGCGTGAAGTACCTCACGCCTCGGCGGAGCATCCGCGGCAGGGTCCCAGGCCTCGCTGAGTGCGCGCCCTTCCATCCCTTCCACGCTGAGCCCGAGCAGGTGCAGGACAGTGGGCGCGATATCGGTGAGGTCGCATGGCGCCTCGGCGACGGCGCCGCGTCGCAGCGGCCCGCCTGCCATCACCAGGACCGTGGCAAGCTCCGCCCGATGCAGGCCGCCATGCATGCCGCCGCCCTCGGGCACATCCGGCGCATCGAAGGGGGCGTGGCCGGGCAGGCCCCATTCATCGGCGGCCTCGCTGCCGGCGAAGGTCACGACGAGGTCCGCGCTGCGCGCGTGGCCGCTGGCCAGCAGCGAAAGTGGCAGCGCCGCATCCGCCGGCAGGATGGCCGGATCCCGTGCCAGCAACGGCCCGCACCAGGGCTGCGTCGCCAGCCACGCCGCCACCTGTGGCGCGAGCCCGACATCGCGGAACCACAGACCCGGCGCGGCCGCTGGTGCGACGACGACATCCGTATCGGGCGACATCCCGGTGCCCGCGCGGAAGCCGGCGCGGTTCAACTCGGCCGCGAGCGAGAGCTTGCCGCGGCCCGTGACATGCCCGTGGTCGGACAGCACCATCAGGACGATCTCCGCCGCGTCCGGTTGCGCGTCGCGCCAGGCGACGACCTCACCCAGGAAGGCATCGGCCGCGCGCAGCGCCTGACGCGCATGCGGTGCCAGAAGCCCGCCCCAGTGGAAGGAGATGTCGGGCTCCGACAGCCAAACAAGCGTCACATCGGGCCGCCGCTCCGGCAGCACATGTTCCAGCAGGATGCGCGCCGTGTGGCGCAGCCGCGGCAGGTTCGGCACGGCGTGGGGCGGCGTCGGGCCGAAACGCTCCCGCACCAGCGCCGCGGTCGGGCCGGCCGTGTCCTCGACATTCCAGCGGAACAGGCCGAGCCGCTCGGCGGCCGGATGCAGCAGTTGCGCCGCGCCGGCGGTGCCCGCGCTGACCAGCGCGAAGGACAGGCCGGCTTCGGCCAGCCGTTCGCCGAGGGTTGGCTTGAGCAAGGGCGATTCACGCCCTTGGGCCATTGCCATCACATCCTCGACCAGCTTGGTCCGCAGCAGGCGCCCCGGGGCGACAGCCGCATCGAACAAGGTGTTCGCCACCATCCCATGCCCGCCCGGCCGGCAGCCGGTGACCAGGGAAGGGGTCGCGACGCGCGTCTCGGATGGGAAGACGCTGCGGGCATTGGCGAAGCGCGTCCCGATGGCGGCCAGCGCGGCGAGATGCGGTGTCGCCTGCGGAGAGACCATGTCGGGCCGAAGCCCATCGAGCGCGATCAGGACGAAGCGTGGCATCGGTGGCACCTTTATCTCGTGCGGGCAGATGGACCCCGCCGGCGTCTGCGCCGGTGGGCCACCGGTCCGGCTCAGCGTAGCGTGGGGTCCAGACGGTCTCGCAGCCAGTCGCCGATTAGGGAGACCGAAAGGGTGGTGAGGACGATGACGGTCGCGGGCGCCAGCAGAATCCAGGGCGCCCGGGTCAGATACTCGCGCCCATAGCCGACCATGGAGCCGAGCGAGGTCTCGGGCGGCTGCACGCCGAGGCCGAGGAAGGACAGGCCGCTCTCCAGCAGGATGATCTCCGGGAAGGCCAGGGTCATCGACACGATCAGGGTGGAGGCGATGTTCGGGAGCACATGGCGCCCGTAGATACGCCAGGGCGAGGCCCCAAGCTGCCGCACCGCCGCGGCATAGCCCTGCGCGCCGGCACTCAGCGCGAGGCCGCGCGCGATGCGCGCATAGCGCTCCCAGGCATGCAGGCCGAGCAGGCAGATCAGCAGCGTCATCGAATTGCCGAAGAAGGCCAGCACCGAGAGCGCCAGGATGAGGAAGGGCAGGCTGGCTGAGAAATCCACCAGCGTCAGCACCGCCTGTTCCACCAGGCCGCGAAAATGCGCAGCCAGGAATCCCAGCGCGGTGCCGACCGCCGCACCGATGATGGTCGCGCCGAAGGCAATCAGCAGGCTGGTGCGGATCGAGTATATGAGGCGTGAGAGCACGTCGCGGCCGAGCTCATCGGTGCCAAGCGGATAGGCCCAGCTCCCCTCGAGCCCAACCGGTGGCGCCAGCCGGTTCATCAGGTTGAGCGCGGTGTAGCCATAGGGGCTGACGACATCCGCCAGGAGCGCGATCCCGAGCATCGCAGCCAGCCAGGTGGCGGCGCAGATGATCAGCACGGGTGGCCTCGGCGCCGCTTCCCGCGGTGGTGCGGCGGCGGCGATCGGGTGCGGCGCTTCCGGCATCAGCCACCTGCCCCGTTGCGCCGCGGCGCGTTGCGCAGCCTCGGATCCAGCAGGCCATAGAGCAGGTCGACCACCAGATTCGCGCAGACCATGGTGGCCGCGACCAGCAGCAGGATGCATTGCACCACCGCGAGGTCGCGATTGCCGACCGCGACCACCAGGAGCCGCCCCACACCCGGCCAGGAGAAGACGCTCTCCACCACCACCGCGCCGGCGATCAGGCTTCCCACCATGAAGCCGATGATGGTCACCGTCGGGATCGCGGCATTGGGCAAAGCATGGCGCGTCACCACGGCCCGCCAGGGAACGCCTTTCGCACTCGCGGCCCGGATATAGGGCTGGCCCAGCACTTCGAGCATGGCGCTGCGCGTGAACCGCGCGAGCACCGCCGCCCCGCCGATACCGAGCGTGACCACGGGCAGGATCGCGTGCCGCCAGCTCTCCTGGCCGCCGGATGGCAGCCAGCCGAGCTGCACGGCGAAGACCAGCACCAACACCAGCCCGAGCACGAAGGACGGCACTGTGAAGCCTGCGACCGCCACTACCATGACCATGCGATCCGCCAGTGAGTTGCGATGCAGCGCGGCGTAGATGCCGGCCGGAATCCCAAGCGCGATCTTGATCAGCAGCGCCGGCAGCGTCAGCGCGAGCGTGGACGGAATGCGCTCCGTCACCAGCACGATCGCGTCGCGCCCATCCCGCATGGATCGGCCGAGGTCGCCCTGCAGGATCGCCCAGAAGTAACTCAGGTACTGGATCCATAGCGGCTCATCGAGGCCCCAGGCCGCGCGGAACGCCTCCACGGCTTCGGGCGGCGCGTCCGCGCCCATGATGATCTGCGCCGGATCGCCCGACAGGCGCAGCACGATGAAGGCGAAGGTCACGACCATCACGATGGTCAGCGCCGCGCGCAGCAGCCGCAGGCTCAGGAAGCGCAGCATGTCAGGCGGCCCTCTGTAGGGCCGCGAGGCCTGTGCCCGGCGCCACTTCGCCCTGTGCGACGTGACAGGCCACGAGGCGCCCGTCCCCGGGCCGGGGCTTCAGCAGCGGCGTCTCCGCCGCGCAGGCCGCCGTCGCGACCGGGCAGCGAGGGTGAAAGGCACAGCCCGAGGGACGGTCGGCCGGATTGGGCGGATCGCCCTGCAACACAATGCGCTGGCCGCTCCGACCCGGATGCGGAATCGCCGAGACCAAGGCCTGCGCATAGGGGTGCGCCGGGTCGCGCAGCACCTCGTCCGGCTCACCCTCCTCCACTATGCGGCCGAGATACATCACGGCCACGCGGTGGCTCACCTGGCGCACGGCGCGCAGATCGTGGCTCACGAACAGCATTCCCATGCCGAAGCGCTGCTGCAACTCGACCAGCAGGTTCATCACCTGCGCCTGGATCGAGACATCGAGCGCGCTGATCGGCTCGTCGCAGACCAGCAGCGCCGGTTCCGTCGCGAGCGCCCGCGCCAGCACGGCGCGCTGCCGCTGGCCGCCTGAGAGTTCGTGCGGATACCGCGTGGCATGATCCGGGCGCAGGCCGACCGCGCGCAGCAGGGCCTCGACCCGCGCCTCGCGTTCGGATCGCGCGCCGATCCGGTGGATGTCGAGCGGCTCCGCCACCTGCGCCGATATCGGCAAGCGCCGGTCCAGCGCGCCGAGCGGGTCCTGGAACACCATTTGCATCCGCGCGCGCAGCGCCCGCCATTCGGTGCTGCCCGGCTGTGGCATGGGCTTGCCCTCGAAGGCGACCTGGCCCTCATCCGGCACCTCCAGCCCCAGCACGAGGCGGCCTGTGGTGGATTTGCCGCAGCCGGATTCCCCGACCAGGCCCAGCGTCCGACCGCGTTCGAGCGTCAGCGAGACACCGTCCACGGCGCGCAATTCCGCCGTCCGGCCGAACAGACCGCTCCGCATGGTATAGCGGCGCACCAGCCCATCCGCTTGCAGCAGCGGGGCCCCGGTCCTCATGCGCAGGCCCTCTCTTCGATCGCCGGGGCGACAGAGGCGCGCAGGCAGGCCGCCGCATGGCCCTCCGCCAGAGTGATGGTCGGCGGCGTCGCCGCGTCGCATGCGGCGCTTCGGTGCGCGCAGCGTGGCGCGAAGGCGCAGCCGGGCGGCATCGCCCAGGGCTCCGGCACGCCGCCAGGAATGGCGGAGAGCGGCCGGCGCGGGCCATCCAGGGGCGGCAGCGCGCCCAGCAGACCCTGCGTGTAGGGATGCGTCGGCGCCGCGAACAGCCGCGATGTGGGCGCCTGTTCCACGATGCGGCCCGCATACATCACCGCCACCCGTCCGCATGTCTCCGCCACGACGCCGAGATCATGCGAGATCAGCACCAGCGCCATCCCCGTCTCTCGCCGCAGCGCCTGCAGCAGGTCCAGGATCTGCGCCTGGATCGTCACATCGAGTGCTGTGGTGGGCTCATCGGCGACGAGCAGCTCGGGGCGCCCGGCCAGGGCGATGGCGATCATCACCCGCTGGTTCTGCCCGCCCGACAATTCGTGCGGATAGGCGTTCAGCCGCCGGGCGGCATCGGGCATTCCAACCTGGTCGAGCAGCCGCTTCGCTTCCACCTGGGCCGCGGCGCCCGTCATGCCCTGGTGCAGCGCCAGCGCCTCGGCGATCTGGCGGCCGACCCGATGTACGGGGTTCAGGCTGCTGGCCGGATCCTGGAAGATCATCGCGATCCGGCCTCCCCGCACGCCTTCGACCATCGCAGGCGGCGCGTTCAAAAGCTCCTCGCCACCGATCCGCACACTGCCCGCCACCGCGGCGCGCGCGGGCAGCAGGCCGAGCGCGGCAAGCCAGGTGACGGACTTCCCGCAGCCCGACTCGCCAACCAGCCCCACCGCTTCCCCCGGCGCGACATCGAGATCGATACCGCGCAGTGCGGCCTGGCCGCCGAAGGCAACCTGCAGGCCGCGGATGGCGACGAGCGGCGCCGGAGTCACGCCCCCCAGTTCCGGCTGCGGAAGTCCATCTGGAAGGACTGGCCGGCATTCCAGCGGATGTCGCGCCGCTTCGCCGTCAGATTCACCGACTGGTGCAGCACGGTGTAGGCTGGGTCCTCACGCTCCGCGATCTCCAGCAGGCGGCGGAACACGACGCGGCGGCGGGCGCGGTCGGTGCCCGTCTCCAGCTCCTGGCTGAGCTGGCCGAATTCCTCGTTCCGCCATTCCCCGATCTGCCATTGCTGGCCCTCGGGGCCGTGCTGGGCGGTGATGGAGGCGGTGGGGTCGTTGAAGCTCGCGCTGTTCGACCAGTCGCGAACCGCGCGCTGGCCTTCGCGCGAGAGCACTTGCGGGAAGTTCTCCCGCATCTCGATCTGCACATTGAGCCCCGCGGCGCGCCAGCCTTCCACCAGGATCTGCGCGGTCGGGACCTGGTTGGTGTAGTAGTTGTTCAGCAGGCGATAGGGGATCGGCTCGCCGCGGTAATTCGCTTCGCGCAGCAGGCGCCGGGCTTCGGCGATGTCGAAGCGCGGCGCTTCCCAATCGGTGTGGAACATCTCGCCATAGAATTCGAATTGCAGGCCCTTGGGCACCGGCGCCCGCCCGCCCCACAGCGCCTGCACGATCGCGTTGCGGTCGATGCTGTGGGTGAAGGCGCGGCGGATGCGCGCATCGCGCAGCTGCGGGTGGTTCTTGTCGAACACCGTCAGGCGATGGTTCATGATCGGCCCGCCGACGACCTCATGCCGCGCGCTGCGCTCCACGGTACGGATCTGGTCGGGGGCGACATCGCAGGCGAAGTCGCATTCGCCGGAGAGCAGCATGTTGATGCGGCTCGACGCTTCCGGCACTTCCACGAAGCGCAGGCGCCGCACCGGCGGACGGCCGCCCCAATACTCGTCGAAGGCTTCCAGCACGAGCATCTGGTCGGGGCGGAACTCCGCCACCCGGAACGGCCCAGTGCCGATCGGCCGCCGCGCCCAGTCGAGCCAGGAGGAGGTCTGCTCGAAGGCCGCGCGCGAGAGGATCATGCCGACATTGCGGCTGATGCGGCCTTCCAGCGTCACGTCGGGCACGCGGTTCACGAAGCGCACGGTGCGCGCATTCACGATCTCGATGCGCTCGAAGGCCGGATAGGTGCGGCGCGCCACGGCCAGCACTTCCGGCGGCGGTGTGCGGCCCTGGGCCTGGCCGGGGATGGTGCCGAACAGGTTGCGCGCCTGTTCGATCGTCAGGTTCCAGCCCATCCGCTCCGGGCTGAAGGAGAAGGCGACGTCCTCGGCGGTCATGGTCCGCCCGTCATGGAAGCGGACCCCCTCGCGCAGCGTCAGCTCTACCGTGCGGTCATCCACGCGGCGCCAGGATTCGGCCAGCTGCGGACGCAAGGAGAGATCGCCCGACCAGTCCTGCTCGATCAGCGTCTCGGCGTAGCTGTTCCAGGTGCGGCTGCCGACATTGGACTGCTCGCGCAGGGTCTCCAGCGTGTTGGTGTTGGCGATCTTCTGGACGGCAATGGTGATCACCGGCCGCTGATCGGCTTGCCCGAGGGAGGGGCGCGGCAGGGCCAGCAGGCCGGAGGACAGCAGCAGGGTGCGGCGGTTCAGCATGGGTCTTATCCTCGCTCAGGGATGAGGCTTATTCGGCCGCGCGGGGCAGGGCGGCGGGCGGCGCGACATCGCGCTCCTCCAGCCCCTGGGGCGTCGCGCGGAAATGGGTCAGCGTGCGTTCGGCATGGCGCATGCGCTTCGACAGCGCCTTCTGCGCATAGTCCCGGACCAGCGCGGCGTAGGCCGGATCCTCGGCCAGGTTCTCGAAGCAGTGCGGATCGCGCGTCAGGTCGAAAAACAGCGGCGGCAGCGCGGCGAAATGCACGTATTTGTAGTGCTGGTCCTGCAGGACACAGAGCGCGCTCTCATCCATGCCGAGGCCGAGCGCCCCTTCGGGCCGCGAATAATGCACGTCGCGGAAATCGTATTCGTAGAACAGCGCATCGCGCCAGTCGGATGGCGGCGGTCCTTCCAGCAGCGGCAGGATGGAACGGCCATCGGCGCTGCGCGGCGCGGTCCCGCCCAAGGCCTGGAGGATGGTCGGCATCACGTCCACGGATTCGGTGAAGGCGTCCTCGATCGCCCCCGCGCGGGGGCTGCGCCCGGCATCCTTCACCACCAGCGGGATGCGGAAGCTCTCGTCATGGAAGCCGACCTTGCCCAGCAGCCAATGATCGCCGAGCTGCTCGCCATGGTCGGAGGTGAAGACGATCATCGTGTCGTCCCACTGACCGGTCTCCTCCAGATAGGCGAAGACCCGCCCGAGGCAGTCGTCGATCTCGGTGATCAGCCCGGCGTAGGTCGCGCGCATCTGCCGGATCGCACCCTCTTCCAGGGCGGTGGCGGCGCCGCCGGCGCCCCGGAAGAAGCTGCCCTGGCTGATACCGCGCAGGTAGAATTGCATCAGCGGATGCTGGGCCGCCTCATCTTCCCAACGCTCGCGCCGGATCGGCGCGGGCATGTCGGAGGGCGCGTACATCGCGTGATACGGCGCCGGGGCGATGAAGGGCGGATGGGGCCGGTAATAGCCGAGATGCAGGAACCACGGCCTGTCGGCGCGGCCCTTCAGGTAGGCCAGCGCGCGTTCCGTGAAGAAGGTGCTGTCCGAGAGTTCGGCCGGGATGCGGCAGGGCCGATCGGTCACGCCGGGGACGGCGTCCTCGCCCTCCGGCAGCCAGATATCCTCGCGCCGGGGCGGCAGCTTGTAGCCCTGGTGGGCCAGCCAGCCGAAATAGCCGTCCATATTCGGCTCGAAGGCGCCGACGCTGCGGAAGCCGTCCATCAGGTCGCCGAGGGTGGTGAAGCGCGGGTCGCGAGGACCGGTGGTGCGCGGATCGGGCGTCGTCGTCGTGTAGCCGATCAGCGCCGGATCATAGCCGATCAGCCGCAGCTGCTTGCCGAGATTGGTGTGGCGCGCATCGAGCGGCACCGTGTTCTGCACGGCGCGGTGGTTCATCAGATAGAGCCCGGTCAACAGGCTCGCGCGCGCCGGGCCGCAGGGCACCGCGTTGGTGACATGGTTCCGGAAGGTCACGCCCTCGCGGCAGAGGCGATCGAGATTGGGCGTGCGCAGGAAGCCGGCCCCAAGCGCTGGTACGAAATCCGCGCGCCACTGGTCCACGACGATGAGCAGGACATTCTTGCGTGGCATGGCGCGGACCTCACGAAATCGGGAGCGCGGCTTAGCCCCTCGTGACGACCGTGGTGTGACGCTTTCGCTGACCCTGCATGACACCCGCCTCGCCCATCGGGAGGGATGGCGTCGTCTCGGCCGCAACCCAAGGCTGCTTCGATCCGGCGGACAACGTCCCGCGCAGGGGCCGAGCCCCTGTGCTGGCCTGCGCAAAGGCGGCGGGTGCCAGCCACGAGCCAAGCTGCGCCGTCGGGTCCAGCTACGGAGGGCAGACGGACTGCCATGCAACTTTCTTCGGGCGGTCACCGAACGGCGACACAAAGCGTCTATCGACCGGGGCCGCCTCAGCGAACAAAGGGCTTACCCATGAATCGTCGCGCTCTTCTCGGCACCGCACTGGCGCTGTCCGCCCTGCCGCTGGCCCGCTTGGCCGCGCAGACGCGCAGCATCTCGCTGGCCATCACGGATGTCCCGGGCCTTGAGGAAGTGCAGCGCGATTTCGGGCCCTTCCGCGACGCGTTCCAGCGCCTGTCGGGCACCGAGCTGCGCTTCTTCGCGGTCAATAGCCGCACCGCGGCTGTCGAGGCGCTCAACGCGCGGCGCGTGGATTTCGTGCTCACCGGTCCGGCTGAGTACGTCGTCTTCCGGCAGCGCACCAATGCCGTGCCCGTCGTGACCTTCCAGCGGCCGGACTATTTCTCCAACATCGTCGTGCTGGCGCGCAGCGAGTTCCAGGCGCCGGCGGACCTGCGGGGCCGGCGCGTCGCCTTCGGCGATGTCGGTTCGACCAGCCGCCACCTCGGGCCCATGCAGGTCCTCGCCGATCTCGGCTTGGATCCGCGCCGCGATGTCCAGGCGGTCCATGTCTCGCGCAACGTCGCGATCGAAGGTTTGCGGCGGGGCGACATCGCGGCGCTCGGCGTGAACCACACCGATATCGTGCAGTTCCGCCAGCGCTTCCCAGACCTGACCCTGCGGGTGATCGGCCGCGGGCGCGACCTGCCGGACGATGTGATGGTCGCGGGGACGCATGTCCCGGCCGAGACGGTGGACATGGTTCGCCGCCTGTTCGTGGACAACTCCGCCGATATGTGGCGCGCCCTCACCGCCACCGACAACAACCAGAAGTATGTTGGCGGCGTGTTCCTGCCGACGCCCCGCGACGCCGACTATAACTATGTGCGGGCCATGTACCGTACGATCGGCCAGCCGCAATTCTCCGACTTCGTCGGCAATTGAGCGCGGCGCTACAAGTCGAGGCCGCCCCGCTTGATGTGCGGGGCGGTCTGCATGACATCGGCGTCGAGGGGCTGACGAAGCGCTTCGGCGCCACCGATGTGCTACGGGGCGTCTCGCTCCGTGTGCCGCGGGGCGAGCTATGCGCGCTGATCGGCGCGAACGGGGCCGGTAAGTCGACCCTGCTCCGCTGCCTGTTGCGGCTGGTCGAGCCGGATGCTGGCGCGGTCGAGGTGCTCGGCCAGGATCCCGGTCGCCTGCGGCCCCGCGAACTCCGCCGGCTGCGCGCGCGCGTCGGATTCGTTTTTCAGCGCCACAACCTCGTGCCGCGCCTGTCCGCGCTGTCCAACGTGACACATGGCGCGATCGCCCGCGCGCATGCCAGGGCCTGGCACCAGCTTCTGGCGCCGGCCGCGCTCCGCGCCGAGGCGATGCAGTGCCTGGAGGAGGTTGGCCTGGCCGAGATCGCCCTGCGCCGGGCCGATGCGCTCTCCGGCGGGCAGTCTCAGCGCGTCGCCATCGCACGGGCCCTGATGCAGCGCCCCGATCTGATCTTGGCGGACGAACCCGTGGCGTCGCTCGATCCGGTCGCGGGGAGAGAGGTGATGGCGCTGCTGGCCGATCTGGCGCGCCAACGCAACATCACCGTCCTGTTCACCACTCATCATATGGAGCACGCCTTGCACTTCGCCGATCGGATCGTCGGGCTCCGCGGCGGTGCCGTGGCGCTCGATGTATCGGCCGGGGCGGCAAGGCCCGAGGAACTGGAGCGGTTCTTTGACTGAGCGTCCCGCGCCCCCGCGCCTTGAGAGGCCCTCCGCGCTGTCCTTCGCCTTGCTCATCGCCGCTGCGGCGCTCGTCATCTCCTCCTTCCAAGGCGTCGGCTTCTCGGTGTCCGATCTGGTCGGCGGCCTGCCGCAGATGATGCGCATCCTGGGCGAGATGGTCCCGCCATCGCATGATCGCTGGGACAGGGTCTTCTACTCCTTGCTCGAGACCTTCCACATGGCCTTGGCGGGGACCGTGCTTGGCGTGGTGCTCTCTGTTCCGCTTGCGGTGCTGGCCTGCCGGTCCCTGACCCCATCCTGGCCGCTGCGCGCCGCGGCGCGGTCGCTGATCGCGGTCTTCCGCACCGTCCCGGACGTTGTCTGGGCGCTGATCTTCGTGGTCGCGGTCGGGCTTGGCCCCTTCGCGGGGACGCTGGCCCTGATGGTCGACACGATGGGCTATGCCGCGCGGTTCTTCGCCGATGCGATGGAGGAGCAGGAGAAGGGGCCGCAGGAGGCCCTGGCAGCCGCTGGCGCCCCCCGCATCGGCGTGCTGATGGCCGCCGTGCTGCCGGCCGCCATGCCATCGATGGTCACCACAAGCCTCTTCTGCCTGGAGAAGGCCACGCGCGGGGGCGTGGTGCTTGGCCTGGTCGGCGCGGGCGGCATCGGCATGGAGCTGAAAGTGTCGATGGACCTGTTCAACTACGCGGAAGCCGCAGCGGCCATCCTCGCGATCCTGCTGCTCGTGATCGCGGTGGAACAGGCCTCGGGCGCAGCGCGCCGACGCATCATCGGCTAGTCAGCGGGTGTTGGCTCTTCATCAGCGCGCAAGAAGAGTGACCGTGGTTTGTCATCTAGGCGCGGGATCATAGGCGGCCAATCGGATCGTGAGGCTGCCGTGCTGTCGTTGCGTCGAACCTTCCTTGCTGCCGCCTTCGTGCTGACCGGCCTTGCGCCGGCGGCTGCCCAGGAGCGGCTTGTCATCGCAGGTCGCGACGCGGCCTTCGGAACTGCCCTCGGCGCCATGGTGGAGGCCTATCAGGCTCGTCACCCTGGGCTGCGCATCGAGCGGCTCGAACTGCCGGGCGGCCCGCTCTATGAACGCATGGCGCTGAATGCGCGGGAACGGACCCGTGCGCTCGATGTCCTGATGCTGGACGATATCTGGGCGCCGGAATTCATGGCGAATGGCTGGCTCGCCGATCTCGACCGGCTCGGCGGCGTGCCGGGCGGCTTCGTGCGATCGGCGGAAGCGGTCTCGCGCGGGCCGGCGGGCCAACGCTTCGCGGCGCCGATGGTCGGCAATGTCGCGATGTTTGCCTATCGCACCGATCTGCTGGCCCGCCACGGTATCGCCGCGCCGACGACCTGGACCGAAGTCGCGGCCGCCGCACGTGCCTTGCAGCAGCGTGAGCCGGAGGTGGCGCCGATCGCCTTCCGCGGTATGCGCGGGAACCCCATTGTCACCGGCTTCCTGCCCGTTCTCGGTGCCTTCGGCGGCGCTGTGGTGGACGCGCAGGGCCGCGCGGCGCTCGACAGCCCGCAGGCGCTGGCCGCCCTCGACTATTTCCTGTCGCTGCGCCCCATGCTGCCGCGCGGCGTGGAGACTTGGAACGCCAACGAAGTCCGCCAGGCAATGGAACAGGGCCGGCTGGCCATCGCGATGGAATACTGGCCCGGCTGGGCCGGCACGCTGGATGATGCCAGCCGCTCGCGCGTCGCGGGCCAGGTGGCGCTGGTCTCTCCGCCGGGCGAAACGCGCGGGCCCGCGCCGATGCTGGGCGCCTGGTTGCTCGGCGTCGCGGCCGACAGCCCGAACGCGGCGCGCGCGGCGGACTTCATCCGCTTCGTTGTCTCCGCCGAGAATCAGAAGCGCATCGCCATCGAAACCGGCAATCCGCCGACCCTCGCCGCGCTCTACAACGATCCGGACCTCGTCGCGCGCTTCCGCTGGTTCCCCGCGCAGCTCGCCGCACTGGAAGCCGCGCAGCCCCGCCCGCGGATCACGCAATGGAACCGCGTCGAGGCGATCCTGGGCGAACAGCTGCAGATCGCGCTGATCGGCCAGGCTAGCCCGCGCGACGCGCTGGCTGAGGCCAACCGTCAGATCCAGCGGGCCCTGGCGCGTTGACGCAACCAACGGGCGAGGCCGGCCCTGTCCGGCCTCGTCTTCTCCTGCTTCTGCTGGCGCCGGCCCTGGCGCTGTTCGCGTTGCTCACCCTTTACCCGCTGGCGCGCGTCGTTCTGCTGTCCTTCACGGCGACCGACCATGGCTTTGCCGATGCGCGCTTCGTCGGGCTCGACAACTTCGTCGAGCTCTGGGAGGGGCGCGGCTTCCGCCGCGCGGCATGGAATACGGTTGTCTTCGCGCTGATGGCCACCATCGCCGAGGTGCTGCTCGGCCTTGCGCTGGCGCTGCTGCTTGACCGAGCGTTCCGCGGGCGGCGCCTTGTGACACTGGTCCTGCTGGCGCCCTATGTGCTGTCCACGATCGTGGTGGGCGCGATCTGGCGCGCCTGGTTCCACTACGATCTCGGCTTCCTGAACGCGACGCTGCGGTCCTTGGGGCTCGCGGGCCTGCCCTGGCTGTTCGACCCGACCCTCGCGCTGCCCGCGATCGCCTTGGCGGATATCTGGCAGGCGACGCCCTTCTGCTTCCTGATCCTCTATGCCGGGCTGCGCTCCATCCCGCCGGAGTTGCATGAGGCGGCGCGGGTCGACGGCGCCGGGGCCTGGCGCCGCTTCCGCGATGTGACGCTGCCGCTGCTGGCGCCCTATCTGCTGGTCGCCGCGCTCATGCGCACCCTCGACAGCTTCAAGCTGTTCGACAAGGTCTATGCGATGACCGGCGGTGGGCCGGGAAATGCGACCGAGACCCTCTCGATGCATGTGCATCGCCTTGCCTTCCGCTTCTTCGACATCGGCATGGCGAGCGCGGCGGCGCTGGTGATGGTGGCCTTCGCTGGGCTGCTGGCCGCACTGCAGGCGCGCCGGATGATGCGAACCGACGCATGACGGATCGTCCGGCGGGTATCGTTCGGGTGATGGCGGCGGTCGCCATGGCGACGCTGTTCGCGCTCCCGCTCCTCTGGATGCTGGCGACCTCGGTGAAGCCGACCGCCGAGTACATCGCCGCGCCCGCAACGCTTTGGCCAGGCGCGCCGACACTCGACCACTACACGGCGGTCGCGGAAGCGCGCGTCGGGCGGGCTGCATGGAACAGCATCCTCGTGACGGCAGGTGCGACGCTGCTCGCTCTAGCCGCGGCGGTCCCCGCCGCCTATGCGCTGGCGCGGCTGCGTTTTCCACGTCGGCTCGACGCCGCCTTTCTGATTTTCGTCCTCCTGGTCAAGCTGACGCCGCCGATCGTGCTGGCTGTTCCGCTGTATCAGGTGCTCCGCGCGCTCGGGTTGCTCGATACCTTGGCGGGGCTGGTTCTCGTGCATCAGATCTATGCCCTGCCCTTCGCGATCTGGATGCTGCTCGGCTTCGTGCGGGATATCCCGCCGATCTATGAGGAAGCGGCGCGGATGGATGGCGCCGGGCTTGGGCGCATCTTCCGTGACATCCTCCTGCCGATGCTCGCCCCGGGGCTTGCCGCGACGGCGGTGCTGGTGGCGATCACGGCCTGGAACGAGTTCCTCTTCGCCTTCCTCTTCGTGCAGTCGCCCGGCAACTTCACCCTGCCGACCTTCATCGCCACGCGGATCAACGAGGACGAGACGATGTGGGGACAGTTGTCCGCCATCGGCGTCCTGGCGTCCTTGCCGGTGCTGTTGCTCTTGGGCGTCGTGCATCGGGCGCTGAGCCGTGGCTTCGCCGGCGGGCTGCACTGAGCGGTCTGCCTGGCGGCGCGGCCGGCAGCGCCGCGTCTACCAACTCACCGCCACTGGGCGTGCCACCTTCCGGGGCGCCCTCGACGCTTGGCGCGAGGCGACGGCGGCATTGCAGGATACCGGGCGGTCATTCACGGCCGCTGACCATGCGCGCAGACAAGACGTGGACTGCGATGGATGCAGCTCGTGACGCGCGTTTGAGTCGCTGGTTATCGTGCAATGCCTCGACCCTTGAAGTATCAAGCGTGCGACCTTTGCGAGCGAATCCCCCGATGACCGACTGCTGTCCGAGGTCCAAGGCCGCTTCGACCGAGGCGACGCGTGACCCGGCCACCGCAACGCGGCTCGCGCACGCGACCCTGGGTGGGTGTCCAATAGGCGCCGCATATGCGGCCAAACGCCTTGCCTCTTGCGCCGTGCCGCCCCGTGTCACGGGCTGGCCGGGCCGCCACCAGCACGGCCGCGGGGACTGAAGCTGCCCATGTCCCTCGACCAGGCTGCCGCGTCCGCGCCACCGCGGGGCGGCCCCCGCCTGCTTCCGGTCGTGCTCGCGCTCGGCGCGACGCAGGTGATCGGCTACGGCACGCTGTACTACGCCTACGCCATCCTGGCGCCCGCCATCGCGGGGGAGTTCGGCACCTCGCTCACCTCGCTTTACGCCATCTTCTCGGTCGGGCTGCTCGCAGGCGGGCTCGTCGCACCGCAACTCGGTGCCTGGATGGACCGCTACGGCGCGCCGCGCATTATGGCCGCCGGAAGCCTCGTCATCGCGATCCTGGTCGGCGGCCTGGCTGCCGCGCCCACTCTTTGGACCTTCGGCGCCTGCGTCATCGCCATCGAGGTGGTCGGTATCGCTGTGCTGTATGATGCCGCCTTCGCGACGCTGGCCGCGCTCGGCCGGGCGGAGGCCCGGCGGGCCATCACGCATCTCACGCTGATCGCGGGCTTCGCCTCCACCATCTTCTGGCCGCTGACGGGCTGGCTGGTGGAGGTGCTTGGCTGGCGGGGGACCTATGCGGCCTTTGCCGCGCTGCACCTGCTGGTCGCGCTGCCGCTGCATGCCTGGATCGCCGCGCGGCCACGTGGAGAGGCGCTTGGCGGCACCGGGCGGGAGGCGCGGCAGGAATTCGGCTCGCCCCTCGCAGGCAGGGCGGCGCAGCTCGCCTTTTGGGCCGTCGCGGTGAGCTTCGCGCTGAGCGGGGTGCTGACCGCAGCGGTCACGGTCCATCTCGTCCCGGTGCTGCAGGCGCTCGAGCTCGGCACTGCCGCCTACCTGGTTGCCATGCTGATGGGGCCGGCGCAGGTGCTGATCCGGCTGGTGGATGCGCTGTTCTGGCGGGCGCTGCATCCGCTGACAGTCGCGCTGGTGTCCGCTGCGGCGCTGCCGGCCGCGATCCTCATGCTCCTGCTGCCAGTCGATCCAGTGCTGGCGGGGGCTGGCTTCGCGATGCTGTTCGGGCTCGGGGCGGGTCTGTCGAGCATCGTACGCGGCAGCGTCCCGCTCGCCCTGTTCGGCGCGGCGGGCTATGGCGCGCGTCTCGGCCGGCTCGCAGCGATCCGTACCGTGCTGGGCGCGGGCGCGCCCTTCCTGTTCGCGGCCGGGCTGGAGGGCTTCGGCCCGACCACCGCGCTGGCCGCAGCGCTACTGGTCGGTATCGTCGCACTGGTTCCGCTCGGGTTGCTGCACCGCCACATCGTGCCGACACGGCAGTGAGCGGTCGGGGCGCAGCGAAGGCCGCGCGTCCTGCCGGTTAGCAAGCTTGAGGCAGCTTCGATCGATTGGCTGCCCGCTCCGTTTGCGCGGCCACCATAACGGATGCCGGCCGCGGCTCAGTCACCCGGCAGGATCTCCGCGCCGGCCGCGTCGAGGGGCGTCACCTCCGCCGCGCCGGGCTTGCGAATGCCCAGCGCAAGGCGTGTGCCGGGCGGCGGTGCCTCGTGATCCGGCACATCGGCGCGAAGCTCCTGTCCAGCGCCATGCCGGATGAGCAGCCGGACGACCGGCCCGAGAAAGGTCGCGCGCAGGACGGTGAAGGGACCATCTGCGCAAGGGCTCAGCACGAGTTCCTCCGGCCTGACAAGCAGTACGCCGGCGCGGGTCGAGAGCCTGTTCGTATCGCCCACGAAGCCGGCCACGAATTCGCTGGCCGGCCGGTGGTACAGCTCCCGCGCCGAGCCGATCTGCGCGATCCGGCCGCCTTCCATGGCGCAGATCCGGTCGCCAAGCGCCATCGCCTCGGCCTGGTCGTGGGTGACATAGACCGCGGTGATGCCGAGCTCACGCAGCAGCGCGTCGATCTCTTGCCGCAGCTGGTCGCGCAGGCGTGCATCCAAGGCAGAGAGCGGCTCGTCCAGCAGCAGCACCCGTGGGCGTGGCGCGATGGCACGGGCCAGCGCAACCCGTTGCCGCTGCCCCCCCGACAAGGCCTCGATCCGCCGGCCGCGCAGGTCGGTCAGGCGCATCATCTCCAGCATCTCATCCACGCGCTGAAGCAGATCGGCGCGCGGCACGCCACGCACGCGAAGCCCGTAGCCGATGTTCCCCGCCACATCCATGTTCGGGAACAGCGCGTAGGATTGGAACACCATGCCGACATTACGCCGCTCGATCGGCAGGCGGGTCACATCCTCGCCGTCGAACAGCACCTGGCCGCCCGCATCGGGCGCCTCGAGCCCTGCGATCAGCCGCAGCAGAGTGGTCTTGCCGCATCCCGAAGGGCCGAGCAGCACCAGCGTTTCCCCCGCCGCGATCTCGAGATCGAGCGGCCAGACCGCCTTAGTGCCCCCCGGCCAGGTCTTGGCGCAGCCGCGCAGGGTGATGGCAACGCTCATCGCAGGGTCCCGAGACGCTCCGCACGGCTCGCCGCCCATTGCATCAGGCTCAGCAGCGGCACGATCAGCGCGAAGAAGATGAGGGTATAGGCCGAAGCCATCTCGGTCCGCAGCGCCGTGTAGGCATCGGCGAGGCCGACCGGCAGGGTACGGGTGAAGGGCGTGTGCAGCAGCAGTGTCATGTTGAACTCGCCGAGCGAGAGTGTGACGACCATCAGGCTGCCGGCCAGGATGCCGCCCTGGATGTTCGGGAGCACCACGCCGAGGAAGCGTCGCGTCCAGCCCGCGCCGCAGGCCCGCGCCGCTTCCTCCAGCGCCTTGAGGTCGATCGCCAGCAGCACGGCCAGGACGGAGCGCACCATGAAGGGCAGGCAGAAGACGACATGCCCGACCAGGATGAACAGCCAGGACGACCGCAGATCGCCGGCCGCGCCATAGGCCAGGATCAGCCCGAGCGCCGTGGCAAGTCCGGGCACCGCGACCGGCATCACCAGCGCTTCCTCGACCAGCCGCGCCGTCACGCCCGCATGCCGCGCCAGCACATAGGCCGCAGGGATGCCCAGCAGCAGGCTCACGGCGAGCGTCGCCAGCGCGATCTGCAGCGAGAGCAGCACCGTGCCGCCGTAATTCGCCCAGACCTCCAGCACCCAGCGCGTGGTCAACCCGCTCGACAGGCCGATGAACTGGTTCGTCGTCACACCCGCCACCACGGAGGCGAGCACCGGGAGGATCAGGAAGGCCGAGATCAGCAAGGTGAAGCCGAGCCCGGTCCAGAAGCCGAGGCCGCGCCTCATGCCGCTGCACCCCCGCTCGCGCCGCGCGCCAAGGCCAGGACAGCCCAGGTGGCAAGCCCGAGGATGAAGGACAGCGCCGCGGCCACAGCGAGGTTCGCCTGCAGGGTGAACTCCGTATAGATCACCATCGGCAGCACATCGATGCGGGAGGCCAGCGCGAAGGCGGTGCCGAAGGCCCCCGTGGCGGTGGCGAAGCAAATCGCGCCGGCTGCCGTCAGCGCCGGCGCGAGGCCGGGCAGCAGCACATCCCGCAAGACACCGAAGGAGGATGCGCCGAGCGACCGCGCAGCCTCTTCGAGCTTCGGGTCGAGCTTCTCGGCCGCGGCCATGACCGTCAGCAGCGTGCGGGGGATCGAGAAATACACATAGCCGAGCAGCAGCCCGGCCAGCGAATAGGCGAAGACGATCCGCTCGCCGCCCAAGGCCATCGACACCTCCGCCACCAGCCCCTGTCGCCCCGCGAGCATGATGACGAGGTAGCCCACGACCACGCCGGGGAAGGCCAGCGGCAGGGTCAGCAGCGCGAGCAGCGTGGACCGCCCGCGAAATCGCGCTCGCGCCAGGAACAACCCGACTGCGGTCGCGATGCCGAGGGTGATGGCCGTGGTGGCCGCCGCGACCAGCAGGGTGGAGCCGAGGCTGCGCAGGTAGCGGGGCTCGGCGAGAATCGTGGCATAGCCCCCGGCGCCGCCGGCCACCGCAAGCTGGCCGAGCGGCACCAGGAAGAAGGCCAGGAAAACCGCCAGCGCGGGCGCGATGAGAAGCGCCGCGCGCAGGCGGTCCGGCATCAGCCGATCTCGCGCTGGTAGCGGTCCGCGAGCGAGCGCACCGCGCCGGCCAGGCGGCGGACATCGAGCGGCGTGGCGCGGGCATAATCCGCCGCCGGCAGGAAGCGGGCCTGAGCGGCCTCGGGCATCAGCTCCGGGAAGACCGGACGAAGATACGCGCCGGCCCAATGCCGCTGGCCTTCGTCGGACAGCAGGAAGTCCAGCATCCGACGGCCATGATCCGGGTTCGGCCCATTTGCGACGAGGCCCATGACATAGGGCAGCGTCTGCGTGCCTTCCGCCGGGATGACAAAGCGCGTCGGCGCGCCATCGCTGTATTGCGCGCGATAGGCGTTAAAGTCGTAGTCGAGCAGGATCGGGATCTCGCCCGACAGGACGCGCGCATAGGCGGTCTGCTTCGGCACGATTGGCTGATTGGCCTGCAGGCGGCGGAAGAAGGCCATCGCCGGGTCGAAATTCTCGTAAGTCCCGCCCAGCGCCAGGTTGACCGCGACCACGCCCACCTGGCCAACGGCGGCGGAGGTCGGGTCGAGATAGCCGACCATCCCGCGATAGGCCGGGTTCAGCAGATCGTTCCAGCTCTGCGGCACCGGACGGTTGCCGAGCGCGCGGGTGTTCACGAACAGGCCGAGCGTGCCGGAGTGGATGGTGAACCAATGGCCGTCCTCATCCTTCAGCCCGGCCGGGATGCGGTCGAAGCGGGCCGGCTTGTAGGGGGCAAGCACGCCCGCCTCGCGCGCCTGAGGGCCCACCTGGCCGCCGAGATAGACGACATCGGCCACGGGACGCGCGCGTTCGGCGATCAGCGCCGCCAGGGCCTGGCCGGAATTCTTGTTGTCGGGCGGCACGGTCAGGCCGATCCGGCTTTGCAGCAGCCGCAGCATCCCGCCCCAATCCGCCCATTCCGGGGGGCAGTTGTAGCAGGTGGCGCGGGCGGCCTGGGCGGCGGCCGGGCTGGCGGCGAGACCGGCGGCAAGGCCGGACAGCAACATTTGGCGACGATTCATGGTCGTATCTCCGTTCGGCTGCGGGTCAGCTATCGACCTCGGTTGGGGCGTAGAGGCCGGGGATCTTGGTGATGTCGTGCAGCGCGAGGCCATCGAGCGTCAGCAGCCGGCTGGCATGCGTGCCATCCGGATGCAGCAGATGCTCGACCGCGCCGAGCAGCTTGCTGCCGAGGCTCGGCTGCTGCTCTTCGCCCACGATGAAGGAGATGGCCGGGCCCCAGATCTGGCGTAGGCCCGCAGGCGCGTGGTCGCGCCACTGATGGATATGGCCGGAGGCGACGAAGCGCGGCAGCCTATGCCCGAAGGCGCGCAACACCTTGTCCCGGGCCGGCGCCAGGACGGACCAGTAATTCATCTCGGCATCGTCGAGGCGATCCCGGCAGAGCGGTTTATGGAGAAAGAGGGCAACGGCTCGTCCATCGGCGCCGACGACCGCATTGGCCAAGGCATCGGTCTGCGCTGCTTCTTCCGCCAAGCCACTGCCCATGGTCTGCGTATTGAGCCCGATCAGGCGCCAGCCCGGCACGTCTTCGACGAAGTGGTCCGGGCCGAGGACAGCGCGCCAGCGCGCCAGCCTTTCGGCGTTGGTCACCTGCGGGGAGTCCAGTTCAGCGAAGTCCCCGACATCGTGGTTGCCGGGGATGACGAGGCAGCGCGTGGGCAGGCGTGCCAATTGCTCGGCGGCAAAGCGGAGGTCGTCCTCGCTGTCAGCGCCATCGAGCGAGATGTCGCCCGTACAGATGAGGAGATCCGGCGGATTTCTGTGGAGCCAAGCGCACAGGGTCTCGAAATTGTCCTGGAACTGCGGACGCCTCTCGGAGAGGTGGGTATCGGAGATCTGAATAATCCGAACCGTCATGGCCAACCTCGAATTGCGATGCGTGACGGCTCAACGACGCCAAGGACCGAAGCGCGGTGGCGGGCAAATTGCACGCACGCGCTGCAGCGCAAGACATGGCCTGGGCGCGTGTCAGAGCGTTGGCATCGACATGAAGCTTCCATGGCAAGGATGGGCGATTCTGAAGCGCTGTTGCCCTTCCGCTCGGCGCGGACCGTTTCCGCACGGCACGCACGGCGGAGTTCAACGGTGCCAGTTGCGATATTCACGTCGCGCGCATCGCGGCGCTGGCTGCTTCGCGCCAGTCCCGTTTCCCAAGGATGAGCGCGCGCCATGCGATACCCTGGGCCGGATTGCGCCCGATGGCGTCCGATAGGAGGTCGCGTGTGGCGAAGGGGAGGAGCCGTCCCGCTATCCCGATCGGGCGGCCTTGCACCGCTTGGTCGTGGCTGCGACCTGATAGGCAGGATGGCGTAGTTGGAGCCAGCATGAGCCGGACCCGCAGACCTATCCGCCCAGAAACGCATATCCGGAACCCTTGCCTCCGCGGCCCGACTGGCCTGTCTGGTCGCCGCGGGGTGGGAAGGCCTGCTCGTACCTGCTGAAACCGGCCTATCTGGGCCGCAAATTGTCCTGGCACGCTGATCGCTGGAGGAGCTTGCCCCTCATTGCAACGGCCTCGAACGTACGTTTGGGCTTAGCTGGCGTGCTTCAGATGGTCACGGCGGTGTATTGGTATCGTCGGTTGCGCGTCCCCGATTTGAACCTGCGAACGGGTGGAGTTCCTGGCCGGTCCGATACGTGATTTCGCTCGACTTCGCTTTCGAACGAAGCATTGCTGTCTGCACGCGGAGCGCTGACAGGGCTCAGAGCGCGCACTGCCCGGTAGCCCCGGGCTTTGGGTGGTGGGAGCACCGCATGGGGCGGTGTCCCAGGAGCACCATCCGATGCCGAAGCCTAAGACCACCCGACCTGTTGCCAAAGCCGCCCCTCGGCGTAGCGTTCTTCCATCCTCAAAGGGGCGCCGCCCGGCACCGAACAGGACACCACGCGCCAGTTCGCCAGCCGCGCCCGCGGCTCGGGCAACACCGCCAGCCGTCCTAGACGGCGCCCCGACCGGCAAGCTCGGCATCATCATGACCGCCGTTTCGAGCGAGGCTGGCGCGACGCTGGCCGAACTTTCTGCCACGACCGGATGGCTGCCCCACACCACCCGCGCTGCACTCTGCCGCCTGCGTCAGCGCGGCTTCGCTGTGAACCTCGCCGAACACGACGGACGCAAGGCCTACCGCCTCACCACGCGCAGCTAATGCGCAAAGCGAGAACGCAAACGCAGGGGGGTGGCTGCGCGCCATCCCCCAACGCAGTCCATGACGCGCTGGTACGTCTGACTGCCGCGTCAGCCGACATGCTGCGGGTCGACTGGCAACAGGCCTATGGCAGGGAACCGCCTCTCGACCTCACGCGTGATCTTCTGCTGCGCGGTGTTGCGCATCGTTGGCAGGAGCGCGCCTTCGGTGGCGTCGGGCCAGCTACACAGTGGCAACTCGAACGCTTAGCCCCATCCGGGCGTGGGAAACGTCCCCGCACTGCACGGACCCACCTGCGGCCAGGCATGACGCTGGTCCGCAGTTGGCATGGCCAAACCCATACCGTTGCCGTCCGTGAGACGGGCTTCGAGTTCAGAGGCCGCGTCTATCGCTCGCTCACCCTCATCGCCCGCGAAATCACCGGCGCCCACTGGTCCGGGCCCAGGTTCTTCGGGCTCGTCGCTAAGGAAGTGGCCCAGAAGGGCGCACCCAATGGCTAACGCCCACCCCAGTTCGGGCAAGGGCGGCGGCATCCTACGCTGCGCCATCTACACGCGGAAATCCTCCGAGGAGGGGCTGGAGCAGGCCTTCAACTCCCTCGACGCCCAGCGCGAAGCTTGCGAGGCCTATATTCGCAGCCAACACCATGAGGGCTGGGCCGCCCTCCCCGCACGCTACGACGATGGCGGCCTCTCGGGTGGCACGCTGGAGCGGCCCGCGATGCAGCGCCTACTCGTCGATATCCGGGCGGGCCGCGTGGATCTAGTGGTGGTGTACAAGGTCGATCGTCTGACGCGATCGCTCTCGGACTTTGCCAAGATCGTCGAAGCCTTCGATGCCCAGGGCGTCAGCTTCGTCTCCGTCACCCAGCAATTCAACACGACCACCAGCATGGGGAGGCTGACCCTCAACATGCTGCTGTCCTTTGCGCAGTTCGAGCGCGAGGTCACCGCCGAGCGCATCCGCGACAAGATCGCTGCCTCCAAGCGCAAAGGCATGTGGATGGGCGGCTCTGTCCCGCTTGGCTATCGGGTTCACGAGAGGAAGTTAATGGTCGAGCCGCACGAGGCCGCAACCGTGCAGCACATCTTTGCCGCCTATCTCCAGCTGGGCTCGGTGCGGCTTTTGCAACAGCAACTGGAACAGGCGGGCACTGTCGGCAAGTCAGGCCAGCCTCTGGGCCGCGGGCCGCTCTACCATCTGCTGCAGAACCGCATCTATCGCGGCGAGGTCAGCCACAAGGGCTCGGCCTATCCTGGCCAGCACGAGGCCATCGTGGATCAGGCACTGTGGGAGGCAGTACAGCGGCGCCTCGCTGAGCAACGCGCCAACACCCAGAACCGCCCCCGTGCATCGGGTCAGGGCCCACTGGCTGGCCTGCTGTTCGACACAACAGGCGACAAACTGGTTTCGACCTACGCGAGCAAGGGCGGCCGGCGGTACCGTTACTACACCTCACGCCGGCTCGTGACGGGATTGCGGGCGGACGCGAGCGATGCGGTCCGCGTGCCGGCGGAGCAGGTGGAACGCTTGGTTCTCCAACGCGTCGAGATGCTGCTGGGTGATCATGCCGGCCTGTTCGGGACTCTTCGGGAGAAGGGCCTGCTGCCGGAGGGAGCACAGGACCAGCAGCGGGTTCTGCTGGGTGCGACGGATCTGGCCGAGCGCTGGAGCAGCACTGGGCAGGCGACGATGCTTCAGGGCTTGCTACATCGCGTCACGCTGCATCCTGAACATGTGGAGGTGCAGATTGCGTTGCGCGTCCTCCGCGCGCTGCTGATGGGGGATGCGTCGGCAGGAAAGTCAGGTGACCAGGACAGCGATGAGCCGGAGCCGCTGACCTCACTCTCGATCCCGGCGCGGCTGCGGAGAACAGGCAAGGAGATCGCCATCGTCATCGACGGCAGTGGCGGGCCGACCGGTGCCGACACGCCCCTCGCCCGGCTCATCGCCAAAGCCTATGCGCTGCGCCAGACGATTACGAAGGATGGCACATCGATCGACACGCTGGCGGAGCGAGAGGGTGTCGGGCGGACCTACATCCTGCGCCTGCTGCGGCTTGCCTATCTCGCCCCTGACATCGTCGAGGCGATCCTGGCTGGGCTGGAGCCGCAGGGGCTGACGGTGAACCGGCTCATGAAGCAGGTGCAGTTGCCGACCGGATGGGCCGAACAGCGCCAGGCGCTCGGCTTCGGCTGAGCCGGGCCGCGTCATCCGCATCGCGGTCGATTTCAAAACCTCCTAAAGCGGCATTTGAGACGCGGTGCCCAAAGGGGCGCCTTGGCGGCCACATCCGGCGTCTCTGGAATGGCAGGGCCGCTTAAGCGGCCAGAAAACCCCGCAGGCTGCGGCCCTTTCAGCGCAGGGCCGGGAAAATGCCGGTCCTCGGCACACAGGGCAGACTGGGTGGTTGGGGCGCCAGGATTCGAACCTGGGAATGGCGGTACCAAAAACCGCTGCCTTACCGCTTGGCGACGCCCCACCAATGTCCCCCCGTTAGCGCGGACCGCGCCCGGGTTCAACGCCACCCCCCGCATCCGGGGCTTCACCCGGTCTTCATCCTCGTCGCGTATCACCTGTCTCACGGGGTGAGCCGGCGTACGGCCCCGCGTCCCGCAGAAGGCGGTGGCAGGCCCAGGCATGACGCCGGCCGCCGCGCCGGACCTGCAGCGATCCATCCCCCATGTGCTGGATGTGCCGGGCTTCGCCCGGTCTCGGGCTCGACGCGCCCGCGCGCCCCTCTCGCCCGCTGGCCGATGCGCCACAGGACACCGCGCCCCGCTTCCACCTGACGCCGAGCGGCCATGCCGGCACGGATGGGCTGCTGAGCGGTTTTGCCTGGTCCGGCGGCGATCCGGTGAGCTTCGGCTTCACCCGCTCCGCCGCCGATTACGAGGGCTTCTACGGCAGCTCGGAACCCGCCCGCGGCTTCGCCCGCACGGGCGACGCCATGCAGGATGCGATCCGCAAGATGCTGCTGGGTGGAGAAGCGGGCGTCACCGGGGGGCCCGGCAGCCCGGGCGCGGGCGTGGTGGACTTCACCGGCCTTGCCTTGGTCGAGGAAACGCAGCCGCGATGGGCGGATATCCGCATTGCCAGCTCCTCTGCCCCCTCCACCGCCTGGGCCTACTACCCGAATGCGCGGGAAGGCGGGGATGTCTGGTTCGGCCGGCGCATCAACTTCGATGCCCCCCTGCTCGGCACCTATCAGTTCATGGTGGCGGTGCATGAGCTGGGCCATGCGTTGGGCCTGAAGCATCCGCATGAAAGCTGGAACGGCTTCGGTCCCATGCCGCTCGAATGGGACAGCATGGAATTCACCGTCATGTCCTACCGGTCCCGCACCGGGGCGCCGAGCAACCTTGGCTACACCAACGGGACCTTCGACTATGCCCAGGGCTGGATGATGCTGGACATCGCGGCGCTCCAGGCGATGTACGGGGCGGATTTCACGTACCGTGCCGGCGATACGCGCTATGGCTGGGATCCCCAGACCGGCGAGACCTTCATCGACGGCATCGGCCAGGGCGCGCCCGGCGACGGCGCGGGCGGCAGCGCCAACCGTGTCTTCCTGACCATCTGGGACGGCGGCGGCACCGACACCTACGACCTGTCCAACTACGCCGGCGGCGCGGCGGTGGATTTGGCGCCGGGCGGGTTTTCCGTGCTGTCCGCGGGGCAGCTCGCGACCCTCGACCTGCGCGACGGCACAAAGGCGCGGGGCAATGTCTTCAACAGCCTGCTGCACCAGGACAACCCCGCTTCCCTGATCGAGAACGCGATCGGCGGGGCGGGGGCGGACACGCTGCGCGGCAACCAGGCCGCCAACCGGCTGGAGGGTGGCGCCGGGCCCGACCTGCTGGAAGGCCGCGACGGCCCCGATCTGCTGCTGGGCGGCGCCGGCGCCGACACGCTGGTCGGCGGCGACGGGCCCGACAGCTTCGTGGCGCAGGACCAGGACGACCGGATCATCGAGGCCCCCGCGCGGCACGAGGAGATCGACACGCTGATCGTGGAGACGTCGCTGCCCCTGACCCTGCCGGCGGGGGTCGAGATCCTGCGCCTCGGCCCTGGCGGGTACGGTGGGATCGGGAATGGGGAGAGCAACCTGCTGCTCGGCAATGCGGCCGCCAACCGGCTGGAGGCAGAAGGCGGGCGCGACGTGCTGGAAGGGGGGCGCGGGGATGACACGCTGGTCGGCGGCTCCGGCGCCGACAGCTTCGTGCTGCGCCGGGGCGACGGCTTCGACCGAATCGAGGGCTTCACCCCCGGCCAGGACCAGCTGCTGCTGATCGGCTTCGGCGCAACCGCGCCCGGGGTGCGGGCTGGCGCCACGGCGATGGGCAGCGGGACGCGGATCGATCTGGGCGACGGCGATGGCGTGCTGCTGGCGGGGTTGGCCCCAGGGCAGATCGGCCTGGGGGACCTGGTGCTGTTCGGGTAGGGGGACGGCGAAGCCCCGGAGAGCGCGCTGCTGGCCGCGCGGCCCCCTCTCTCCCTGTTGGGGGAGAGGGTTCAGCTCGTGCCTGCGGCAGATGGGATCAGGCCCAGAGCTCGGGGCGCGCCAGTTCCTCCGAAAGCCGCGTCGCGGCGGCCTCGAACAGGGCTTCGCCCTTGCCGGGGCTGGCGGCGCGCGGGTCGCCCAGCACGCCGGTATCGGTCATCTCGGCGAAGCTGCGCTGGCGCTTGAAGCCAGGCGGGACGGGTAGCGCGGCGCGCGTGGGCACCGCGCGGGCGATGTTCTCGTCGCGCACGCAGCCGGGCTGGACCGCCATCACCATCGATGTCTCGGCCTCGCAGGCATGCAGCACATTGTCCTGCGCCTCCAGGATCGCGCCGAACAGGTCGGCGCTGGCGGTCCAATAGGTCGCGCCCACCACCGGCACGCCGAGGCTGCGGGTCAGCACGATCGCGGCGCTGGAAATCGCCTCGATATTCCCGCCATGGCCGTTGAGCAGCGCGATACGGCGGAAGCCGTGCCGCGCGACGGATCGCGCGATGCCGCCGACCGTCGCGGCGAAGCTGGCCTCGTCCAGGGTCAGGGTGCCGCCGAAGGCCATGTGGTGCTCGGCCAGCCCGGTCCAGATGCAGGGCGTGACCACCGCTTCCGTCCCCGCCGCCTTCAGCTTGCGGGCCGTGCGCTCCGCCACCTCGGTCGCCAGCCACATGTCCACGCCGGTCGCCAGGTGCGGCCCGTGCTGCTCGATCGAGGCGACGGGGATGATCGCGACCGTCGCCGGGGTCGCGCGCGCCTGGATCTCGGCCGCCGTCAGCCTGGCCCAGGCCACTTCGCCGGAAGTCTCCGCCATCATCGTCCCCTGTCTCATCTGGTGACCAAGCGTAGCGGCGCGTGCGCGGCGGGCGAAGGGGCTGTTGCACGATCCGTTGTCTTGGGCATGGTGCGCCCCATGCCGATGCCACGCCGCCTGCTGCCCCTCCTCGCCCTTCTGCTCCCCGCCATTCCCCTGCCCGCCGCCGCGCAATCGGCGGAGGCGGTGCATGGCGGGCCGGTGCGGGCGCTGGCCGCGTCCGGCGGCGCGCTGGCCTCGGCCGGCTTCGACCAATCCATGATCGTCTGGGATCCCACGACCGGCCGCGCCCGCGCGGTGGTGCGCTGGCATGCCGGGGCGGTGAACGCGCTGGCGCCCTTGCGCGATGGCGGCTTCGCCTCGGCCGGGGAGGATGGGCGCATCGCGCTCTGGCCCGCCGCGCCCGGCGCCCAGCCCGCCGCCGTGCTGGAAGGCCATAGCGAGCCCGTCGCCGCCCTGGCCCTGTCGCCCGATGGGCGCCACCTGGCGTCCGCGGCCTGGGACGGCACGGCGCGGGTCTGGCCGCTGGCGGGCGGCGAGGCGCGGGTGCTGGAAGGCCATCGGGGGAATGTGAACGGCGTCGCCTTCCTGCCCGGCGGCCTGGTCGCCACCGCCGGCTTCGACGGCACGCTGCGGCTGTGGCCGGATGGGGAGCCGCCGAAGCTGTTGGCGGAGTTCGGGCTGCCCCTGAACACGCTGATTGCCCTCCCCGATGGCACGCTGGCGACCGGCAGCGTGGACGGGATGCTGCGCCTGGTCTCGCCCGACGGGGCGGTGCGGGAGGTGCGCGCGGGCGCGCGGCCCGTGGTCGCGCTGGCCGCCGCGCCGGACGGGTCGGTGGTGGCGGCCGGTTCGCTCGGCGGCAGCGTGACGCTGTGGGATGTGGCGTCGCTCCGGCTGCGGCACACGCTGGAAGGGCCGGGGCTGCCGGTGTGGTCGGTCACCTTCTCCGCCGATGGGCGCAGCCTCTGGACCGGGGGAACGGATCGCCGCGTGCGCCGCTGGGATGCCGCGACCGGCCGGCCCATCGGCCCGCTCGGCGGCGAGACCACGCAGGACCTGCCGGCTGGCGTCGATCCGCATGGCGCCCGCGTCTGGCGCTTCTGCTCCGCCTGCCATGCGCTGTCGGCCGAGGGCGGCAACATGGCCGGCCCGCATCTGCACCGGCTGTTCGGCCGCCGCATGGGCAGTGTGACGGGCTATGAATACTCGGAACGGCTGGCGCGCGGCGACATCATCTGGACGCGGGAGACGGTCGCGGACCTGTTCACCCGCGGCCCGGACGAGGTGACGCCGGGCACCAAGATGCCGGTGCAGCGCGTGGACAATGCCGAGGATCTGCGCGCGCTGCTGGATTTCCTGGAGGCGACGACCCGATAGGTTTTTCAGAACCCGGGAGGGCCGGCAGGACAGCGTCGGCGATCGCGGTCGTCAGCGCGTGGCGGCGCGGCCCTGTCCATGATCCGGGAGACAGAGACCGGGGTCGTCGCCGAATGCGACCGCAACCAGCATCCCCCCGAGGGGGGCGTTCAGACGGCCCGCACGCCGTCCTCGGCGGGCGCCGCTTCCGCCCCGCCCAGCGCTGAGACCAGCGCGCCGCGCAGCGTCGCCAGCTTGCGCTCATTCTCGACCTTCAGGCCGAACACGTCCTTCACATAGAAGACGTCCACCGCGCGCACGCCATAGGTGGTGATGTGGGCGGAGCCGATCTGCAGCCCCTGGTCGCTGATCGCCGCCGTCACGTCATGCAGCAGGCCGGGCCGGTCGCGGCCATTCACCTCGATCACGGTGTGGCTGTTGGAGGCGTGGTTGTCGATGACGACACGCGGGGGGATCTGCACCGCCCGCAGCCGCGCCGGCTCCCGCCGCAGCTTGCCGATCTCGGCCTCCAGCCGCAGCCGGCCGGACAGCGACTGCTCCACCAGCACCGCGAGCCGCGCCAGGCGGTGCGGCGCGTCGAAGGCGCCGCCGGCCGCGTCCTGCACCCAGAAGGTGTCGAGCGCCATGCCGTTGGTCATGGTGTGGATGCGCGCATCGACGATGGACGCGCCCGCCACCGCCAGCGCGCCGGCGATGCGGCTGAACAGGCCCGGATGGTCGGTGACATAGACCGTCACCTCCGTCACCGCGCGGCTTTCCAGCACGCGCGTGCGGACCGTCAGCGGCGCATCGGCGCTGTCGGCGTCCTGGATCATGCGGGCGTGACGCGCATGGGTGTCGGGGTCGAAGGACAGCCAGTAGCCGGGATAGCCGAGCGAGAGGAACCGCTCCGTCTCCTCCCGCGGGGCGGTGTCGAGCAGGGCGGCGGCGGCCTGCTTGGCGCGGGCGACGCGGGTGTCGCGTTCCGGCACCGAAAGGCCGCCGGCCAGCACTTCGGCGACGCGCCAGTATAGCTCGCGCAGCAGGGTCGCCTTCCAGCCGTTCCATACCTTCGGCCCGACCGCGCGCATATCCGCTACCGTCAGCACCAGCAGCAGGCGCAGCCGTTCCGGGGATTGCACCGTCTCCGCGATGTCGAGGATGGTCTTGGGGTCGTCGATGTCGCGCTTGAAGGCGGTCTGGCTGACCAGCAGGTGGTTCAGCACGAGCCAGGAAACCGTCTCCGTCTCCTCAGGCGTCAGGCCGAGCTTGGGACAGAGTTCGAGCGCGATCTCCGCGCCCAGTTCGCTGTGGTCGCCGCCGCGGCCCTTGGCGATATCGTGCAGCAGCACCGCCACATACAGCGCGCGGCGCGACTGGATCTGGCCGACCAGCTCGGACGCGACGGGCGCGACCTCGTGCAATTCGCCGCGCTCCAGCTGGCAGAGCACGCCGAGCGCCTCGATCGTGTGCTCCTCCACCGTGAAGACGTGGTAGGTGTCGAATTGCATCAGCCCGACGATCCGCGCCCAGTCGGGGATGAAGCGGGACAGGAAGCCCACCTCGTTCAACGTCCGCACCCAGCGCGCCGCGTCGCGGCCCGACAGGATATCCAGGAACAGCGCGCTGGCAGCCAGATCGCCGCGCAGCCGCACCGCATAGCGCGCATTCCGCACCAGCGCGCGGAAGGCCAGCGGATGGATCTCGAGCCCCCGGTCGCGGGCGGCGCGCACCAGGCGCAGCATGATCGCCGGGTCCTGGTCCACCGGCCGGTCGGGCGCGAACAGCACCTTGCCATCCGCCAGCGCGATGCCGGCCTGGGCCAACGCCGCATCGCCGGTGGGCAGCACGGCGGGTGGGCCCAGCGCCGCGCGTTCGATCGCCGGTTCCAGCAGCCGTGTCAGCCGCACCACATCGCGCGCGGTCAGGAACAGGTGCTTCATGAACCGCTCGACACCGTCCTGCACGCCGTGGCGCGTGTAGCCCATGCGGGCGCCGACCACGGGCTGCAGGTCGAAGGTCAGGCGTTCCTCGGCGCGGCCGGTGACGTAGTGAAGATGGAAGCGCACGGTCCAGAGGAAGTTCCACGCCCGGCGGATGGCGCGCGCTTCCTGCGGCGTCAGCAGGCCGCCGCCGGGGCTGTCCTTGCCGACCAACTCCGGCATGCGCTGCACGCCGAAGGCATGGCGCGCGAGCCAGTAGAGCGTCTGCAGGTCGCGCAGCCCGCCGCGCCCTTCCTTGACATGCGGCTCCACCAGGAAGGGGCTGTCGCCGTAGCGCGCGTGGCGCGCGGCGCGCTCGGCGCGCTTGGCGACGAGGAACGCGGCCAGGCCGGATTGCTTGCGGAAGGCGCGGAAGGCCGCGTCGAACTGGTCAAAGACCGCGCGTTCCCCCGCCAGGTAGCGGGCATCGATCAGCGCGGTCTGGATGGTGACGTCGCCCTTCGCATCCTCGACGCATTCGCCGACGGTGCGCGTGGCATGGCCGACCTTCAGCCCGAGGTCCCAGAGCAGGTAGAGCATGAACTCCACCGCGCGCCGCCCCTGCGGGCCGAGCGGCGCATCCGACAGGAACAGCAGGTCGATGTCGGAATAGGGCGCCAGCACGCCGCGGCCATAACCGCCGGTGGCGATCAGGGCGAAGTCCGGCTCGGCCTTCGGGTCCTGCGCGGGGGGGACCATGGCCAGGGTATAGGCATGGATCGCACCCACCACCCCGTCGGTCAGCGCGGCCAGCCATCGCGCGGCGGCGAGGCCCGAGAGCTCATGCGCCTCGAAGGCGCGCTGGACCTTGCCCTGGATGCGGCCGAGCTGGCGGCGCAGCTGGGCCAGCGCGGCGTCGCGCGCGATCGGCTGCCCGCCCTCGAGCAGGGAGGCGATCAGGTCTGGCAGGACCTCCGGGTTTTCCCCGGAAGGCGAACCGGCTGCATCCGGCGCGTGGGCGAGGGCGATCCTCATCGTGGCTGTCACGATAACGACTTGTGGGCCTCGGCAACAGGGCTGTCGTGCTGCGGCGCGCCATGCTCCGCCAACAGGGCCCGCAGGCGATAGAGCGCCTCATGCGCCTCTCGCGGAGAGAGGGAATCTGGGTCAATTTCCGCTACTGCCGCGTGCAGGACGGAAGCGGGCATCGCGGCTGGGGCAGTGCCGGCGGCCGGGGCCGGGGCGGCGAATAGCGGCAATTCGGCCGCCAGCGCATCCGGGCCGCCGGCCCGCGCGCGGGTCTCCAGCGCCGAGAGCACCTGGGTGGCGCGGGCCAGCACCGGGCGCGGCACGCCGGCCAGGCGGGCAACATGCACGCCCCAGGATCTCTCCGCCGCGCCATCCCCCACCAGATGCTGGAACACGACCTCCCCGCGCCATTCGCGCACGCGCATGCAGGCCAGGCGCAACTCCGGCAGGCGGCCGGCCAGCGCTGTCAGTTCGTGGAAATGGGTGGCGAAGACGGCGCGGCAGCGGATGCGGTCGTGCAGCGCCTCCAGCACCGCCCAGGCGATGGCCAGCCCGTCCCAGGTGGCGGTGCCGCGCCCGACCTCGTCCAGCACCACCAGCGACCGGGCGGTGGCCTGGTTCAGGATGGCGGCGGTCTCCGCCATCTCGACCATGAAGGTGGAACGCCCGCCGGCGATGTCGTCGCCGCCGCCGACCCGGCTGAACAGCCGGTCCACCAGCCCGATCCGCGCGGAGGCCGCCGGCACGAACAGCCCCGCCTGCGCCAGCACCACGAACAGCGCATTCTGCCGCAGGAAGGTGGATTTGCCGGCCATGTTTGGCCCCGTGAGCAGGCACAACCGCCGCCCGGGCGACAGATCGGCATCGTTCGGCACGAAGGGCGGGCCGCGTTCGCGCCGCAGCGCCGCTTCCACCACCGGATGCCGGCCGGCGACGATGGCGAAGTCCGGGCGGTCCGTGATCTCCGGCCGGCACCAGCCGCCTTCCGCCGCCAGCGTCGCGGCGGCGGCGTGGACATCGAGCTCGGCCAGCGCGCGCGCGGCCTCCGCGATCGGGTCGCCGGCCTCCAGCAGCAGCCGCCGCAGATGCTTCACGCAGGTCTTCTCCCGCGCTGCCGCGCGGTCGCCGGCCTCGGCCACCTTGCGGTCGAGATCGGCCAGCGCCTGGCAGGTAAAGCGGATGGCGTTCGCCATGGTCTGGCGATGGATCGGGGTCTGCTCCGGCGGCAGCCCCTTCGGCGGGTCGCGCAACAGCTTCTCGGCCGGCGCGGCGGGAAGCTCGGCCAGGAAGCCGAATTGCTGGTGGTGGCGGATCTTGAGGCTGGCCACCCCCCAGGCCTGGGCGAGGTCGAGCTGCAGCGCCGCGATCGCCTCCCGCCCCCCGTCCCGCAGCCGGCGCAGCGCGTCCAGCTCTCCGTCATAGCCGGGGGCGATGAGGCCGCCATCCTCCAGCCTTGCGGGCAGGCGGTCCGAAAGCGCCCGGCCCAGCTCCGCCCCCAGCGTGGGGTCGAGGCGCAGCGCGCCGGCGGCGGCGGCGACCAGCGGGGGCACTGGCAGCGCCGCCGCGTCCAACGCACCAGCGATGCGAGATGCGAGGTCGAGCCCGATCCGCAGCGCGCCGAGGTCGCGCGGCGCGAAGCGATCGAGCGCCAGGCGCGCCAGCGCGCGGGCCATGTCGGGCGCGCCCTTCAGCGCGGCCCGCAGCGCCTGCCGCGTCGCCTCCTCTCCCAACAGGAAGGCGACGGCGTCGTGGCGCGCCGCGATCGGGCAAGGGTCCGCCAGCGGCGCGGCAAGGCGCGCAGCCAGTTCGCGGGCGCCGGCCGCGGTCAGCGTGCGGTCCACGGCGCCGAGCAGCGTCGCCTCCGCCCCGCCCCGCTGGTCGCGCAGGATCTCGAGGCTGCGGCGCGTGGCGGCATCCAGCGCCAGCGCCCCCACGCCATCGGCCTGGGACCGAGGCGGATCGAGGCGCGGCGCGGCGGCGCCCTGGGTTTCCTTCACATAGGACAGGGCGAGCGCGGCGGCGGCGAGTTCCGGCGGGGCGAAGCGGCCGAAGCCGTCGAGCGTCGCGACGCCGAAGGCCTCCCGCACCGTGCGGGCGGGATCGCGGGGGACCAGGCGCGGTGCGACGCGGCCGGGCAGGCGGCGGGTGAGCTCGCTGTCCTCGGCCAGCTCCGGCGCCGCCACCGCTTCCGCCGGTTCAAGCCGGGCGAGCAGGGCGCCGAGATCGGCCCGCGGCAGCAGGGCGGTGGCGAAGGCGCCGGTCGAGATGTCGAGCCAGGCGGCGCCCAGCCCGTCGCCGGTCTCGGCCAGGGCCAGCAGCCAGGCGGGGCGGCCGGCTTCCAGCAGCCCGTCCTCGGTGACGGTGGCGGGGGTGACGACGCGGACGACCTCGCGCCGGATGGTCGGGGCCTTGCGGCGC
This sequence comes from Roseomonas sp., assembly GCA_044341625.1. GTDB lineage: Bacteria > Pseudomonadota > Alphaproteobacteria > Acetobacterales > Acetobacteraceae > Falsiroseomonas. The sequence continues at coordinate 37,363 of JBIIRI010000008.1, forward strand.
TTCGCTTCCTCCGGCGTTTCCATCTGGTCGCAAATGGCCACCCGCCTGCCGGCGCGGATCAGCCGGGCGAGGTAGGCTTCCAGCGCATGGGCGGGGACGCCGGCCATGGGCACGGGATGGCCGCGATGCTCGCCGCGATGGCTGACGGCGATGTCCAGGATGGGGGCGGCATCCTCGGCATCGGCGAAGAACAGTTCGAAGAAATCGCCCATGCGGAAGAACAGCATGGCATCCGGATGGGCCGCCTTGGCGGCGAACCATTGGGCCATGGCAGGAGTCGCGCCTTCGGCGCGCGGGATACGATCGCCTGCGGGGTGCGGGGCGGGGGCGCCTTCGGCGGGTTGGGTCTGGGCGTTCACATGCCCAGTTACCATCGGGCGGGCAGGGCCACCAAGGCGGTAGGCGGGGGCCCGCCCCCCGCCGCGAAACCCCCCGCTTCCGCCCCGCGCCCCGTGGCCGCATAAAGGGTGCGACGTTGGGGGAGATGTCAGGATCATGGACGACGCGCGAAAGACGCCGGGAGAGGCCACGGGCGACACCCGCACCGCCCGCATCACCGCCGAGGAAGCGCTCGCCCTGCACGCCGAAGGGCGGCCGGGCAAGCTAGAGATCCGGCTGACCAAGCCGCTCGCCACCGCGCGCCACCTGTCGCTGGCCTACAGCCCAGGCGTGGCGGAGCCCTGCCTGCACATCCACCGCGACCCGGCACTGGCCTATGACTACACCTCGAAGGGCAACTTCGTGGCGGTCATCAGCAACGGCACCGCCGTGCTCGGCCTCGGCAATCTCGGCGCGCTGGCGTCGAAGCCGGTGATGGAAGGCAAGGCCGCGCTGTTCAAGCGCTTCGCCGATGTGGATTCCATCGATCTCTGCGTGGATACCGAGGATGTCGACGCCTTCGTCAACGCGGTGCGCTACCTCGGCCCGAGCTTCGGGGGCATCAACCTCGAAGACATCAAGGCGCCCGAGTGCTTCGTGATCGAAAGCCGGCTGCGCGAGCTGATGGACGTGCCGGTCTTCCATGACGACCAGCACGGCACGGCGATCGTCGCGGCGGCGGGGCTGATCAATGCCTGCCACCTGACCGGGCGCGACCTGAAGGAAGTGAAGCTGGTCATCAACGGCGCGGGCGCGGCGGCCATCGCCTGCGCCGAGCTGGTGAAGGCGATGGGCCTGCGTCCGCAGAACGTGATCCTCGCGGACACCAAGGGCGTGATCTATCGCGGCCGGACCGAGGGCATGAACCAGTGGAAATCGGCCCACGCCACCGAAACACCGGCGCGCACCCTGGCGCAGGCGCTGGAAGGCGCCGATTGCTTCATGGGCCTGTCCGTGAAGGGCGCCGTGACGCCAGAGATGGTGCGGTCCATGGCGCCGAACCCGGTGATCTTCGCCATGGCGAACCCGGATCCGGAGATCACGCCGGACGAGGCGCGCGCGGTGCGGCCGGATTGCATCGTGGCGACGGGGCGGTCGGACTACCCGAACCAGGTCAACAATGTCCTCGGCTTCCCCTTCATCTTCCGCGGCGCGCTGGATGTGCGCGCCAGCACGATCAACGACGCGATGAAGGTGGCGGCGGCGGAAGCCCTGGCCATGCTGGCGCGGGAAGACGTGCCGGAGGAAGTGGCCGGCGCCGGCGCCGGGCGGGGGCTGCGCTTCGGGCCTGACTACATCATCCCGAACGCCTTCGACCCGCGCCTGATCAGCCGCATCCCCCCCGCCGTCGCCAAAGCGGCGATGGACAGCGGCGTGGCGCGCAAGCCGATCATCGACCTCCAGCGCTATGCGCGCGACCTCGCCGGGCGGCTCGATGCCACGGCGGGGGCGATGGAGGCGATCTCGGAACGGGTGAAGGCCAATCCGCGCCGCGTCGTCTTCGCCGAAGGCGAGGAGGAGAAGGTGATCCGCGCCGCCATCGCCTTCCGCCAGGCCGGCTACGGCACGCCGGTGCTGGTGGGCCGCGAGGACCGCATCAACGCCACCGTCGCAGGGCTGGGTATCCCGCTGCCGGAGGGGATCGAGATCCGCAACGCGCGGGTGTCGGACAGCACGCGCAAATATGCCGAGGCGCTTTATGCGCGGCGGCAGCGGGAAGGCTTCCTGCTGCGCGACTGCCAGCGGCTGGTGAACCTGGACCGCAACGTCTTCGCCGCCTGCAAGGTGCTGTGCGGCGACGCCGATGCGATGGTCACCGGCGTCACCCGCAGCTACGCCGCGACGCTGGAAGGCGTGCGGATGGCGATCGACCCGGAACCGGGCACCGTGCTGTTCGGCCTGACGCTGCTGCTCGCGCGGCGGTCGGGCACGGTCTTCGTCGCCGACACCGCGATCCATGAACGCCCCGATGCGGCGACGCTGGCGGAAATCGCGATCCGCGCCGCAGAAGCCGCGCGGCGGCTGGGGCACGAACCGCGCGTCGCCTTCCTGTCCTTCTCCACCTTCGGCGATCCGAAGGGCAGCATCCCCGGCTCGATCCGCGACGCGGTGAAGCTGCTGGACGAGCGGGGCGTGGATTTCGAATATGATGGAGAGATGGCGGCGGATGTCGCGCTCGATCCCGGGCTCAGGGCGCGGCTCTATCCCTTCTCGCGGCTGACGGGGGCGGCGAATGTGCTGGTGATGCCGGGGCTGCACGCGGCGCATGTGCTGTCGAAGGCGATCCCGCATTTGACCAGCGCGCAGACCATCGGCCCGCTGCTGGTGGGCCTGTCTGCGCCGGTGCAGATCGTGGGCATGGATGCGGGGGTAAACCAGATCCTCGACATCGCCTGCCTCGCGGCGCACGCCTCTCTGCCGAAGTAGAACGCGGCCGGGCCGGGGGGCGCCCCCCGGCCTATCCCTTCGCCGCCCGGGTCAGGCGGCTGGCCAGCAATTCGCCGCGCCGTTCCAGCAGCGGATGCGCGGCGGCGGCCAGATGCGCGCCGACGCGGCGCAGGTCGCGGATCGCGTCCAGCACCAGGCCGGGCGTCGCGCCCGGCTCGCCGAGCGGCAGCGGCGCCGCTTCCGCCGCGCGGCGCGCGACGTCGCGCTCCGTCGCGCGCAGCATCTCCGTCTCCTGCACCAGGCGGCGCGCAGCCTCGGCGTCCTGCACCATCAGCACGGCGACAGCCAGGCGCAGCTGGGACCGCAGCGACTGGTGCAGCGCGGCAAGATCGTCGCGATCTTCTGGCGCCAGGGTGATACCCCGCCGCAGGCGCTTCGCGGCATGGCGCGCGACATCGCGCGACAGCACATCGGCGGCGTGTTCCAGCGCGATGGCGAAGGCGCGAATATCATCGAGCCGGGTCGCCTCCGCCGCGCTCAGCCTCTCAGGCGGGATGCCGGCGAGATAGGCGAGCACCGCGCGATGCAGGCGGTCCACCACATCGTCCATCTCCGCCAGCGCCTTCCCCGCCTCCCGATCCTCGGCGGCAAAGGCATGGGCGGAAGCGTGCAGCATGCGGTCCAGCACATCGGCGATGCGGAGCACCTCGCGCTCCGCATTCGCCATCGCGACCGCCGGCACGCCGCCCGCGACGGGGTCGAGGTAGCGCGGCGCGGCTTCATCCAACTCCGGACGTTCCGGCAGGGCGCGGCGCAGCGCCCAGGCCAGCGGGCGCAGCAGCGGGTAGGCCAGCAGGCTGGTGACCAGGTTGAAGGCCAGATGCGCCCCGGCGACGAGGCTGAGCGGTCCGGCGTCGAGGCTCGCGGACCAGGCAGATAGCGAGGGCAGGAAAACCAGCACCAACGCGCAGCCGACCGCGCGGTTCAGCAGGTTGCCGATGGGCAGGCGCAGCCGCGCGCGGTCGCCCGGCCGGCCCCCGCCCTGCAGCAGCGGGTTGACCGCGCTGCCGAGATTGGCGCCGGCCACCATCGCCAGCGCCGCCGGTATGTCCATCGCCCCGCTGCCCGCAAGCGTCGCGACGAACAGCACGCCTGCGACCGAGGAATGCGCCGCCCAGGCGATCACCGCCGCGAACAGCAGGGTCGCCAGCGGTGAAGCCGCCAGCCCGCCCAGCACCCGCGCGAAGGCCGGCGAATCCTGCAACGGCGCGAGCGTCGCCACCAGCAGGTGAAGCGCGAGCAGCATCAACCCGAGCCCGATCCCCGCCCGCCCCAGGTCGCGGGTCTGCGCGCGGCGCCCCTTGCGGAAGGCGATGACGCCACAGAGCACCAGCAGCGGCGCCAGCCAGGACACATCCACCGACAGCACCTGGACGATCAGCGCGGTGCCGATATTCGCCCCCAGCATCGCCGCCAGCGCCGGCACCAACGCCACCGCCCCGGCCGAGGCGAAGCCCGCGACCATCAGCGCCGCCGCCGTGCTGGATTGCAGCGCGGCGGTCACGCAAAGCCCCGCCCCCATCGCCCGGAGCGGGGAGCCGAGCGCCGCCCCCAGCAGCGCCTGCAACCGCCCACCGAAGGCGCGCTCGACACCGGACTGCACCATGTGCAGCCCCCAGAGCAGCAGCGCCGCCTCGCCGGCCAGGTGGACCAGCAGGCGCAGGTCGCTCATCGGGCGCGGGCCTCCGTGGTCACGTCATCCGAAGGCAGAACGCGCGAGGCGCGCCAGGTTGTCATGACCCAAGCGCGCATAGGTCAGGGGATGCGCCCGGGCGGGGTCCTGCTCGGCCTCCACCACCAGCCAGCCGGCATAGCCGGCGGCGGCCAGCGGCGGCAGCACGGCCGCGTAATTCACGCAGCCATCGCCGGGCACGGTGAAGACGCCATCCAGGACGGCGGACAGAAAGGGCAGGTCGCGGGCCTTCACATCGGCCATCACGGCGGGGCGGATATCCTTGCAATGCACATGCACCACGCGCGCGGCGTGGCGCCGCGCGGCGCGCACCGGATCGCCGCCGGCGAAGGTCAGGTGGCCGGTATCCAGCAGCAGCCCGACCTCGGGGCCGGTGCTGGCCATCAGCCGGTCCACCTCCGCCTCCGTCTCGATCACCGTGCCCATGTGGTGGTGGTAGGCCAGGTGCAGGCCGCGCGCCTTCAGCCGCCGGCCGAATTCCGCCATGCGGGGGGCGAGCAGCGCCCAATCGGCTTCCGACAGCACCGGGCGCCGCGACAGCGGGGTGGTGCGTTCGCCATGGATCGCGCGCGCGACCTCCGCATGCACCATCACCGTGCAGCCGAGCGCGGTGAGCAGCGCGATATGCGGCTCGGCTTCCGCCATCTCCGCATCCACGTCGCGTTCCAGCAGGCGCGAGCCGTACCAGCCGGACACCAAAGCGAGGTCGTGCCGCGCCAGGATCGGGCCGAGTTCCGACGCCACACGGGGAAACTTGTTGCCGAGCTCGAAGCCCGCGAAGCCGGCGATCTTCCCTTCCGCCAGGCAGGTCTCGAGCGGCGTAGCCGCGCCGAGTTCCGGCATGTCGTCATTGGTCCAGGTGAGGGGATTGATCCCGAGGCGGACGGACATGTGGATCAGGCTCCCGAAGACTGGCGCTGGCGGTTGGTGTCATAGGCGCGGCGCGCCTCGGTCTGGGCGGGCGTGGCGGGGGCGGCGGTGACCGGCACTTCCCACCA
>JBIIRI010000085.1:0-15812 GCA_044341625.1 Roseomonas sp.
CAGCATCGACGCTGCCATCAGCACGGCCAGCAGCGCTGGCGCCCGCAGAGGACGCAGGATCAGCGCGGCAACGCCCAGACCCATCAGCGTGACCGCGAATGGGCTGCGCTGCCCGGCCAGCAAGACCGCTCCCACGGCCAGCACGACAATCGCCACGCCAGCGCCGCGGCCCCACCAGCCCAGAGCGGCCAGGGCAACCACAGCCGGCAAGATCACGGGCCAGAGCGTGACCGACAGATACCCCCCCGCTCGGGGACGATGGAATGGCCCCGAAAGATAGCCGACATGCGCATCGCCCGCGCCCGTCAGCCCACGACCTAGGGTGAATTGCAGCCATACTTCAAGCGCCACGAAGCCAACCGCGCCTGCTAGCACCCCAAAAGCCAGGCGCTGCCCGCGCGCGCTGGATAGTGCCCAACTGGCGATGGCCAGCGTTGCGAGTGGAAACCGCCCCCAGGCTAGCGCGGCAAGCATCTGGGCCGGCTGGCTTCCGGCCAAGGCCGTGACAAGCACCAACCAGGCCCAATAACCGCATGCGAGGATGAACCAGGGCGTGCGAAGTGCCGTGAAATCGCGCTTGACTGCGAGATGAAGAAGAAACCCAGCAGCAAGCCCGGCAACCAAGGCTTCAGTGGCCGAACGAGAGACGATGACCACCACCGGGATCACCACGCTCGCCGCCATGGCAAGCCAGATTCCACGGGCGTCAAGCCGCAGTAGCAGGCCGGGCAGCGCTCTCGATCCTGTGCTGAAATGCTGCACGCGGTAATCCCTGACTACTCGGGCAGATACCGCCGCCCGGCGATGTTGATAGCGGCCAGGCCGGAAGGGTCAAGGGCGCGCATCGTAACGAAAGGCACGGCCATGACAGTTTGCCGAGAAGAGATCGAAGCGAAGGCGTTGGCTCCCGCGAGCCTTTACGCTTGCTGCTGATGGAGACGTGAAAGCCCGTCCAACGTGCTCAACGGCATCCTTCAAAACGAGGCGCGAAAACAGAAATCCACCCTGCCGCGCTCACGGAAACCCTCATGCAGTCAAGTCTAGTTTCGGCTGCTGCCTAGATCCGAAGGCTTGCAAATTGCGGCCATTTGTGAAATTATTGACAATAATGTCTAAAGGCAATCAAGCCGACGCGCGACGTCGCGTTGCAATGATCCTACCCGCCAAAGAGCGCTTTGGACCCCGAGGTGCGGGCGGTGTGTCACTTGTTGTGCGCGACCTGGCATCCCACCCGCCGGCCGGTTGGGTAACCACTGTGTTGGGTGGCGGGACTGATGGTCCGCCCTTTTCGGATTGTCGTTTTGCTGCCCTGGCCGCAAGCAGGCTGCTCCGGCTGTTCGGCCGCAACCGTGCCCATGCCCGCGCCGCCGTGCGGTGGCTGCGGAACGAGCCGCACGACATCATCGAGGCGCACAACCGCGCGCCGCTTGCCTTGCACCTTGCCCGCGCCTTGGCGCCATGCCCCGTCATCCTCGTGCTGCACAACGCCGCCGCCGCGTCAGGCGGTTTGCGTCGCCCAGCCGAGCGTGTGGCGCTGCTGCGGCATGTGCGCGCGGTGGTCTGCGTCTCGGGCTTTCTGCGCCAGGGATTTCTCGAAGGGGTGCCCGAAGAACTGGCCCACCAGGTCCACGCCCTGCCGAACCCGCACAACCCTGCCGCCTTCCCGGCACCTGCCAGCCCGCGGGCACCGCTGATCCTGTTTGTGGGCCGGCTCAATGCCGAGAAGGGGGCTGACAGCTTCGTGCGCAGCTGTGCCCTCGCCCTGCCGCGCCTACCCGGCTGGCGCGCCGCCGTGGTGGGCGACGCTTGGTTTGGTAGCCGAGCCGATACGCCCTTCGTGACCCGATTGCGTGCTGAGGCTGGCGCTGCCGGCGTCGAAATGCTGGGCTACCAGGACCACGCGACTACCCTGGCCCTGATGTCCGAGGCTGCCATAGTCGTCATGCCTAATCGCTGGGAGGAGCCCTTCGGCCGCGTGGCCCAGGAAGCTCTGGCCGCGGGCGCTGCCCTTATCGCTTCGCGCCGCGGCGGACTGCCGGAAGCCGCCGGCGAGGCCGCCCTCTATGTCGACCCGGACAGTCCCGAAGCCATCGCAGTGGCAATCCAGCATCTGGCAGAGCACCCTGCCGAACGGGTTAACCGGGCCGAGGCGGGCCGCGCCCATCTTGCCGCCTTCCACCTCCCGGACATCGCTCGGCGCTGGGCCGCATTGCGAGCAGGGGTGCTGGGGGAGGGGCGTTGAGGCGGGGACGCGGCGTGTGAGCTGACCATGCGACGGGCACCGCCCGTCGCATGGTCAGCCAATTTCGCCATTGAGCAGTGCGCCGCGCTGCCCAGACCCATCCCGCCGCGCCCCCGTTCTGGGTTACGCTGTCCGGTCGCCGCCATTGGCCGCCAGCGCGGCCTGCGCGGCCGCCAAGCGGGCGATGGGAACGCGGTAGGGGGAGCAGGAGACGTAATCCAGCCCCGCCCGGCTGCAGAAATGGATCGAAGCCGGGTCGCCGCCATGCTCGCCGCAGATGCCGAGCTTGAGGTCGGGCTTCACCTTCCGCCCCTTCTCCGCCGCGATTTCCACCAGCGCGCCCACGCCATCCACATCGATCGAGATGAAGGGATCCTTCGGCAGGATGCCCTTCTCGACATAGGTCGGCAGGAACTTGCCGGCGTCGTCGCGCGACAGGCCGAAGACGGTCTGCGTCAGGTCGTTGGTGCCGAAGCTGAAGAAATCCGCGCTTTCGGCGATCGCATCCGCGGTCAGCGCGGCGCGCGGCAGCTCGATCATCGTGCCGACCAGGTACTGCACGTGATAGCCGCTTTCGGCAAAGACTTCCTGCGCCACCTTGTCCACGAGCGCGCGCGTGATCTCGAGCTCGCGGCGGGTCATCACCAGCGGGATCATGATCTCCGGCACCGGTGCTTTGTGCGTCTCCTTGCCCGTGATCACGGCCGCCTCGAAGATCGCGCGGGCCTGCATCTCATAGATCTCGGGATAGGTGATGCCGAGGCGGCAGCCGCGATGGCCGAGCATCGGGTTCGCTTCCGACAATTCGCTCACGCGCCGCTTCATGGCCGCGACATCGGCGCCGAGATCGGCGGCAACCTCCTCGATCTCCTCCTCCTTGTGGGGGAGGAATTCGTGCAGCGGCGGGTCGAGAAGCCGGATCGTCACCGGCAGCCCGGCCATGATGCGGAACAGGTCGAGGAAATCCTGCCGCTGGAAGGGCAGCAGGCGGGCGAGCGCGGCGCGGCGGCCGGATTCGGTCTCGGCCATGATCATCTGGCGCACGGCGCCGATGCGCGCGGGGTCGAAGAACATGTGCTCCGTGCGGCAGAGCCCGATGCCCTCCGCGCCGAATTTCCGCGCGGTCTCCGCATCCAGCGGCGTTTCCGCGTTGGTGCGGACCTTCAGCTTGCGGACGCTATCGGCCCATTCCATCAGGGTCGCGAAATCGCCGGACAGCTTCGGTTCGATCATCGCGACGGGGCCGATGAAGACCTCTCCGGTCGCGCCGTCGAGCGTGATGATCTCGCCGGCCTGCACCCGCTTGCCGCCGGCGGATAGCGTCTGCTGCGCATAGTCCACGGTGATGGAACCGGCACCCGCCACGCAGGGCCGGCCCATGCCGCGGGCGACGACGGCGGCGTGGCTGGTCATGCCGCCGCGCGTGGTGAGAATCCCCTTCGCGGCATGCATGCCGTGGATGTCCTCGGGCGAGGTCTCGATGCGGACGAGGATCACCGCCTCACCCTTCGCCGCGCGCAGCTCAGCCTCATCGGCCGAGAAGACGACGGCGCCGCAGGCGGCACCCGGGGATGCGGGTAGGCCCTTGGCGAGCGACTTGCGCGGCGCCTTCGGGTCGAGCATCGGGTGCAGCAGCTGGTCGAGCGCCTTGGGGTCCACGCGCTTCACCGCTTCGGTCTGGTCGATCAGCCCTTCGCGCGCCATGTCCACGGCGATCTTCAGGCTGGCGGCCGCGGTGCGCTTCCCGTTGCGCGTCTGCAGCATATACAGCTTGTTCTGCTGGACCGTGAATTCGATGTCCTGCATGTCGCGATAGTGCTTTTCGAGCGTCGCGCGCACCTGCACCAGCTCGGCGTAAGCCGCGGGCATGGCGTCTTCCATGCTGCGTTCATTCGGCTTCGCGCGTTCCTTGGCCATCGGCTGCGGCGTGCGGATGCCGGCGACGACATCCTCGCCCTGCGCGTTGATCAGGTATTCGCCGTAGAACACATTCTCCCCGGTCGAGGGATCGCGGGTGAAGCAGACGCCGGTCGCGCAATCCTGGCCCATATTCCCGAAGACCATCGCCTGGATGTTCACGGCCGTGCCCCAATCGGCGGGGATGTCGTGCAGGCGGCGATAGGTGTTGGCGCGCGGGTTCATCCAGCTGCCGAACACCGCGCCGACCGCGCCCCACAACTGGGCGTGCGGGTCCTGCGGGAAGGGCTGGCCGGTGACTTCCTCCACCATGTCCTTGTAGCCGGCGACCACGCGGTGCCAGTCCTGCGCCGTCAGGTCGGTGTCCTCGCTGACGCCGCGATCGAGCTTCACATGCTCGATGATCTCCTCAAAGCGGTGGTGGTCCACATCGAGCACGACAGAGCCGAACATCTGGATGAAGCGGCGATAGCTGTCCCAGGCGAAGCGCGCATCGCCGGATGCGGCCGCCAGCCCATCCACCGTCGCGTCGTTCAGGCCGAGATTGAGCACCGTGTCCATCATGCCCGGCATGGAGACGCGCGCGCCCGAGCGGACGGAGACCAGCAGCGGCTTGTGGGTGTCGCCGAACTTGGCACCTACCGCCTGTTCCACCAGCGCCAGCGCCGCGCTGACCTGTGCGCGCAGATCGGCGGGGTAGGTGTTCTGGTGGGCGTAGTAGTAGGTGCAGACCTCGGTCGTCACCGTGAAGCCGGGCGGCACGGGCAGGCCGATACTGGCCATCTCGGCCAGGTTGGCGCCCTTGCCGCCGAGGAGGTTGCGCATATCCGCGCGGCCTTCATTGTGGCCGGCGCCGAAGCTGTAGACCCACTTGGCCATCGGGTGGCGTGCTCCTGAGCTGGAAGCGAGGGGGTTGGGGGGAGATCAGCCCTCGATCCGGGAGAAGTCGGCGACCGCATCCATGCCGGTACGGAGCCGGGTGAGCAAGCGTAGCCGGTTGCGGCGCAGTTGCGCATCCGGGTCGTTCACGGTGACGCGGTCGAAGAAGGCGTCAACGGGGCCGCGCAGGGCGGCGAGTGCCGACATGGCGGAACTGTAATCTTCGGCCGCCAGCGCGGCCTGCGTGGCCGGCTCGGCGGCGTCGAGGGCGGCGGCGAGCGCCTGTTCCTCGGGCGCGGACAGCAGGCCAGGGTCCACCGGGCCGGTATGGGGGCCGTCCTTCTTCTCCTCGATACGGAGGATGTTCTGGGCCCGCTTGTAGGCGGCCAGCAGATTGGTGCCGGTTTCGGATTCGACAAGCGCCTTCAGCGCGTCGGCGCGGGCCAGCAGACGGACCAAATCGTCTTCGCCTGCCGTGAAGGCGGCCGCGACCACATCGTGGCGCGCGCCTTCGGCGCGGAGCTGCACGCGGAGGCGTTCGGCGAGGAAATCCACCAGCCCGGCGGCGAAGGCCGCGACCATCGGCGGGTGCGCCGCGCCCTTTGCGGGCTGCCAGCCGGTGTTCAGCTTCTCCTGCGCCACCGCCATGCCGAAATCGGGGGCGGGGGACACGCCGACGGCCTGGGGGAAGCCGAAGAAGGCTTCGCCAACCAGATCGGCCAGCCGGATCCGCAGCGCGCCTTCCCGCAGGATGCGGATCACGCCGAGCGCCGCGCGGCGCAGCGCGAAGGGGTCGCCGCTGCCGGTCGGGCGTTCATCGGCGGCGAAGAAGCCGACCAGCGTGTCCAGCTTGTCCGCCAGCGCCACGGCCACCGCGACGGGCGCGGTCGGCACGGCATCGGTCGGGCCGAGCGGGCGGTATTGCGTGCCGATCGCCTCCGCCACCTGCGCGTCCTCGCCGCCGGCGAGCGCGTAGTAGCGGCCCATCACGCCCTGCAATTCGGGGAATTCGCCGACCATGCCGGAAGCGAGGTCCGCCTTCGCCAGCCGCGCGGCGCGCGCCGCGAGGCCAGGATCGGCGCCCACCATCGGCGCGATGTGCCGCGCCAGCCGCTCCAGCCGCGCAACGCGCTGACCTTGCGTGCCGAGCTTCGCGTGGAACACCACCTGATCCAGCTTCGGCAGGAAGTCTTCCAGCTGCTGCTTGCGGTCCTGGTCCCAGAAGAAGCGCGCATCGGACAGACGCGCGCGCAGCACGCGTTCATTGCCCGCGACCAGCGCGGCGCCGCCATCGGTGGCGGCGATGTTGGCGACAACCCCGAAGCAGGGTGCGGCGCGGCCATCCGGCGTGACCATCGCGAAGTAGCGCTGGTTCACGCGCATGGTCGTCCGCATCAGCTCGGGCGGCAGGTCCATGAAGGCGTCGTCGATCCGCCCCAGCAGCGGCACCGGCCATTCCACGAGGCCCGCCACTTCCTCCACCAGTCCGCGATCCGGCACCACCGCGACGCCACGGCGCGCCGCGAGCGCGGCGAGGCCATCTTCGATCATCCGCGCCCGTTCCGCGGCGTCGAGGATGACGCGGCGGTCCCGCAAGCCCGCCTCATAGCCCGCGAAGGACGCGACATCGAAGGCGCCCGGCGCCATCACGCGATGACCTTCGGTCAGGTTCCCGCTGGCCAGCCCATGCGCCGCGTCGTCGCCATGGCGAAGATCGAAGCGCACGACCTCCCCATCCAGCAGACACAGGATGCGTTGCAGCGGCCGCACCCAGGTGAAGCCGCTGGTGCCCCAGCGCATGGATTTCGGCCAGGCGAGGCCACGGATCACGCCCGGCATGGCGCGCGCGACCAAGTCCCGCGCCGTGACGCTTTCGCCCGGCTTGTCGAGCACCCAGAAGCCGCCGCGTTCCACCAGCGCATCCCGCGCCGCGCCGTGCTTCTTCAGGAAGCCGGCAAGTGCCGCATCCGGCGCGCCGATGCGCGGGCCGCGTTCTTCCTTGCCTTCGGTCGTCACCTCCGCGCGCAGCGTCGCGACAAGGCCGATGCGGCGCGGGCCGTGGAAGGACCGCGCCGCGCCGTCCAGCACCGGGGCGAGGGCGGCGGAGACGGCCTTGGCCAGGTCTTCCGCGCCGCGCGCCTGCATGCGCGCGGGGATTTCCTCGCTGAACAATTCGAGCAGGAATTCGGGCATCAGGCCTTCTCCCCCGCGACCCAGGCCTCGCAGCATCGCTTCGCCAGGGCGCGGACGCGGCCGATATAGGCTTGGCGTTCGGTCACGCTGATCGCGCCGCGCGCGTCCAGCAGGTTGAAGCGGTGGGATGCCTTGATGCAGTGGTCATAGGCGGGCAGGGCAAGCCCGCGTTCGACCAGCGCGATGCATTCCTTCTCCGCATCCGCGAAGTGCTGGAACAGCATCGCGGTGTCGGCATGGGTGAAGTTGTGGTGCGAGTATTCGACCTCGGCGCGCTTGAAGACGTCGCCATAGGTCACGCCACGGTCGTTGAAGGCCAGGTCGTACACGTTCTCGACGCCCTGGATGTACATGGCCAGGCGTTCAAGGCCGTAGGTCAGCTCGCAGGACGGGACCTCGCAGGGGATGCCGCCGACCTGCTGGAAATAGGTGAACTGCGTCACCTCCATCCCGTCGCACCACACTTCCCAGCCCAGGCCCCAGGCGCCGAGCGTCGGGCTTTCCCAGTCATCCTCGACGAAGCGGATGTCGTGCAGCGCCGGGTCGATGCCGAGTGCCCGGTAGCTTTCGATCAGCAGGGCCTGCGGGTCAGGCGGGCTCGGCTTCATGATGACCTGGTACTGGTAGTAGTGCTGCAGCCGGTTCGGATTCTCGCCATAGCGGCCATCGGCCGGTCGGCGGGACGGCTGCACATAGGCGGCCGACCAGGGCTTCGGCCCCAGCGCGCGCAACGTCGTCGCCGGGTGGAAGGTGCCGGCGCCCACTTCCATGTCATAGGGCTGGAGAATCAGGCAGCCTTGATCGCCCCAGAAGCGATTGAGGCGCAGGATCATCTCCTGGAAGGAGGGGGGCTTGTCGGGCATCTCGTGCCTTGCGGGGGAGTGGCGCTGGGGCGAGATAGACCAGCAGGGCCGAACGGCCAACAGCTTCGTTCCCAACCAGGACCGCCGTCATGCCGAATCCTGCCCCGCCAGCCCCCCCAACCGGGAACCAGCCCACCCCCCGCGCGGCGGCCGAGGCGCTGGTCCGCGCCTATTACGCCGCCTTCAATGCCGGCGACCGCGCCGCGATGTGCGCCCTGCTGGACAGCGATGTCGCCCATGACGTGAATCAGGGCGGTCGCCGCACCGGGCTCGCGGCCTTCAAGGCCTTCATGGCGCAGATGGATGCAGCCTATGAGGAAAGGCTGGAGGATCTGGTGGTCATGGCGGACGCGACCGGCCGCCGGGCCGCGGCGGAATTCGTCGTGGTCGGCCGCTACCTCAGGACCGAGCCCGGCCTGCCGGAGGCACGCGGCCAGGCCTATCGCCTGCCGGCCGGCGCCTTCCTGGCGATCGAAGGCGGCCGGATCGCGCGCGTGACCACCCACTACAACCTGCCGGCGTGGATCGCGCAGGTCTCGGCCTGAGGGCGGCGCCGGGCAGGTGCCTATAGGCCCAGCCGCGCCCAGGCCGCGCGTTCCTCGGCCGCCGCGACCAGGGCTTCCGCCGACAGGCCCGGCAGCAGGCGCGTGAACCAGGGCTGGCGGCGCTGGCCGATCGGGATGATCTGCACCTTCCCCCCGAACCGCGCCCGGATGCCGGAGGAGGCCTCTCCCAGCCCATCCGCCAGGCCGAGTTCAACCGCCTGCCGCCCGGTCCAGAAGCGGCCGGTGAATAGCTGCGCTTCCTCGGCCTTCAGCTTCCCCGCGCGGCGGGTGCGGACCCAGTCCTTGAAGGTCTCGTGCAGTTCCGCCAGCAGGTCTTGCAGCCGGTCCAGATCCTCCGGCCGTTCGGGGCGGAAGGGGTCGAGGAAGCTCTTCTCCGTCCCCGCCGTGTGCAGGCGCCGCGCGATGCCGACCCGCCCGATCGCCGCCGACAGGTCGAAGCCGGCCGAGATCACCCCGATCGAGCCGAGGATGGAGGCGGGGTCCGCCACGATCTCATCGGCCGCGCAGGCCAGCCAGTAGCCGCCCGAGGCCGCCGCATCCTCGACGAAGGCGATCACGGGCACCTTCTTCTCATCCGCCAGCCGCCGGATGCGCTGCGCGACCAGGGAGGATTGGACCGGCGAGCCGCCCGGCGAATTGACGATCAGCACCACGGCCGAAAGCCGGCGGATCGCGAAGGCGCGCTCGATCAGCGGGGCCATGACCTGCGCCGAGATGCCAGGGGGCGCGAAGCCGCCCGTGCGCGCGGCGATCAGGCCCGAGAGCCGCAGCACGGCGACACGCGGGTGGCGTTGCAGGAAGGGAAGGTTCATCGCCCCCATAGATGCGTGGCCCGCCGCTATGGGCAAGCGCCGCGCCCGGGGCCATCCTGCCGGCCGGAGGCCTTTGCATGGAACAGCGTCGCGTCATCATTGCCGGAGCCGGCCCCGCGGGGATGGTCGCGGCCGCCTATCTGGCCGGGGAGGGGATTCCCGTGGCCATCGTGGAGCAGGAACGCGACCTGCCGGCCGACCTCCGCGCCTCCACCTTCCACCCGCCGACGCTCGACATGCTGACCCGCTTCGGGGTGGTGGAGGCGATGATCGCGCAGGGGCTGGTCTGCCCCACCTGGCAGTTCCGCGACCGTCACGCCGGCGTGATCGCGACCTTCGAGATGGGGCGGCTCTCGGGCGACACCGCGCATCCCTACCGGCTGCAATGCGAGCAATGGCGGCTGACGCGGATGCTGCGCGACCAGCTGGCGGCCAATCCGGACGTCACCTTCATCTACGACGCGAAGGCGACCGGGGTGACGCAGGATGCCGATGGCGTGACGCTGGGCATCGAACGGCCCGATGGCAGCGCCGAACAGCTGCGCGCCGCCTTCCTGATCGGCGCCGATGGCGCACGGAGCGCGGTGCGCCGTTCGCTCGGCATCGCCTTCGAGGGCATGACGATCCCCGAGACCTATCTGACGCTGTCCACCACCTTCCGCTTCGAGGCAGCGATCCCCGACCTCGCCAACATCGCCTATATCTCGGACCCCGAGGAATGGTTCGTACTGCTGCAGGCGGCGGGGCTGTGGCGCGTGCTGCTGCCGACCGCGCCCGAGGAAGCGGCCGATGAGGCGAAGATGCTCGCCCCCGCCCGCATCGAGGAACGGATGCAGGGCGTGCTGCCGAACCCCGCCGGCTACGAGATCCGCCATCGCACCGCCTATCGCGTGCATGAGAGGGTGGCGGGGAGCTATGCGATGGGGCGCGTGTTCCTCGCCGGCGATGCCGCGCATATCAACAACCCGCTCGGCGGGATGGGCATGAATGGCGGCGTGCATGACGCCTTCAACCTGGCGGAGAAGCTGACCCGCGTCTGGCGCGGCGAGAACCTGTCGGTGATGGAGCGCTATTCGCGCCAGCGGCGGAAGGTGGCGCTGGATGTGGTGCAGCAGCAGGCGCTGCGGAACCGGCAATTGCTGAACCAGCGCGACCCGGCGGTGCGCCGCGCCTATCACGACGAGCTGCGCGGCATCGCGGCCGATCCAGCGAAGCACCACGCCTATCTGCTGCGGTCTTCCATGATCCAGTCGCTGCGCGACCTGGAGGATGTGGCGTAGTCTGCCGCAGGTCCCCGCGCCCTTCTTGCCCTCTCCCGCCGGGGCGGGAGAGCGCCGGCGCAGTGCGCCGTCGGGGGTGAGGGTGGGGCGCGCAGCGCTGGCGGTGCTTTCCTGACCGGCTTCGCGACCCCCTCACCCAGACCCTCTCCCCCTTCCAGGGGGAGAGGGCCACAGTATTACCTCCCTGGTCCTACGCCTCCTGAGGATACATCACCCCATGTCTGGTCATCCTGAAGCCGACATCTACCATCGCCAGGGCATGGGGCAGATCGCCGGCATGGGCGCGCGGCCCGCGCTGGTCATCGTCGATTTCGTGGTCGGCTTCGCCGATCCGGCGCATTTCGGCGGCGGCAATATCGGGCCAGCGATCGCGGAGACGGTGCGGCTGCTCGCCTTCGCGCGGCAGCGCCATTGGCCCGTCGCGCATACCCGCGTGGTCTATGCCGATGACGGCGCCGATGCCGGCGTCTTCACGCGGAAATCGCCACCCTTGCTGAAGCTGACGGAAGCGAGCCCGCTGTCGCAGATCGTGCCCGAACTCGCGCCCGCGAAGGGCGAATACATCGTCCGCAAGCTGGGGGCCTCCGGCTTCTTCGGCACCAACCTCGCGGCGTGGCTCACGGCGCGGGGCGCCGACACGGTGGTGGTTGCGGGCTGCACCACATCGGGCTGCGTGCGCGCGACGGTGGTGGATTCCATGCAGCACAATTTCCGCACCATCGTCGCGACCGATTGCGTCGGCGACCGCGCGCTCGGCCCGCATGAGGCCAATCTGTTCGACATGGGCCAGAAATACGCGGATTTGATGACGCGGGCGGAGATCGAGGCGCATCGGGGCTGAACGCCTGCGCCTATCGCGTGAGCCACCCCGGCGCGAGCACCCAGATGCCGTCGAACGGCGCCAGCAGGTCGCGCGCCGGGTCCATCCCCGCCCGCGCGGCCGCCCGCGTCTCCTCGGTGCCGAGGGCATAGAAGCTGCCGTCCTCGAAGCGCCCGGCGGCGAGATGGGCGGCGATGCGCGCATTCAGCGCCGCGACCTTCGCGGGATCGAGCCGCGCGAGATAGACCGCATCTGTCGCAAGGCCGCGTGTCGCGGCATAGACCGCGATCTCCTCCCAATGCAGCGCCTGCATGCCGGTGGGCGTCAGGCGAACGCGGTGATAGCGCTGCGCCGCGTCCGTCCAGAACGGGTCCTGCAGGCGCAGCGGCGCGACGGCGGGGAGATCGGGGAAATAGCGATCGAGCCGCGCGAAGCCCGGCTGCTTGTCGGCGAATTGCACCAGCGCCAGCAGCACCAGGATCAGCCCCGCGCGCAGCGGGCCGAGGCCGCGGATCAGCGCGAAGATCGCCGCCAGCAGCAAGGCGTAGGCGAAGGGCCAGAGGAAGCGTTCGGAGGCGCGCAGCGCATTGGCATAGCCCTGCAGGCGTTCCGGCAAAGTCGCCAGCTCGATCACATGGCCACCGATCGAGACGCGGTGGCTGATCGCCACCGCCAGCATGGCCGACAGGCCGATCAGCAACGGCCAGCGCGCGCGCAACCACGGCCAGGGCCGGCGGAGATAGGCGACCCCGCCGAGCAGCAGCGTCAGCAACACGCCGAGGCCCGCGTAGGAATGCCCCGTCTCCAGATGCGCAGGCCCCGGCAGGTCGGGCAGCAGCGCGCCCCAGGGACGCGGATCGAAGGGCGCCAGCAGGTCCAGCTGCATGTGACCATAGCCGCCCCAGGTGCCGCCGAAGCCGCCGGTCAGCACGAAGAAGCCGGCGAGATAGAGGCCAAACACCCCCGCGCCCGGCGCGCCCACCGCCTCCAGCGCCAGCACGGGCAGGCGCCGCTCGCGTGATGCCGCGCGCGCCAGCCAGTCGCAGGCCCAGAGCCCGGCGACCATCGGCAGCAGGTAGGAATGGATCAGCGAGGCCAGGAGAAGAAGCGCCGCCCATTGCGCGAAGCGCAGCCACGGCGCCGCGCGCGTCAGGCACAGGTAAAGCCCCGCCAACAGAAGAAAATGCGCCCCGAGCGCGAAATGCCCGCCCAGCCGGTTCAGCATCGTCGGCGACAGCGCGAACAGCGCCGCACCCGCGATCCGCGGCAGCGGATGGGAGGTCGCCAGCCCGATCAGCTTCCACGCCAGCACCGCCTGCAGCACGCCGCAGGCGAAAATCCACAGGCCCCAATACTGCGCGACCTCCACCACCGGGTGCAGCGCCTTGAACAGGAAGGCGAGCAGGGGGATCGAATCGGCGTAGAAGACGGAGGAGCCGATCTCGAGCCCCCAATCGGGGTTCAGCCCTGGCGGCCAGGCCCAGGGGCTGCGCTTGAAGAAGGTGTAGCCCAGCCAGTACTGCACCGGGTCGGGGCCGATCGTGCCGGTCAGCATCCAGCCGGTATGCGACGGCGGCAGGATATGCAGGCCGAAGCTATGCGCGATCACCGCCGCGCCGATCAGCGCGGCGGTGATCCAGCCATAGCGATGGAAGGCCCGCGTCACCGCGTCATCCGCCCGGCGTCACACGATCTGGTTGAACAGCGCCGTCTCGCCACGCCGCAGCCGTGCCAGATTCTCCTCCATGAAGTCGAGCACATTGCCCTCATAGGCGCGGGTCTCGCCGCCCGTATGGGGCGTGATCAGGACATTCGGCATGGCCCAGAGCGGGCTTTCGGCCGGCAGCGGCTCATCGGCCGTGACATCCAGCGCGGCGGAGCCGAGCTGGCCCGAGGCGAGTGCGGCGACCAGCGCGGCCTCGTCGCAGACCCGCCCGCGCGCGACATTCACCAGGCACGCGCCCGGCTTCATCGCGGCCAAGGCGCTAGCATCCATCAGCCCGCGCGTCTCCTCGGTCAGCGCGCAGGTCAGGGCGACGTAATCGGCGCGCGGCAATTGGGCGCGGAGCGCGGAGATCGGGTGGATCTCATCGGCGCCCTCCGCGCCATTGGCTGGGTCGCGGCGCAGGCCGACCACATGCATCCCGAAGGCCTTGGCCAGCCGCGCCAGCCGCCCGCCGATCCGCCCGATGCCCACGACCAGCAGCGTCTTGCCGCCCAGCTCGTCCTCGCGTCGCGTCAGATCGCCGATCATGCCGCGCCAATGCTTCTGGGCCTGGTTGTCGCGCGCTTCCGGAATGCGGCGCGCCATCGCCAGGATCAGCGCGATCGCGTGTTCCGACACCGCATTGGCATTGGCCCCCTGCGCCGAGGCCAGCCGGATCCCGGCGGCGGCCAGCGCCGCGCGGTCATACTGGTCGACGCCCGCGCTGATCGACTGGATGAAGCGCAGCCGACCGCCCGGCCGCGCCAGGTGGTTCCGCCACAGCCCCGAGACCAGCAGCACATCGGCTTCCCCGATCCGCGCTTCCAGCTCCTCGACGCTGCGCGCCTCGATCACCGGCAGGGTGCCGCCGCGCGCGGCGTAGCGGTCCGCGAAGCGGTAGGCGACATGGGCGAAGAGCAGGGTGGGGCGTTCGGGCAGCATCGGTGTCTCCTCGGCTCGGGCGACGAAAGCGCCGGATGCCGCGCGGTGGAAGTTCAGGGGCAAACCCGTGTCACGCCTCGGGCAGCTCCGCGGCTTTGGTGCGGCAACGCGGTGCCGCCGCGCAAGACCAGCGCCCGGGAAGGGGGGCGCAAAGCCGCGAAGCGCTTTTGTGGGGCGTCCTTAGACCCGGGCGTGCAGGATCCGCGCCAGGCGGTCGAATTCGGCGATGGACAGCGTCTCGGCCCGGCGCGTGCCCTCGATCCCGGCCTCGGCCAGCAGGCCTTCCGGATCACCGAGGGATTTCAGCGACCCGCGCAGCATCTTGCGCCGCTGGCCGAAGGCGGCGGCCGTCAGACGTTCCATCGCCGCGAACAGCTCCGGGCCCGGATCCTCGGCATGGGGGACGAGGCCGACCACGGCGGACCAGACCTTGGGCGGCGGGGTGAAGGCGCCGGGCGGCAGGCTGATCAGCAGCGTCGCGCGGCAGCGCCACTGCGCCAGCACGCCAAGCCGGCCATACATCTCGGTGCCCGGCGCGGCGGTGATGCGCTCGGCCACTTCCTGCTGGAACATCAGGGTCATGGACCCGATCGCGGCGGCCCCGCGCAGCCAGCCGACCAGCAGCGGGGTGGCGACATTGTAGGGCAGGTTGGCGACGATCTTGCGCGGCGCGGGCAGGGCGGTGGCGGGGTCGATGGTCAGCGCATCGGCCTCCCTCACCTCCAGCCGGCCGGGATGGAGCGCGGCCAGTTCGGCCAGCGCCGCCACCGCCCGCCGGTCGAGTTCCACCGCCAGCACGCGTTCTGCCGCCGTCGCCAGCAGCGCGCGGGTCAGCCCCCCGGGGCCGGGGCCGACTTCCAGCACATGCTGCCCTTCCATCGGCCCCGCGGCGGCGGCGATGCGGGCGCAGATGGTGGGGTCGAGCAGGAAATGCTGGCCGAGCGACTTGCGCGCATCCAGCCCGTGCCGCGCGACCGTCTCGCGCAGCGTCGGCAGGTCGTTGGCCGGCTGGGTCAGGAGCGCTGCTCGATCTGCGCGCGGCGGCGCAGGTCGCGCTGCGTCTGGCGGGACAGCAACTCGGCCCTCTCCCGCACGATCTGGGAGCGGGCCATGGCGGGCGTCACTTCTGCCTCGTTCCGGCGTTCGCGGGAGCAGACCATGATCACGGCGATGCCGTCCGGCGCAACGATCGGCTGGCTGGCCTGGCGGGGGGGCAGGGCCGCGATCAGGGCGCGCAGCGGCGGTGGGGTCAGCTGTTCTTCCCGCACCTGGCCGGGATCGGCGGGGCGGTCGCTGCCGGAGGTCCGCGCGGCGGCATCCATCTGCTCGCAGCTCCGCGCGGTGCCCCCGAGCGCGCGGGCGCGTTCCAGCTGCTGGATCTGCTGCGGGGTCGGCGCGTCTGGGTTCAGGGGCGAGCTGAAGGGAAAAAAGACCTGGCGCATCGACAGGATGGTCGATTCGTCGCGTCCGACTTCCCGCCGCTGACGGAGTGCCACGATCTGGAAGCCGCCGGGCACCCGGATGGCGCCGCTGACCGCGCCGGGGGGCATCTGGGTCACGACGCGGGCCACTTCGGGGTCCAGCGCTTCCGTG
>JBIIRI010000086.1:0-15754 GCA_044341625.1 Roseomonas sp.
CGCTTCCGCGATGATGGCGCGAGCGCGGTCGGTCAGGTCGGCGCGGTCGAAGTCGAAGAACACCAGGAAGGTGCGGGCCGGGGCCGGCGCGGCGGCGGGCGCCGGGGCGGCAACGGGGGCCGGCGGCGGCGCGGCGTTGAAGGCATAGCGGATGCCGAGCAGCACGCTGTGGTTGAAGTTGTTCCACTCGGCCGACCCGCGCTCGGCGGAGCCGCCGCGGGACGCGGTGGCGTTGCCCTCATGGCCCAGCGTGCCCATGAAGCGGTACTCGGTGGTCAGGGCCAGGCCCGGCGCCACGGCGTCGAGCTGGAAGGCCGCGCCGAGGATCGCCTGGTAGGCGAAGCGGCCCTGGCTGTCCGACACGTTGACGTTGTCGCTGCCGGAGACCGCGCGGACGCCATCGAATTCCTGGATGATGTAACCGGCGCCGAGGCCGATATAGGGCATCAGCGGGATGGTCGGGCCCAGGTCGAAGTCATAGAGCGCGTTGGCCATGACGCCATAGCTCACGGCGGTGCCGGAGGCGCGCGGGGAGGTGAGGTCGAAGCCGGTCAGCGTGTCGATCTCGTTGGTGCGGTAGCTGCCCTCGATCTCGGCGCGGACGCCGTTGCCGAAGCCCCAGCCGAGGCTGATCACGCCGAGGTAGCCGTAGTTGAACTCGGCGGTGCCGGAGCGCGGGCTGGCAAAGCTGTTGTTCAGATCGACATCCGTTTGCATCAGCATGTTCATGCCGATGCCAGCGCCGACATAGAGGCCGGTGACGGGCTGCGCCTGCGCGGCGACCGGCAGGGCCAGCATCGTCGCGGCCAGAAGGGCCTTCTTGAGGCTCATATGTAGTCTCCTAAAAATGCATCCTTGACCATCGCTACCAAAATCGCCCGCTGAAGCTGCCTACCCCGAGAGGGCGACCGGCCGGCGCGTCGCGTCTGAAGCGATGCCATGACTTCAATCTAACACCGATTCGGATCTTCGGCAGCATGGTGCGGGCGGATTTGGGCCGCTGTGGCGAAGCGGCAACACTCCGGTGTATTATGAATGCAACAACGAACCGAAGTCGTCCGCTTCCCCCCCGGCGGCCAACTGGCCGCGGGGCAGCAGCCGCGTCGCATGGCCCAGCTTGCGGCCCGAACGGGCTTCCGCCTTGCCGTAGAGGTGCAGCGCCACCCCCTCCATCCCCGCCAGATCCGCCCAGCGGGCGAAGGATTCGGGGCCGACGAGGTTTTTCATCACCGCATCATGGTGCCGGCCCGGCTGCGACAGGGGCAGGCCCGCGACGGCGCGGATATGCATCTCGAACTGCCCGCAGAGGCAGGCATCCATCGTCCAGTGGCCGGAATTATGCGGCCGCGGCGCCATTTCATTGGCCAGCACTCTTCCGTCGGCCAGCACGAACATCTCCAGCGCCAGCAGCCCCACCAGCTCCAGTCGCGCCGCCAGCCGCGCGACATGGCCGCGCGCTTCCGCCGCGACCGCATCCGGCACCAGGGCAGGGGCGATCGAGAGGTCGAGGATGTGGTGGGCGTGCCGGTTCTCCGTCACGTCGAAGGTCATCAGCGCCCCATCGGCGCCGCGGGCGGCGATGGCCGAGATTTCCTTCGTGAAGGGGATGAAGGCTTCGAGGATCAGCGGGCGGGGGGCCAGCCGGTCCCAGGCTGCGTCCAGGTCGGCGGCGGTTCGCAGCACCGCCTGCCCACGGCCGTCATAGCCCATTCGCGTCGTCTTCAGCACCGCCGGCAACCCGATGGCCGCCACCGCGGCATCGAGGCCGGCGCGGTCCGTCACGGCGCGCCAGGGGCCGACGGGGATGCCCGCCGCTTCGAAGAAGGACTTCTCCAGGATGCGGTCCTGGCCGATTCGCAGCGCCTCCACCCCCGGCCGGCAGGGCACCAGCGGGGCCAACGCATCCAGCGTGGCGGCGGGGACATTCTCGAATTCGAAGGTCACCACATCGACGGCGGCGGCGAAGGCCGCAAGCGCCGCCACATCCTCATAGGCCGCGACGGTGCGCGCGGCGGCCACCTGCATGCCCGGGCTGTCGGCCTCCGGCGCATAGACGTGGCAGCGATAGCCGAGACGGGCGGCCGCCAGCGCCGACATCCGCCCCAGCTGCCCGCCGCCCAGGATGCCGATGGTGGAGCCCGGCGGCAGCGGGCCGATGGCGGCGCTCATCCCGGGCTGTCCGGCACGGCGGCGCTGCGCGCCTCTCGCCAGGCCGCCAGCCGCGCGGCCAGCGCCGCATCGGCGGTGCCGAGGATCGCCGCCGCCAGCAGCCCCGCATTGGTCGCGCCCGCCTTGCCGATGGCGAGCGTGCCCACCGGGATGCCGGCCGGCATCTGGACGATGGATAGCAGGCTGTCCTGCCCGCGCAGCGCATGGCTTTCCACCGGCACGCCGAGTACCGGCAGTGTGGTGAGGGAGGCCACCATCCCCGGCAGATGGGCCGCGCCGCCGGCGCCGGCGACGATCACCTTCAGCCCCCGCCCGGACGCCGCGCGGGCGTAGTCGTACATCCGGTCCGGTGTCCGATGCGCGGAGACGACGCGGCATTCATGCGCGACGCCGAGCTGCTCCAGCACCTCCGCCGCGTGGCGCATCGTCTCCCAGTCCGAGGTCGAGCCCATGATGATCCCGACGAGGGGCGGGGTCTGGGTTGCGGGGTGCGGGGTCATGCGATCGCATCCGGGATCAGCCGGCTTTCCAGCCAGGTGATCTCGTCCTTGAGCTTGAGCTTGCGCTTCTTCAGGCGCTGCAGCTGCAGCGGGTCCGCGCCGGATTCGCTCAGCCGCGCGATGACGGTGTCGAGGTCGCGGTGCTCGCTCCGCAATTCATGCAGGCGGCGGAGGAGGCTGTCGCGGTCGGCCAGCATGCGCCCCCTGGTCTCCGGTTGGTCGTCGCGGCGGTTGAACGTCCGGCGCCGCCCCGCCTTCGCAGGCGCGAGACAACTCCGGCGGCAGGGGCAAAGAAATCCTGGACCCTGCTGGAAAGGGGAATAACATGCGCGGCGTGGGGGCAGAAGTGACGGAACGCGGGCGCGCGCGACGGATCTCGCGCCACCGCCCGCGGCCCCGCTTCGCCCGTCCACGCAACGGACAGGGATTTTCGCATGGCCGAATTCGCTCCCCGCCTCCGCGCCCTCGAACAGCGCCACGCCGTGCTCGAAAGCCGGATCGCCGCTGAGGACAACCGGCCGCGGCCGGATGGCGAACAACTCAGCCGGCTCAAGAAGGAAAAGCTGCGGCTGAAGGAGGAGATGGAGCGGATCCGACGTGGCGAACCGGTCCATTAGGACCGAGGCACCACAACGGAAACGAGGGCCTTTCGGCCCTCGTTGACGTTTCGGCTTCGTGCCGGGGAAGCGCCCCGGCGCGGGGCCCGGTCAGGCGGCGTCGTCGGCCGGCATGGCGGGGGCGGTGTTGGTCGCCCCGGTGCGGGCATTGGCGGCGCCGACCGCCTCGTTCAGCGCGGTCTGGGTGCAGAGCCCGAGCGTCACCGGATCGCGCGGCTTGATGTTCGCCGTGTTCGGATGGGTCTTGTCGCGCACCTTCTGGATCGTCTCCTTCGTGGTGGCGAGCAGCTTCACGACCTGCGGGTCCGACAGCTGCGGGTAGTTGCGCAGCAGCCAGGCGATCGCGTCCGGGCGCTCATTGCGCTTGGCCACGGGGATGTAGCGCGCGCCCTTGCCGCGCGACTTCGGCAGCGGGATCGCGGTTTCCAGCAGGTGCAGCCGGGCGGCCGCGTCGGCCTCGGCGCGGGCGATGTCCTCGCGCGTCAGCTGGCCGTTGGCGACCGGGTCGTAGCCGACAATGCCCTGCGCGACCTCGCCATCGGCGATCGCCTGGACCTCAAGGGGGTGCATCCCCACGAAATCCGCGATCTGCTCGAAGGAAAGCGACGTCTTTTCGATCAGCCACACCGCGGTGGCCTTGGGCATCAGGGGCGTCTTCATGTGGAGCCTTCGGGAAGCGTCTGGCATGGCACGGGGCGCGGACGAGCGAA
Source organism: Roseomonas sp. (assembly GCA_044341625.1). Lineage (GTDB taxonomy): Bacteria > Pseudomonadota > Alphaproteobacteria > Acetobacterales > Acetobacteraceae > Falsiroseomonas. The sequence continues at coordinate 3,997 of JBIIRI010000086.1, forward strand.
ATCGCCCGCCGAAGCGCCCCAGCCTCGTCTGCATGCGATATAAGGACCGGATCGGGGCCGGTCAAAGGCTCAAGGCATGTGGCGGGGAATAAGCCCCGCGTGAGGGGGTGCAGATGGAAGATGCCGAGGGCCCGAGGCCCGCGAACCGGTTCGTCCCGCCGGTCATCGAACGCTGGAGCGTCAATGACTTGCGCGCCTATATTGCCGAACTGCGCGAGGAAATCGCCCGCGCCGAGCGCGAGATCGCCAAGCGGGAAGCGAGCAAGGCGGCCGCTGACCTGTTCTTCCGCAAGCCGGAGGGCTGATCCCCAGGCGGACGCGAGAGGCCGGAACAGGAAAGGCCGGCGGATCGCTCCGCCGGCCTCCCGTCAGCCTGGCCGGGTCGTGACCCCGGCCGGGACCCTCACGCCTCAGGCCGCCTGGGCGGTCTGGGCGCCATTCGCGGGCAGGGCGCGCTGCGGGGCTGCGGCCGCGATCTCGATCCGGCGCGGCTTCAGCGCTTCCGGCACCTCTCGCCGCAGCGCGACATGCAGCAGGCCGTTCTCCAGGCTCGCGCCCTGGACCACGATGTGGTCGGCCAGCACGAAGCGGCGTTCGAAGGCGCGGCCGGCGATGCCGCGATAGAGCATCCGCCGCTCATCGCCCGCCGGCGGCGCCTTGCCGGCGATGGTCAGCGTGTTCTCATGCACCGTCAGCTCGATGTCGTCCGGCGCGAAGCCGGCGACGGCCATGGCCAGCACATAGCTGTCCTCGGCGGTCTTCTCGATATTGTAGGGGGGATATGCTGGCCCCTCGGAGGCCGCGCGGGCGGCCTCAACCAGCCTTGCCATCCGGTCGAAGCCGATGGCGGTACGCATGAGGGGAGAGACGTCGAAAGCGTTCATGGCAGAGCTCCTCATTGGCAAGCTCGTTGTGTCCTGCGGCGCCGAAGTGCCGGACCCCCATGCGGGCGATCCCTTCAGGCCGCGCCGGAAACCCCGATCGGGCGTTTCCGGTACCGGTTCAGTTGGAACCTGCGCGTGGGCACTTCAAGACCCCGGATGCCGCCCCCCCCAACGCCAAACGGCGCGGCCCCCGGGATGGGAACCGCGCCGCTGGTGCGATGCAGCAGGGCATCCCCGCCTGATGGGCGGGGCAGGGCGAGCCTGTCAGCTCAGCCCTTCTTGACGCCGATGCCCGCGAACTTCTTGTTGAACTTGGCGATCTGGCCGCCCGTGTCGATCACGCGCTGCACGCCGGTCCAGGCCGGGTGGGACTTCGGGTCGATGTCCAGGCGGAGCGTGTCGCCCTCATTGCCGTAGCACGACCGCGTCTTGAACGTGGTCCCATCCGTCATGATGATGGTGATGTCGTGGTATTCGGGATGGGTGTCGGGCTTCATGGCGGGGCTCACGCTTATGGTCCCGCCGACGGTGACCGGCAGGCACGGGAGCGGCGCGTATAAGCGAGCCCGCCGCGCCGCGCAACCACGTCCTTGGGACTCCCCGCAAAGCCGCGGCTCCGCCCGAATTGACCCGTCGGGACACGGCTCCTAGCGTCCATCGCCTTGCGGGCGGAGAGCGGCGTGAACCAGGCGGTGTCGCCGGCCGATGCGGGCCGGCCCCTCAATATCCTGTCGATCCAGTCCTGGGTCAGCTACGGCCATGTCGGCAACGCATCCGCCGTCTTCCCGCTCCAGCGCCTGGGCGCGGAGGTCTGGGCGGTGAACACCGTCCAATTCTCCAACCACACCGGCTACGGCGCCTGGCGCGGCAGCGTCTTCGGCGCGGAGCTGATCCAGGACCTGGTGGACGGCATCGCGGAGCGCGGCGTGCTGCCGCGCTGCGACGCGGTGCTGTCCGGCTACATGGGCGCGGCCGGGATCGGGGAAGCGATCGTCGCGGCCGCGTCGCGCGTGAAAGCGGCGAACACGGCTGCGATGTATTGCTGCGACCCGGTGATCGGCGATGTCGGGCGGGGGATCTTCGTCCGCCCCGGCATCCCCGAATTCATCCGCGACCGCGCCGTGCCCGTGGCCGACATCCTGACCCCCAACCAGTTCGAGCTGGAATGGCTCACCGGCCGCGCCGTCGTCTCTCTCGACGACGCCAAGGCCGCCATCGCCGCCTTGCAGGCCCGCGGGCCACGCTGCGTCCTGGTCACCTCGCTCCGCACGGCGGACACGCCGGCGGACCAGATCGAGCTGCTGGCCGGGGAGGGCGGGGAGTTCTGGCGCCTCCGCACGCCGCTGCTGCCGATCAGCGTCAATGGAGCAGGCGATGCGATCGCCGCGCTGTTCCTGTTCCATCGCCTGCGCTGGGGCGAGGCGCGCGTCGCGCTTTCGGCCGCCGCGTCCAGCATCCATGGCCTGCTGCGCCGCACGGCGGAGGCAGGATCGCGGGAGATCCTGACCGTCGCGGCGCAGGAGGAATTCGTGACGCCGAGCCGGGTGTTCCGCGCCGAGGCCTGCTGAGCGCAGGCCGCCTCACCCGATCCGGCGGCGCAGCCGCTTCAGCGCGAACAGCGCATCCCCCACCCGTCCGCCGCCGCGCCGCAGCGACGCCTCCGGCCAATGCCCGCCGTAGCCCGCGGCGCCGAGCCCGAGCCCGAGCCTGAGCCGCATCAGCGCGCCGACCCGCGGCGCGCAATCGGCGGCCGTCAGATGCGCCTGGCCGTCGGCATGGGGGAAGGTGCCGAAGGCCTCGGCCTCCGCGGCATCGGGCTCGCGCCGGAAGTCCTGGTAGGCGGCCATGCCGCCATCGCGGAGCAGGGCGATCCAGGCCTCGGTCCCGGCGCCCGCTTCCTGCCCCAGTTTGATCGCGGCGGCGCATTCGCGCGCGAAGGCCAGGATGCCGCCCTGCAGCGCATCCAGCCCCCAGGCCACGACATCCCGGTCCACGGGCGTGGCGAGTTCGGCCTCATAGGATCCACCCGGCGCCCGTCGATAGCGGCGGACCGTGCCGTGGTCGGCGGCGCAGAACATCTCGAGCAGCACCGGGTTCAGCCGCCGGACCGCCTGTGGCGCATCCAGATAGGTCCGCATCCGCCCTGCCGGGATGCCGTCCGGGCGGCTGCGCAGCGCGAAATAGAGGCCCGAGACCTCGGTCGCCCCGGCCTCCCCGGCGCCCAGATCGGCCAGTTTCTGCAGGGAGTGTTGCAGCCTGCCGTGCCAGCCCAGGTCGATGATCGTTGCCGCCCCGCCCTCCAGCACCTTTTCCTGCCGCAGGTAGCCGAGCGCCGATTGCCGTCGCAGCGCCGCCCTGGCGTGGATCAGCGGCGCGACCTCCGCATCCAGCAGCAGCGCGCGAAGCTGCGCGGCCGGGGCGGGGCGGTCGAGCCGGCCGAGGCCGTGGCGCGCCAGCGCCGCCGCGATCTGGCTTGGTTCCAGCTCCGCCCGCGCCAGCACGCCGCCGAGCGGGTCCGACTGGGCGTTGGCAACCAGCCAGGACAGGGCGGCGTCATCGATCTCGGCCAGCGCCGGCAGGTGCCAGGCCTGGCGCGAGCCCATCAGGTAGCGGCATTCGATCGGCCAGCCGAGCCGCGCGAGCAGGATCTCCGCGATGCGGAGCAGGATCTGCCCGTCGCGCGCGACGAAATAGAGCCGCGTCAGGCCGGCGGTGCGCGCCTGGTGCAGGATCCACAGCACGAAGCCGGTCAGCAGCGGCCCGGCGACGCCGGTCGCGACCTCCCACAGCACGCGGCGATGGCTGTCCCCCGGATCGGCGGATAGCCGCGCCGCGCGGGCGCCGCCGGCCAGCAGGGATCGCAGCAGCGGCGGGTGCGCCGCGGTGGCCGCGTGCAGCGTGGCCTCGTGCCGGGTCGGGGCGGCGGTGGCGCAATGCTCCGCGCGGATACCCATCAGCCGCGGCACCACGACATCGGCGTCCGGATGGTCGCCCCGATGCAGGATGCGCTCCGGCGCGATCCCGGCGGCGGCAGCGACCACGCCGAACAGCCGGCCCGTGCGCTTCGTCACGCCATGCGCGGCAGAAGCGAAGACCAGTGGCGCCGGCACGCCGATCCCAGCACCCTGCAGCAGTCGGAGCAGCGCCGCGCGGTCCAGATAGGTGTCGCTGACCAGCGCGACCTCCGCGCCGTCGTCGCGCAGCCGGGCGAGGCGCGCGGCATTCGCCGCGACGGGGCGGATCGCCGCTTCTTCTGTCGCGAGTTCGAGCGCGGCGGCGCGCCGGGCCTCACCCGGCGTCCAGCCGCAGGTGGCGGCGAGGGCGGCGTGGATCGCGCCGAGTTGCACTTCCTCGGTGCCCGGTGCGCGGCGCAGCGCGGCCTCGGCCTGCCGGCGGAGCCGCGCGAACTCCTCCGGCGCGCCGCGCAGCAGCCCCGCGCCGCGCAGCCGGTGCCCGAGCAGCAGGAACAGGTCCTCCGGCCGCCAGAGGCAGCGGGTGATCAGCGTGTCGAAGACATCGAAGCTGTGGAGCAGGCGCGGGCCGGGCGGCGCCGCGGAGGCGGAGCGCAGGCGCGGGCAGGGGGCGGCGCTCACCGCGACGGGCATCCGGCGCCGCCGCGGCGGCCTGGGTCCGGTGCGCGGGCATGGCGAAGGGCGATGGCCTGTCCCGCCCCATTCGGATGTGCCGCTTTGTCCATGCGGCAAGGCTTACTGCAACCAGGGCCGTTGCGACGGTCAATCCATTGCGACCTTGGCCATCGGGCGTTTGGTCATGTCGCCCTTGGCGCAATGCGGCCCCGGACGGGGGCTGTATCCGCCGGATGCGGCGCCGCGCCGTGGGCGCGGGCGGCGCCGGGGGATCAGCCTCGGCGTACCAGGTCGCTCAGTCCGACAACGCCGAGCAGCCGTCCTTCCTCCGAACAGACCGGCAGGTGACCGACGCCGCGCTTCTGCATCAGTTCGAGTGCGGTCTCTGGTGGCGTGCCGGGGCGCAGCGTGATCGGGTCGCGCGTCATCACCTCCTCGACCGCCAAGCCGCGCAGGCCCATTGCGCGGCTGGCGATGATGCGGACGATGTCGCGTTCGCTGACGAGGCCGACGAGCCGCCCCGAACTATCCTGGACCGGCACGGCGCCAATGCTGCGGGAGACGATCATCCGCGCCGCCTCAGCGGCGGGTTCCTCCGGCCTAAGGGATGGGAAGGGCGGGGCTTCGGGCACGGAAACACTCATCAGGGGCGGCCTCCCAGGTCGCGGCTGTTTTGCCAGCTCTTCCCCAACAGGGCGGGCACATACCAGCAGGGTTAAGGCAGGCGCAACCGTTTCGTCACATTCCTCACGGGGCGCGGTGTGACAACGGCGCAAGGTTGCGGCGCAGCATCGCGCGGTGCGATGCCGCGCGCCTCGGCCTTGAAGGCCTTTCGCGCCGCGACCATTTCCAGATCCTGCGGTCCGGGCCCCTCTGGCGCGCCTCATGGCGCGCGATGTCGGACCTCCGATCTGCGGCGTCAGTCGGCGGCATCCTGCTGCGGCGCGTCGCGACCTGGAGGAGAGGCGCCATGGCGCTCCAAGCGATCTGGTCGGTGCATTGCGTTGCGCGCGTTCTGCGCGTGGCGGGCCCCGTGCTGCTGGTGATCGGCGCGGCGGGCTATCTGCTTCCCTCGGGCCAAGTGCATTGGACGGCGATGATCCCGGCGATCCTCGGCGTCTTCGCCCTCGCGGCCTCCTTCGCGCGCAACGCTGTGGTCGCGGCGGTGCTGGGCGCGCTGGTGTGCGGGGTGGCGCTGATGGGGGGCGGCTCGGCGCTGGTGCATCTGCCGGCGCTGCTGGCGGGTGAGGCCGGGCCGGCCACCGCGTCCCGCGCCGCGACGGCCGTGGTGGCGATCCTGGCGCTGGCGGCCATGGGCTGGGCGCTGGCCTTCGGCCGCCGGCAGGCCTGACGATGTTCGGCGACCTGATCGCCTTCCTGGTGGCGACCTTCCTGCTGCAGCCGCTGCAGGCGCAGGTGGCGTCGCAGCTGGCGGAAGCGCGGGCGCCCGCGGCGGTGGTGCTGCAGGTGACGGAATGCGCTGCGGCCGCCGGGCCGCGCCTTGTGGAACGCGCCGGCGCCGATCCCTGGTGGGCGATCCGCACGGCCTTCGGCGCCTGGATCGGCACCATCCGCCCCGAGGCGGTGCTGGCCGATGCCGCGCCCGGCTGCGGGCCGGCGATGCAGGCGGCGCGCCCCTTCCTCGGCGGAAGCTAATCCACCATCAGGCCGCGAGTGGCACCTGCAGGCACCAGGATTGTGTCGGCAGCACATGGCGCCACGCCTCGATCAGGCGGCGATAGGCCAGCCCGACCTTTCGCGGCTTGCGGTCCAGGTCATACAGTCCGCGCGGGTTCACATCGCCGCGCTGGATCCGCAACGCGTGGGTCCAGTCGATCTGGTCGGTCAGCGAATACCAGGTGAAGCCCAGCACGGGCACGCCATCCCGCCGCAAGCGGAGGATGCCGGACCATTGCTTCCACAGCCAATGCTCCGCTTCGTTCCCGCGCGGCCCTTCGTCGAGGTTGGTCTCGGTGTGCATCACGGGCAGGCCGTAGCGCGCATGGTAGTCGCGGGTGACGGTGTCGTAGCCGAAGACCTCGCCGGCCCAGCGACCATGGCCGTCGGCGTTCAGCAGGTGCTCATTCGTCTGGTACCAGTCATTGCCCATGACGCAGTGGCGCTTCAGGGACGGGGCCTCGTTCAGGAAGAAATGGTAGTCGGCGCGCGTCATGCCGCTGTCCATCAGGAATTCGTACATCGTGCTGCACACGCGGCGGCCATAGTTCAGGTCGAGCGTCAGGAAGCGTTCGGCGTTGCGGAATTCGGCATGCGGCAGCGCCTTCGGGCATTCGGCGTGGAAGGCCTCCGTGCTCTCGGACTGGATGAAGATGGCGTCGGGGCGCAGCTCCAGGATCGCGCGCATCGCCAGAAGATTGGCGCGGACGATGTTGCGGATGGCGGTGACATAGCTGCGGTCGTCGCGGCGTTGTTCGTTCCACCAGCCATAGCGGGCGCTGAAGACGGCGGTGATGAACATCTCGTTCACCGGGGTGTAGAGCTGGATCCAGGGAAAGCGCGCGGCGAAGGCGCGGGCATAGTCCGCGAACAACGCGGGAAAATCCGGGTTCTGGAAATCCCCGATCCAGTCCGGCACGCCAAAATGGCAGAGATCGACGATCGGGCGGATGCCGAGCCGGCGGAGCTCGGCGAAGGTGTCGTCGGCGAAGCTCCAATCGTGGCGGCCGGGCCCCAGCAGCGTGCGGTGCAGCTGCGGGCCATAGCGCAGCGCGTCGCAGCCTAGCTCCTTCACCAGCGCGAAATCCTCGCGCCAGCGGGCATAGTGGCCGCATTCCTCCATCTGGTCGCGGCGGATGCGGCCGCCTTCGATGGTGGGGGCGCTGTTCTCGATGCCGGTGGCGAAGAGGAAGCCGTGATGCGGGGCGAGCGCCGCGCGGGGATCGGTGTGGGGCAGGGCGGCATCCAGCATGAAGGGCTCCTCGGCGAGTGGAGGCGGCATGGGACCGGCCGGGGTGAAGCTCCGAACCGCGCGAAAATTTGTATACGATATCTCTCGCGCGGCCGTGAACCGTGAAATCGCACCCGGCCGACGAAAATGCGCCGGCCCGCGCCGGGCTCACCCCGGTATCCGGTGCCCGGCGTCGAGGGGATGGACGGAGACCAGCTCCGCCGCCGCCCAGGCCACCAGCAGCGCCAGCGCCGTTTCGATCCGGATGGAGCGCACCAGATTGCCGCCGCCCCCGGCCGCAAGGCGCGGCACCAGGCTCCACCGATGCCGCGCGGCCAGCGCCAGCATGGCGCCGACCAGCGCGAGCTTGGCCAGCAGCGCCCAGCCATACCACCCCGCCAGCAGCAGCTCCCCCCGCCGCACCAGCAGCACGGCCAGCGCCAGGCCGGTCGCGGCCACGACCGCCACCGCCCAGAGCGCGGCGCGCGACCAGGCCTCGATCGGCGCGGCCTAGCCGCGTGCGGCCGCCCAGGCCAGCGGCGGCAGGCTGCCGGTCCAGAAGGCGACGGCCAACAGATGCAGCGTGACCAGCCCCGCCAGTTCCTGCCTCGGGCGGAACAGCATGGAATGGCCGAGTGCGGCGTAGGAGGCCGCGACCGCCAGCGCGCCCGCGCCCGCCAGCGCATCCGACATGCGGCCAGGCCGCGCCGCCGCCAGCGCCAGCGCCGCCAGGGCCGCGAGCCGGATCCAGAGCGCATCGCCGTTGCGAGATTCCAGCACCGCGGCCAACACCTGCCCGTCGAAGGCGGAGGCGCCGGCGGTCAGCACCAGCACGCGCAGCGGCACCACACCCAGGTTGAGCCCGATGCCCGCCAGCGCGAGGCCGAGCATCCAGCGCCGCAGCCGGGCCCGGTCCTCGGCCGCCAGCAGGGCGCCGTAGCCGATGCCGAACAGCCCAAGCCCCGCCGCACCGAGCATCGCCACATGCGTCGCCGCCCGCAGCAGCACGAAGCCGGCATCGAGGGCCGAGGGATCGGGCTGGAGATATTCGAGGATCATCGCGGGGGTTCCAGGCGGAAGCGCAGCGTGCCGCCGATTTCGTGGCCATCGGCGGAGATGGCGCGCCACACCACGCGCCAGGGGCCGGGTGTCAGAGCCCGCCCGAGCCTGGCGCCGTGTTCGGCCCGGGGCGCCATGTCGCGCGGGCGTTCCAGAGGCCATTCCGTCCCATCCGCCTCGAACAGGCGGATGGCGGTCAGGCGCACCGGTTCGTTGAAGCGCAGCGTGATGGCGGCGGGCGGGCCCGGCAGCGCCGCGCCCTCGGCCGGGTCGCTGCCGAGCAGCAGGGAATGGGCCGCGGCCCCGTGCGGGCCGGCTATCGCCAGCGCCAGCAGCAGGGCGGCGCCTCGTCTCGTCCGGATCATGCGGCGCTCCCCATCGGCGGTGGGGTATAGGGCTTCGCGCCGTTCGCCTGGGGTCTCGGTTGCCACCGGGGATGATGGCGCGCTCCCTCTCCCCCACTCATGGGGGAGAGGGTGGGGTGAGGGGGACGCGCAAGACCTGTGAGGGGGACGCGCAAGACCTGTGAGGGGGACGCGCAAGCCCTTGAACGCCTTACCCAATTCGTCGCTCCCCCCCTCACCCAACCCTCTCCCCCCTGCGGGTGGAGAGGGCTACGTTCCGACGCCGCCTGATGCGCGAAGCATGGCGGGTGCCGCATTCGAGCAGGGCTGCGCTTAGGGGTTTCCCCTGTGGGAAGGTCAAGCCTGATTGGGCGGGGCGGGCCGGCTTTGCAGCGCCGGTCGCGCGCGGCACTCTCGCCGTGCCGGATTGGGGCGCGGCAGGGCAGGGGGTATCGGTGGAACTCGACAACCAGGAGATTCTGGCGGAGGTGCGCGCCGTCTTCGACCGCTATGAAGCGGCGCTGATGGCGAATGAGACGGCGGTGCTCGACGCGATCTTCTGGGCCGACCCGCGCACCGTGCGCTTCGGCGTCACGGAGATCCTGTACGGCCACGACGCGATCCGCGCCTTCCGCGCTTCCGTGAAGGGCTATGTCAGCCGCACCCAGAAGAAGGTGCATATCGTTGCTTTCGGGCGCGACTTTGCCGCGACGCATCTGGAATTCCAGCGTGTCGGTCACGCGCCGATCGGGCGCGAGACCAAGATCATGGCGCGCCTGCCGGAAGGCTGGCGCGTCGTCTCGGCGCATGTCTCGCTGCTCGCCGAGCCCGCGCGGTGAGCCAACACCTCGTCATCATCGGCGCCGGCATCGTCGGCGCGGCGACGGCGCTGGAGGCGATCTCAGCCGGGTTTCGCGTGACCATCCTCGACCCCGGCCCGCCGGGGGGCGAGCAGGCGGCGTCCTATGGCAATGGGTGCTGGCTCAGCCCGATGTCGGTGATCCCGCCCTCCACGCCGGGGCTGTGGAAGAAGATCCCGAAATTCCTGCTCGATCCGCTGGGGCCGCTCGCGATCCGCTGGTCCTACCTGCCGCGCGTGGCGCCCTGGCTGGTGAAGTATCTGCGCGCCGGCTGGACAGAGGCGAAGGTGGAGGCGACGGCCCGCGCCATCCGCCCGCTGCTCGACGGCTCGCCCGGCCTGCACCGGGTGCTGGCCGAGCGCGCCGGGGTGGAGCGGCTGATCGAGCGGCGCGGGCTGATGTATGTCTATGAGACCCGCGCGCAGTTCGAGGCCGAGGCGATGGCCTGGCGGATCCGGCGCAAGGTGGGGGTCACCTGGCTCGAACTCGACGCCGATGAGATGCGGCAGCGAGAGCCGGAGCTGGACCGGCGCTACGGCTTCGGCGTGCTGGTGGAGGAAGGCGGCCATTGCCGCGACCCCGGCGCCTATGTCGCGGCACTCGTCGCCCAGGCTGAGGCGGAAGGTGCCGCGCTGATCCAGGCGCGCGCGACCGGCTTCCGGATCGAGGCCGGGCGGCTCAAGGCCGTGCTGACCGACCAGGGGGAGGTCGCGGCGGATCGTGCCGTGATCGCGGCGGGCGCCCATTCCCGGCGCCTGGCCGCCGCCGCCGGCTCCGCCGTGCCGCTCGAGACGGAGCGCGGCTACCACGCCATGATCCTCGGCGCGGAGATCGGGCCGCGCACGCCGCTGATGCCGGTGGATGGCAAGATGTCCGTGACGCTGACCGACCGGGGCCTGCGCTGCGCCGGGCAGGTGGAGATCGCGGGGCTGGCGGCGGCGCCGAACTGGAAGCGGGCGGAGATCCTGCGGGACCACCTGCTCCGCAGCTTCCCCAACCTGCCGAGCGATCTGCCGGCGGATCGCGTGAAGGTCTGGATGGGGCACCGGCCCTCGATGCCGGATGGGCTACCCTGCATCGGGCCGGCGGGGGGAAGTGCCGATGTGCTCTGCGCCTTCGGGCATGGGCATGTGGGCATGGTCGCGGCGCCGCGGACGGCCCGGGCGGTGGCGGCGCTGCTGGCGGGCGCGCCGCCCGGTCTGCCACTGGAGCCGTTCCGGCCATCACGATTCGCTTGACTTCGTTTTCTGCTGGTATTCGGGCCTATCCGGTGTCATGCTCAGCAATGGCGACCCTGCATCGTGTCGGGTCGTGTCCTTCTATAGTGGATAGATACCGATCGTGTTTCCCGACAGCGAACAGGGTGGCGAAGGCCCGCTTGAGGCCGAGGTCAAGTGGTACAACGCCCGCAAGGGGTTCGGCTTCGTCCTCGGGCCGGATGGCCAGGATGTCTTCTTCCACGCTTCCGCGCTGACGGAAGCGGGCGTCGAGCCGCCGGAGACCGGCGACAAGTTCATGTGCGAGATCGGGACCGACCGCCAGGGGCGGCGCCTGGTGACGCGCATCCACAGCATGACCAAGGGCCCCGGCGGCGGCGATCGTCCGCGCCCGGCCTTCGGCGACCGTCCCCCGCGTCGTGACTTCGGCGGCGGTGGCTTCGGCGACCGTCCCCCGCGCCGTGATTTCGGCGGCGGCGGCTTCGGCGACCGTCCCCCGCGCCGTGACTTCGGCGGCGGCGGCGGCGGCTTCGGTGGCGGCGGCTTCGGCGATCGTCCCCCGCGTCGCGACTTCGGTGGCCCCGGTGGCGGCGGCGGCTTCGGCGCCCCCCGTGGCGGCTTCGGCGACCGTCCGCCCCCGCGCCGCGACTTCGGCCGCGACGAAGGCGGCCCGACCTACGCCGTCAACGGCACGGTCAAGTGGTTCGACCAGGTGCGCGGCTTCGGCTTCGTGACGCCGGATGATGGTGGCCAGGACGTGTTCCTGCACTCCTCCGTCCTGCAGCGCGCGGGCAAGCAGGATGTGCAGCAGGGCGAGAAGGTCGCGCTCGACGTCAAGGACGGGCAGCGCGGGCGCCAGGCCGTCACGCTCAAGTAATCCACGCCCCTCCGGCGAGGAT
>JBIIRI010000203.1:0-5092 GCA_044341625.1 Roseomonas sp.
CTCCCGCATCCTGGCCGCCGCGGCGTGAAGATGGCTGGTCGGGCGCTACGGCGCCCGACCGCGCCACATGCCGTGCGGCGCCTTACATCCGCTCGATCAGCTCGATCTTGTAGCCGTCCGGATCCTCGACGAAGGCGATGATGGTCGTGCCGAACTTCACCGGCCCGGCTTCCCGCGTCACCTTGCCGCCGCCGGTCCGCACCGCCTCGCAGGCCGCCTTCACGTCGGGCACGCCGACCGCGAGATGGCCGAAGGCGTTACCGAGCTCATAGCGCTCGACGCCGTAATTGTAGGTCAGCTCGATCTCGCCCTGGCCTTCCTTGTTGCCTTCCCCGTAGCCCAGGAAGACCAGCGTGTACTTGCCATCCGGCACGTCGCGCCGGCGCAGTTCCTTCATGCCGAGAAGGCTCGTGTAGAAGGCCACGCTGCGCTCCAGATTGCCGACGCGGAGCATGGTGTGCAGGAACTTGCCGGTGGTCATCGTGACTCTCCCAATTCGTCCAGGAATCTGTCGGGGCGGATCGCCAGCAGGAACAGCCCCGCCGCATCCGCCGCCGCAACCGTCGCGGCCCGGTCGACAACCAGCGTGCCGGCATGGCCAGGGGCGCTGCCCTTGCCGGTGCCGAAGGCCGCCTCGATCGCGATGCCGGCCAGCCCCGCCTCGGCAGCCGCCCGCACCGTATCAGGGCCGATCACCGGCAGGTCGGCGCGGGCTTCCTGGTCCGGCTTGACCAGCTTCACCAGGACGCCGCCCGGGCCCTCGCGCCGCAGGCCCGCGCAGCGCGCGAGCAGCGCATCGGTTCCCTCGATCGCCTCGACGCCGAGCACCAGGCCCTGCTGCACCACGCAGCATTGCCCGACATCCGCCGCGCCGAGCGCGCGTGCCACCGCGATGCCACGCGCGATGTCGCCGCGGCTGCCCTGGTCCGGCGCGCGGGCCGAGAGCAGGCCAGGGGGCACCAGCAGGTCGCCCATCACCTCCTGCGCGCCGATCGGCTCGAAGCCTTCCCCCCGCAGCACGCGGAGGACGGATGTGAGCAGCGCGTCATCCCCGCCGAGCATCGCGCGCGTGCCGACCTTCGCCAGCAGCCGCACCCCTTCGGCATCGAGCCGCAGCGACAGCAGCGACGGGCGCGTGACCCGCCCGGCCATCACCAATTCGCGCACCCCCGCGCCGCGCATCAGCTGCATCATCCGCCCGATCCGGCCGAGGGGGACGACCTCATGCGGGAAGCGCGCGAAATCCTCGGGGCGCGCATAACCCTCGATCAGCACGCAGAAGACCGGCCGTCCGACCTTGGCGGCGGCATCCGCCACCCGGCGCGGCATCGCCCCCGCGCCGGCGATCAGGCCGAGCGGCTGCCCTGGCGCCGACATCTCAGGCCTGATCCTGGTCCTCATCCTCGGCGGCGCGGCCGAAGGGGCAGAGCCCGTGCTTGCCGCGGTCCCGCGCGAAATCGAGGATCTCCGCGACCAGCGCATTGTCCGGATGCGCGGCGGCGACGGCTTCGATCTGGTCCTCGATCCGCCCGCCGCGATAGAGGTCGTGCACCGCGCGCGCCACCACCATCACCTGGTCCTTCGAAAGACCCATGCGACGGCGCAGCGCGATGGTGTTGAGCCCGTAGAGCTTCGCGCGATACCCCTTCGCGCGCCCGAAGGGCAGCACGTTGCGCTCCACCCCGGTCATGCCGGCCACCAGCGCCATCCGGCCGATCCGCACGAATTGCTGGATCGCCGCCGCGCCTTGGATCACGGCGTGGTCGCCGACCTCCACATGGCCCGCAAGCCCCGCTTGGTTGACCATGATCACGCCGTTGCCGACGCGGCAATCATGCGCGATGTGGACGACGCACATCAGCAGGCAATCCGCGCCCACGCGCGTCATGCCATCCCCGCCGACGGAACCGCGATGGATCGTGACCTGTTCGCGGATCTGGGTGCGCGGGCCGATGACGACGCCGGTCGGCTCCCCCTTGTACTTCAGGTCCTGCGGCGCCATCCCGATCGTGGTGAAGGGGAAGACGCGCACGCCCGCCCCGAGATGGGTGTGCCCCTCGACCACGACATGCGAGACGAGTTCCACGCCCTCCTCGAGGACGCAGTCCGGCCCCACGACGCAGCCCGGCCCGATACGGCAGCCGGCGGCGATGGATGCGCCGGGGGCGACGAAAGCCATCGGTGAGATGGCGGCGGCGGGCGATACCCCGCGGAGGTTCTGGTCCAAGGCCAGCACTACTTGTCGAGGATCATGGCGGAATAGGTGGCCTCCGCGACCAGCTTGCCTTCGACCATCGCCTCGCCCCGGAATTTCCAGACCGGGCCGCGCCGCTTTTCCTTCACGACATGGATCCGCATCTGGTCGCCAGGGACGACGGGCTTGCGGAACTTCGCGTCTTCGACGGTCATGAAATAGACCAGCTTGCCGGCGGCGGCCGGGCCGAGCGTCTCGACCACCAGCACGGCGGCGGTCTGGGCCATGCTCTCGATGATCAGCACGCCGGGGAACACCGGGTGGCGCGGGAAGTGCCCCTGAAAGAAGGGCTCGTTCATCGAGACGTTCTTGATGCCGATGCAGGAATGGTCGCGGCGGATGTCCACCACGCGGTCGACAAGAAGGAACGGATAGCGATGCGGAATCGCATCCATGATCCGGCCGATGTCGTAGGTCGCGAGGTCGCCATCCCCGGCCGCCTGCTGGGTGGCGTCCGAACCGGCTGTTGCGTTGGAGTCCATGCGCTCCTCTCGTTCCCCGAACAGGCCTCGCGATGATATCGCGCGGCCCAGCCTCAATGGGCGCCTCGGCCAGACCGGGTCGGGTCTGGAACCGACTGCGCCGATGCGTTCCCCGGCTTATCGCATCGCGAGCGGAGCAGCCTTCCCATGGGAACGCAATCCGCCCGGCCGCGTCCGGACTATCCCCGGCTAGGCTTCTGTCCCAACCGGCGCAGCGCGGCGAAGGCGCGGAGCGCGTCCTTCGCGGGCCATGCCGGGCTACCGATCACATCGGCCCCCGCCGGCACATCACCCATGACCCCGGCCTGTGCGCCGATCCGCGCCCGGTCGCCGATGGTCAGGTGCCCGGTGATGCCGGCTTGGCCGCCAAATTGCACGCCATCGCCGACCGTCGTTGAGCCCGAGATGCCGACTTGCGCCACCACCACGCATCCCCGCCCAAGGCGCACGTTGTGGCCGATCTGCACCAGGTTGTCGAGGCGCGTGCCCGCCCCCAGCACCGTGTCCGCCTGGCTGCCGCGATCGATGCAGGCATTGGCGCCGACCTCGACGAAATCGCCAAGGATGACACGGCCGAGCTGCGGCATCGTCTCGAACCGGCCTTCCGGCGTCACGGCGAAACCGAAGCCTTCCTGGCCGACGCGCGCGCCGGGATGCAGCACGACGCAACGGCCGGCGATGCAATGGCTGACCGAGGCATGCGCGCCGATCCGGCACCCCTCCCCCAGCACCACGCCATCGCCCACCACGGCATGGGGGCCGATGATCGATCCCGCGCCGATCTCCGCCCCCGCCCCGATCACCGCAAGCGGCCCGATCTCGCAGCCATCGCCGATCCGCGCGGCCGGGTCGACGACGGCGGAAGCGTGGATCCCCGGGCGCGCCGCCGGGCGCGGATGGAGCGCGGCGGCAACCCGCGCGAAGCCGAGATAGGGCTGCGCGGTCACGATGGCGGCGACGCCCTCCGGCAGCTTCGCGGCGAAATCAGCGGCCAGCACGACCGCCGTGGCGCGCGTGCCCGCGAGCTGCCCCGCATAGCGGCGATTGTCGAGGAAGGAGACCTCGCCGCGCTCGGCGCCGGTCAGCGGGCCGACGCCGGTGATGCGCGCCGCCGGATCGCCACCGCGCAATTCCCCGCCGGCCAGCGCCGCAGCCTCCGCCAGGGACAGGGATGGGCCCGGCGGATGGAAGCGCGGATCGGCGGTCATGCGGGAACGCCGATCAGTTGCGCGGCGCGGCGGGCTGGCCGGTGCGCGGCTGCGCGGCGGGCTGCGCGCCGGCCGGGCGCTGGCTGGCGGCGGGCTCGGCTTGCGGCGCCGGCATCTGGCCCTCCGGCGGCAGGTTCACCGTGCGCAGGACGCGGTTGAGCTGGGCCGCGACCTCATCCGTGATGTCGAAGCCGGGCTCGTTGTAGATGACCAGCTGGCGCGGCACGACGAAGTTGATCCCACGGCTCTGCGCGACCTGGGTGATGACCGCGCCGAGCGCGCGCTCGATCTGCTGCAACCCGGCCTGGCCGGCCGCTTCCAGCGCCCGGTTGCGGTCGCGGAAGACGCCTTGGGCGGCGCTGATCCGGTCCTGCAGCGCACGCTCCCGCTCCCGGAGCGTCTCCGGCGGAAGGGTGGCGCGGGCGGCGGCCAGCGCCTGCTGTTCCTCGCGCCAACGGCCCTGTTCGCGCTGCAGATCCTCGTTCAGCCGGGCGCGGCGACGCTCCAGCTCCTCCCGCACCTGGTTGAAGGCGGCCGAGAGGCGGTTCACCTCAGGCACGTCGACCATGGCGAGGACCGGCGCGGGCGGGCGCTGGCCGGCGGCGGGGCGCTGCTGCTGCTGCCCCTGGGCGGTGGCGGCCGGCGGGCGCTGCTGCGCGGGCTGCTGCGCCGGCGCTTGGGCGCCTGCGGGCGGGCGCTGGCCCTGTCCCTGGCCGGGGATGAACCACTCCTGGCCCTGCTGCTGCGCGGGCGCGCTGCCGGGCGCGAGCAGAAGAAGCAGCGGAAGGCCAGACAGGATGTGGCGGAGGCGCATCGTGTGGAGATTCCCGTCGGTCAGAAGCGCGTGCCGAAGCCGAAGCGCACAAGTTGGGTCTGGTCGTAGGACTTCTTTACCACGGCCTGGGCGATGTCGATGTTGATCAACCCGATCGGCGTGCGCCAGGAAATGCCAACGCCCACGCCGACGCGCGGATCGGCATCGTCCACCACGCCGGGGCCTGTCACCGGCGTCTGCGACAGGGAGCCGACATCGACGAAGGCGCGCCCGAGCAGGCCGAGTTCGGAGGGAACCGGCAGCGGGAAGCGCAGCTCCGTCGTCTGCGTCCAGATCAGTCGTCCGCCCAGCGGGTCCTGGTCGCGGCTTGCCA
>JBIIRI010000204.1:0-5075 GCA_044341625.1 Roseomonas sp.
AATCACAAGGACATCGGCACGCTCTACATCGCCTTCTCGCTGGTCGCCGCGATCATCGGCATCGGCCTGTCGCTGCTGATGCGGATCGAGCTGCAGTCGCCGGGGATGCAGATCTTCGCCGATGGGCAGATGTGGAACGCCTATGTCTCGGCCCATGGCCTGATCATGGTGTTCTTCGTGGTGATGCCCGCGCTGATCGGCGGCTTCGGCAACTGGTTCGTGCCGATCCAGATCGGCGCGCCGGACATGGCCTTCCCGCGCATGAACAACATCAGCTTCTGGCTGCTGGTGCCGGCCTTCCTGATGCTGGCCGCGTCGCTGTTCGTGGGCGAAGGCGCGGGCGGCGGCTGGACGATCTATCCGCCGCTGACCGACAACACCTATCACCCGTCGATGGCGATGGACCTGGCGCTGTTCTCGCTGCACCTGGCCGGCGCGTCCTCGATCCTCGGCGCGGCGAACTTCATCACGACCATCCTGAACATGCGCGCGCCCGGCATGACGCTGCACAAGATGCCGCTGTTCGTGTGGTCGATGCTGGTCACCGCCTTCCTGCTGCTGCTGGCGGTCCCCGTTCTGGCGGGCGCGATCACCATGCTGATCACCGACCGCAACTTCGGCACGGCCTTCTTCGACCCGGCCGGCGGCGGCGACCCGGTGCTGTTCCAGCACCTGTTCTGGTTCTTCGGCCATCCGGAAGTCTACATCATGATCCTGCCGGCCTTCGGGATCATCAGCCACATCGTCTCGACCTTCAGCCGCAAGCCGGTCTTCGGTTATCTCGGCATGGCCTATGCGATGGTGGCGATCGGCTTCGTCGGCTTCATCGTGTGGGCGCACCACATGTTCACCTCCGGCATGGATGTGGACACGCGCGCCTACTTCATGGCGGCGACGATGGTCATCGCCGTGCCGACGGGCGTGAAGATTTTCTCCTGGATTGCCACCATGTGGGGCGGTTCGATGAAGTACGACACGCCGATGCTGTTCGCGATCGGCTTCATCTTCCTGTTCACCGTCGGCGGCGTCACGGGCGTGGTGCTGGCGAATGCGGGCATCACCCAGATCCTGCACAACACCTACTATGTGGTGGCGCATTTCCACTATGTGCTGAGCCTGGGCGCGATCTTCGGCATCTATGCCGGCATCTACTACTGGCTCGGCAAGATGAGCGGCCGCCAGTATCCGGAGATGCTCGGCAAGATCCACTTCTGGATGACCTTCATCGGCGTGAACCTGACCTTCTTCCCCATGCACTTCCTGGGCAACCAGGGCATGCCGCGCCGCTACCCGGACTACCCGGATGCCTTCACCGGCTGGAACGCGATCGCCTCCGTCGGGTCCTACATCTCGGTGGCGAGCTTCCTGTTCTTCTTCTACGTGCTCTGGGTCACCTTCACGAAGGGCGCCAAGGCCGCGGACAACCCTTGGGGCGAGGGCGCGACCACGCTCGAATGGCAGGTCTCTTCCCCGCCGCCCTTCCACACCTTCGACGAACTGCCGCGGGTCCGCTGAGGACCCGCGCCTGAGGGACACGCCACCATGAGCGGCGCCACGGTCGAGAACGGGGGGGCGCAAGCCCCCCCGAACGTATCCGCCGACCTTTCGGAGGTCAGCGACTGGTTCGCGTTGCTCAAGCCGCGCGTGATGACGCTGGTCGTCTTCACCGCGATCATCGGCCTGCTGGTCGCGCCGATGCCGATCCATCCCGTGCTCGGGATCGCCGCGATCCTCTGCATCGCGGTTGCCGCCGGCGCCAGCGGGGCGATCAACATGTGGTACGACCGCGACATCGACGCGCTGATGCGGCGGACCGCCCGGCGGCCCATCCCGGCCGGACGGATCGAGCCGGGCGCGGCGCTCGGCTTCGGGCTGACGCTGGCGGTGGCTTCCGTCGCCGTCATGGGGCTTGCGACGAATTGGGTCGCGGCCGGCTGGCTCGCCTTCTCCATCTTCTTCTACGTCGTGATCTACACGATGTGGCTGAAGCGCCGGACGCCGCAGAACATCGTCATCGGCGGCGCCGCGGGCGCCTTCCCGCCAGTCATCGGCTGGGCGGCGGCCACTGGCGATGTCGGGCTGATGCCGCTGATCATGTTCGCCATCATCTTCATGTGGACGCCGCCGCATTTCTGGGCGCTGAGCCTCTGGGCGCATGGCGATTACGCCCGCGCCAAGGTGCCGATGCTGCCGGTGACGCATGGTGCGCGGGACACCCGGCGGCAGGTGATGATCTACACCGTCGCCCTGGTGCCGGTGACGCTCGCGCCCTGGTTCGTGGGCTTCAGCGGCCTGGTCTATGCCGGCGTCGCCCTGCTGCTGGGCGCGGTGTTCCTGGTGCAGTCCTGGCGCGTGCTGCGCGAGCCGCAGGACGAGGCGGGGCGAAGCCTGGTGAACGATGCCGCGGCGCGGGCGACCTTCCGCTTCTCGCTGTACTACCTTTTCGCGCTGTTCGGCGCGCTCGCGATCGACAGGCTGGTGTTCGGATGACGCCCGAGGAAAAGACTGCCTACGAACGCCGCCGTCGGGCGCGGAACTGGGCCATCCTGCTGACGCTCGTCGGGCTGGTGGCGCTGTTCTACTTCATCTCCATGGCGCGTGTGCTGAGGGGTTGAGCATGGATGCCGAACGGCAGGCCCTGATCGCGAAGCGGAACCGCCGGGTGGCCGGCGGCGCCTTCGCCGTCGTGTTCACCATGGTCGGCGTCTCCTTCGCCGCCGTGCCGCTCTATGACTGGTTCTGCCGCGTGACCGGCTTCGGCGGTACGCCGATGATCGGCCAGCAGGCACCGGCGACGCCGGGCGACTTCGTGGTGACGGTGCGCTTCAACGCCAACACCCAGCCGAACCTGCCCTGGCGCTTCGAGCCCGCGCAGCCTTCCATGCAGCTGCGGGTGGGGGAGGAAGGGGTGGGCTTCTACATCGCGCGCAACATCTCGGACCGGCCGGCCACGGGTGTGTCGACCTACAATGTGACGCCCGAGGTTATCGGCAAGTACTTCCACAAGACCGCCTGCTTCTGCTTCGAGGAGCAGACCCTGGCCCCCGGCCAGCAGGTGGACATGCCGCTGGCCTTCTGGGTTGATCCGCGCATCGCGCAGGACCCGAATACGCGCGGGATCCACACCATCACGGTGAACTACACTTTCCACCGCAGCCTGCAGGATGCGGAGCGGAGCGGCTACATGGCCAATGCGGGCCCGCATGTCGGGCGGCGCGCCGCAACGCCCTGAACGGGACATCATGACCGCCCGTCCTGGTATCGAGATTCCCGGTCCGGCCGGGGCGCCGGATGCGCCGCTCTTCTCCGTCGTCGTGCCGCATTTCGAGGGCTCGGTGACGACGACCGAATTGCGCCGCGCGCTCGACAGCCTGAACGCCCAGACCTGCCGCGACTTCGAGATCCTGCTGTACCACAACGGCCCGAAATCAATTCCCTTCGCGGAGGAGTTGGACCTCGCCGCCTATCCCAACCTCGCCTGCGTTGAGGTCACGGCGGCGCATGACGGCC
This sequence comes from Roseomonas sp., assembly GCA_044341625.1. Lineage (GTDB taxonomy): Bacteria > Pseudomonadota > Alphaproteobacteria > Acetobacterales > Acetobacteraceae > Falsiroseomonas. The sequence continues at coordinate 3,511 of JBIIRI010000204.1, forward strand.
AATGGGGGCACAGCCTGCGCGACCGCGGCATCCGTGAGGCGCGCGGCCGCTATATCGTCCATCTCAGTGCCGACAACCTGCTCTATCCGCAGGCCCTAGAGAGTATCCGGCGCACCCTGGCGGCGCCGCGCCGCTTGCGCCCCGGCGCCCCACAGGGGACCGACGACGCCATCGTGATCTTCGCCGTCCTCATGATCGGGCTGCAATGCGATGGGCGGCGCGTCTGGTACGAGGCGCGCAACAGCCGCGAGCAGGCCATGATCCTCACCGGCTATCCGCCGCGGCTCGGGCTGATCGACTGCATGCAATTGGTGATGCGCCGCGACCTCTGGCTTGGCTATGGCGGCTGGTACGACCGGACCGAGCAGGGGGACGGCCGTATGTATCAGCGCTTCGCGCAGGATCATGCGGTGCGCTACGTGCCCGAGGTCCTCGGGGAGCACTGGTAGGCACCCGCACCGGGCTTGATTTGCGCCGGCGTCCGGGCGATTGAAGGACAGTGACAGTCAGGGGCGGCAGACCCCTGTGCAGCGTCGCGCGACCGCTTCGGGGCACAGGCCCCAGTGCGGGGGCGGGGCGCGACAAGAACGACCCAGGACGAGCGATGGCAAGCCAGAGCGAAACGGGCGCAAGCCCCTACAAGCACCCCTACCACCTGGTCGATCCGTCGCCCTGGCCGTTGCTGTCCGCCTTCGCGGGCGGCGCGCTGGTGCTCGGCATCATCTTCATCGCGCACAGCAACAGCTGGTGGCTCGCTGGGCTCGGCCTGGCCGCGACGCTTGCCTGCATGTTCGGCTGGTGGCGCGATGTGCTGAAGGAAAGCCGCACGCCGGGCCTTCACACGCCGGTCGTCCGCCTCGGCCTGCGTTACGGCATGGTGCTGTTCATCGCGTCCGAGGTGATGTTCTTCGTCGCCTTCTTCTGGTCCTACTTCCACTTCGCGCTGTTCCCCGAACATGTGTCGGGCGCGGAGAAGGCGATGTGGCCGCCTGAGGGCATCCTCAGCTTCGACCCGTTCCACCTGCCGCTGCTGAACACCATGATCCTGCTGCTGTCGGGCTGCACGGTGACCTGGGCGCATCACGCGCTGCTGCAGAACGACCGCAAGGGCCTGATCCGGGGCCTGGCGCTGACGGTGGCGCTGGGCGTCATGTTCACCGGCTTCCAGATCAAGGAATACATGATCGCGCCCTTCGGCTTCACCGATGGGATCTACGCCTCGGTCTTCTACCTCGCGACCGGCTTCCACGGCTTCCACGTCTTCGTCGGCACCGTGTTCCTGGCGGTCTGCCTGGTGCGCGCCATGCGCGGCGACTTCACGCCGGAACGTCATTTCGGCTTCGAGGCTGCCGCCTGGTACTGGCACTTCGTGGACGTGGTGTGGCTGTTCCTGTTCATCTTCATCTACTGGTGGGGCGCGGGCGTCATCGCGCCGCACTGATCCAGCCCGCCGCACCGGCCTTCCGACCCCATCCGCGCAAGCGGGTGGGGTTTTTGCTTTTGTGTTGTCGGACTTGGGTGTGGGAACCGCCATCGTCTGCGCATCAGGCGACATCGGGCGATAG
>JBIIRI010000205.1:0-5064 GCA_044341625.1 Roseomonas sp.
TCCAGGATCGCATGGCGGCCCCGACGGCCTCCGGCGATGCCACGCTGGCCACGCTGGCAAGCGGCCACGACACGCTGCAAAGCGCGGAGCGCCTGGCCCAGGCGGAGCATGAACGCGCGCTGGCCGCGCTTTCGGCGGCGGAAGCGCAGGCGGCGCAGCAGAGCGCCTACCTCGATGCCTTCGTGCGTCCGGCGCTGGCGGAGCGGCCCAGCTACCCCATCCGTTGGCTCGTCCTGCTTCAGGTCGCGGGCTGGTCGCTGGTGGCCTGGGCGATCCTCGCGCTGCTGCTGCAGGCCATACGCGATCACGTGGACTGAGCGGGCGCGTGAGGTCAGACCGCATTTCACCGCGAAAGGATGTTTTCTTGCAGCCCCACGACCCACCATCCGAACCGGGCACGGCGCAACAGGCAGCCGTACCGCCCATCGCCGCCACGCCCGTCAAGGGCGGCACCCTGTTGCTCTCGGGCTTCTGGGCGCGCGGCAATGCGGGCGACGAGGCCATGCTCCAGGCCGTGATCGAGACCATGGGCGAAGGCTTCGACTACGCCCTGTCCGTCGACGAACACGGGGCCCACCCGGGTTTCTGGGACTGGTACCCCTATGCCGGGCGCCGCATCGTCAACCAGAGCCAGACCGACGCGATCCTTCGCATCCCCGACGCCATTGGCCTTCTTGCGGGTGGCGGCGGCTTGCCGCTGGGCTTCGGCGCGGGGCAGCAGATCTATGCGCGCGCGCGCGGACTGAAAACCGCGATCGCCGGGATCGACATCTGGAGCATGGCAGCCAAAGCCGGCAAGCCGGCCGCGGCGGAGGCGGGGCGCTATCTCGGCCACTTCGACCGGGCCTATGTGCGGACCGCATCGAGCATCGAGAATGCCCGCCTTGGGGGATTCGCCGATGTCCTGAAGCTCGGTGCCGATTGGGCGCTCAATCTGAATGCCGATCTGAACCCCGAGATCGGCGATGAACGCGACCGCGCACTCGTGGTGCTCCGCGAGGATGACCGGAGCGTCCTCGCCCCCGATTACCGCGAGCAGATCCGCCGGCTGCTGGCCGCGCTGTGGGCCGTCGGCCTGGTGCCCGTCCTGCTGCCCTTCGCGCCCGAGGACGAGAGGCTGCTGGAGGAGTTGGGGTTGGGCCGGCTGGCGCCGGTCGAGCGCTGCTGGTGGAATGCCAGGCGGCTCAAGCAGCTATCCGCCCGCAGCGGCCTCACGCTCAGCATCGGCCGGCTGCATCCCATGATCTTCGCCGCGCCCACGGGGCGGCCGGTGATGACGGTCGGGCGCCCCACCATCACGGCGGGGCGCCGCGCCGACGGCAAGCTGCGCCACATGGCGGCCGATCTCGGCGTGGACCTGCACGACACGGTGGCGGAAGCCGTGCTGGCGATCGAAGCCGGGCAGATCCGGCCGGCCGATGCCGACAAGGTCGCGGCGGCGAAAGCGCGCCTCGATGCCCAGGCCGACGATCTCCGCCGCTTCTTCGCGAAGATGCCGCCGGCGCGACCGGCGTGACGGACGCGCCGACGCCCGAGCACCCTCGGCAGCGCTTGCTGGTTGCGCTCGGCAAGGCGCGGGAATGCCGGAAGGCCGGGCAGGCCGCGGAGGCCGTCGGGCACTACAGGGCCGTGCTCGACATCGGCTGCGGCATCGGCATCCACAAGGCCGATGAGGTGGTGCGCTATCTCCTTGACCTTCGGGAGGGGGCGGAGGCCGGCCGGATTCTCGCGGATCCGCGTCATCTCATCGCCGATGACCTGCTCAAGCGCAGCTTCGCCGCCGAAGCGCTGGCCCAGGCGGGCGACAGGGATCGCGCATCCGCCCTCTGCGCCGGGCTGCTGCGGGACGTGCCGGCCCGCATGCCCATCTTCCGCCATGTCGCGCTGCTGGCGCGGGGCCTCGACCTCGACCTCGCCCCCCGGCTGGAGGAACTGGCCGACGAACTCGCGGGCGCGACGCCGAGGGAAGCGCTGCCCTTCGTGGAGTTGCTGAAGCGCATCGGTCTGTCCGTGGCGGCGGAACGCGTGCTGGATGGCATCGCCCCGGTGGCGGTGGGGGAGGAGATGACGACGCTCGGCCTGCCGGCGTCAGTGCACGCCGCCAAGGTCGGCCTGCTGCGCGCCGCGGGGCGCCACGAGGATGCGCGGCGGCTTGCGCTCCAGATGGTCCCGCCGCCGAACAAGCTGGCGGGGCTGCGTCGCCCACCGCCCGACTGGCTCCGCCGCACCGCCTCGGCCAACCGGAAGCCGGTGCCGCGGGTCGTTCACCAGGTCTGGGTGGGGCCCCTGCCGCCGCCCGATACCAGCAAGGCGTGGCGGGCCTATTGCGACCAGCACGGCTACGGCTATCGCCTCTGGCGGGAGGAGAGCCTGATGGAGCTCGGCATCGCACGGGTGCCGCATTTCGACCGGCTTCTGGCGAAGCGCGACTATCCCGGCGCGGCGGATATCGCGCGCTATTTCGTGCTGCGGGAGCAGGGCGGGCTCTATTTCGATTCGGACTATGTGCCGGCCACCCCCGACCTTCCCCTTCACGATTTCCTGCCCATGATCGGCGCCTTCGCCCTGTCGCTGCCGGAGTATCGCAACTTCGCGGGATCGACCTGGTTCCTGGCCAACGCCGTCCTCGCCGCCCCCGACCATCACCCGATCTTCGAGGCGGCGATCGAGAACCTCGATGCGGGCTTCGCGGAACTGCCCCATGCCAGCGCGTGGTGGATGCCCGGCCCGGGCTACTTCACCTGCCTGACGAGCCGCGGCGGCATTCACATCCACAGCTACGAGATCGTCGGCAACGTCGGAAACGCGCGCAGCCTTGAGGATGCGATGGAAGGCGCCCGCGAGGCGGGGCGGAAAGGAGCCGTCATCGCCTTCTGGAAGCCCTGGCGCCGGTAGGATGGCCGCGACTGTCGCCTTGGCCACCGCCATAGGGCGCATCCGGACAAGGACGACGGTGGGAAGGGAGAAAATTGGTAGCGGCGAGCGGACTTGAACCGCTGACCCCGGCATTATGAGTGCCGTGCTCTAACCAGCTGAGCTACGCCGCCCCAAGGGCATCCGCCGGGCAAAACCGCGTCCGGCGTGAGGGCGCCCGGTTACGCCGGGGCTTCGGCACTGTCAACGGCCCGCGCATCCCGATCACGCTCTGGCGCAGGCCGGATGAAGCCGCCCGCCAGCACGCGCGGGCCGTCATACAGGACACAGGCTTGGCCGGGCGCCACCACATTGGGCTCATCCAGCAGCAGGTGCAGCTGCCCCGCCGTGGCGTCCCAGCGTGCCTCCGCGGGGCGCGGGGCTTCCCGGGCGCGGAGCTTCACCTCCGCGCGGATCGGGCCGGCGGGGGGCGGGATCAGCCAGTTCACCTCGCCCGCCACCACGTCCTGGCGCGGCAGCGCAGCGCGCGGGGCGACCACGATCCGCCGGCGCGGAGCATCGAGGGCGGCGACGAACAGCCGTTCCTCCGCGCCACCGACGCCAAGGCCCCTGCCCTGACCGACCGTGTAGCGCCCGATGCCGCGATGCGTGCCGACCACGCGGCCGTCGAGATCGACGATCTCCCCCGGCTCCGCCGTCTCGGGGCGCAGCTTCGCGACGGTTTCGGCGTAATGCCCGGCGGGGACGAAGCAGATGTCCTGGCTGTCCGGCTTGTCCGCCACCGCAAGTCCCAGCCGCGCGGCCACCGCGCGCACCGCTGCCTTGTCCGGCATGTCGCCGAGCGGGAAGCGGGCGAAGGCCAGCTGAGCGGGGGTTGTCATCGCCAGGAAATAGGATTGGTCGCGCGCGGGATCGGCGGCGCGGTGCAGCTCGGCACCGGCCGCGCCTTCGACACGGCGGGCGTAATGGCCCGTGGCCAGCGCCTCGCAGCCCAGGTCGCGGGCCAGCTCCACCAAATCGTGGAACTTAACCGTCTGGTTGCAGCGGATGCAGGGGATCGGCGTCTCGCCGCGCGCATAGGCATCGGCGAAATCCTCGATCACCGCGCTGCGGAACCGCGCTTCCCGGTCCAGCACGTAATGGGCGATGTCGAGCGTGTCGGCCACGCGCCGCGCATCGTGGATGTCCTGGCCCGCGCAGCAGGCGCCCTTTTTCTGCACCGCCGCGCCATGGTCATAGAGCTGCAGCGTCGCGCCGATCACCTCGTGACCGGCTTCCTTAATCAGCCCCGCGACGACAGAGCTGTCGACGCCACCCGACATGGCGACCAGGACCCTCATCGCCCGGTATCCCCGGCGCGCAGCCCCATCTGCCAGAAATCGGCTTCCAGCCGCGCGGCCTTGGCGAAATCGGCGGCGAGCGAGGCGAAGCGCGCCGCGCCCCCATGGCTGTCCCCCAGCCGGTCCAGCCGCTCTGCGGAGGACCGCGCCAGCGCCTGGTATTCGGCGCCCGCATACATCGCGATCCAGCTCTCATACGGGTTGCCGGCGCGACGGCGGCTGGGGGAGGCCTCGATCGCCAGCGCGATCTCCCCATAGCCGACCGTGCAGGGCGCCAGCGCCACTTCGAGGTCGAGGATATCCCCCGCGATGCCGCGATCCAGCACCCAGCGCGTATAGGCCACCGTCTCGGCAGCCTCCGGCTCGGCCAGGATCTCGGCCTCCGAGACCCCCCAATCGGCGCAGTAGCCGATATGCAGCGTCATCTCATGCAGCAGCGCGCCGATCGCGGCGGCCTTGTCGCGGAAGGCGGCCAGGCTTTCGGCCTTGTAGGCGGCCAGCGCATAGGCGCGGGTGAACTGCACCAGAAACAGGTAGTCCTGCACCAGGTAGCGCCGGAAGGCGGGCAGCGGCAGGGACCCATCGGCCAGCCCCTGCACGAACGGATGCCAGGTATAGGCGTGCCATTCGTCGGCACAGGCGGCCTTCAGGCGGCGGAACAGGCCGTCCTGGGCGCCGTAGGGGGCGGGGGTGTCCATGTGTCGTGCCTCCGCCCCGTGCCTCTCCCACCGGGAGAGGGGGGGTCAGGATCAGCCGCCGGCGTTGCGCGTGGCGGAGGGCAGCTTCACCACCAGCCCGTCCAGCGCCTCGGTCATGATGATCTGGCAGCCGAGACGCGACGTCTCCTGCA
>JBIIRI010000206.1:0-5036 GCA_044341625.1 Roseomonas sp.
CGCACCGCATCGTCCGAGATGATCTGCAGCAAGCGCTTCTGCTTCGCCGTGTCCTCGATCCGCCGCAGCGTCTCGATCGCGGAGCGGACGGAGCTGAGCGGGTTGCGAAGCTCATGCGCCACATCGGCGGCGAAGCGTTCATTCGCGTCGATCCGCGCCCAAAGCGCGCGCGCCGCCGCCTGCAGGTCGCGCGCCAGCACCCCGATCTCATCGTCGCGCGCCAGCAGCGCGGGCGGCACGCTGCCGGCGCGGCCTTCGCCTTCGCGCATCGCGGCGGCGGATTCGGCCAGTTGCAGGATCGGCGTGGCGAGCGTGCGTGCGAGGTAGAGCGAGGCGAGCACCGTCAGCAGCAGCGCCAGCCCGAACAGCGCGAGCACCGAGACGCGGATTTCCAGCAGCCGCGCATCCACTTCCCGCGCTTCGCGCGTCAGCAGCACGAGGCCGACGGTCGCCGCACCTCGCCGCGCGGGTTCGGTGACGGAGACCAGCAGCCGCCCTTCTGCCGTGCGGCGGATATAGGGGCGCACGCCCGCTTCGAGCGCCTGGCGCAGCTCCTCCCGCCGGTCGCCGGTGCCGGAGACGCTGAATTCCGGCTGCCAGTCGAAGGATGGCGCATCCGGGTTCACATCCACCAGGACCTCCGGCCCCGTGCGGCGCGGCAGGATGGCGAGGATGCGGTCATAGAGCCCGGCGACCGTGCCGGCGAAGGCGCCGCGCGGTTCGGGTGGGGCGAGCGGTTCGGTGGTGATGGCGCCGCCCGGCCCTTCGCGCACGCGGCTGTCGGCGACCAGCAGGCCGGTGGTGTCGAACAGCCGCGCCTGGGTGTTGGGGGAAGGTTCCGCTAGGCGGCGCAGCAGCGGGCGGGCGGCTTCGGGCACCAGGATGGTGCGGTCGTCGCGCGTGCTGGTCGCGGCTTCGCCGATGGCGCCGGCATAGATGCGCGCCTGCGTGCGAAGCGATTCGACCTCCGCCGCCAGCAGCCCGTTCTGGTACTGGTCGAGATAGAGCAGCGAGGCCGCCAGCAGCGCCGGCGCGAGCGCATTGAGCAGCAGGATGCGGCGCAGCAGCGGCGACAGCCAGCGCCGCCGCCGTGTCTCGGCCCGTGTCTGCATCAGCGGCGCACCGCCCGCGTCCGGCATTCCGACCTCGCCCTGTCTCGCCTCATCTTAGCCCGGCGGCGCGGCTGCGGCCACGGGCTTGCCGGCGGGGCCGCCCGTGGCGGAGGATACCGCCCCAGAACCGATCCTTGCGGGAGGATGCGATGCTCGGGCTGATGCAGGACTGGCCGTTGCTGGCGCATCGCGTCATCGACCATGCCGCGCGCCATCACGGCGGGCGCGAGGTGCTGAGCCGCAGTGTCGAAGGCCCGTTGCACCGCACCACCTATGCCGCGCTGCGCGACCGCGCGCAGCGGCTGTCGCAGCGGCTGGCGCGCGATGGCGTCGGGCTCGGCGACCGCGTGGCCACCATGGCCTGGAACACCTGGCGGCATGTGGAAGCCTGGTACGGCATCACTGGCGTCGGCGCGATCTACCACACGCTCAATCCCCGGCTGTTCCCGGACCAGATCGCCTGGATCCTGAACCACGCCGAAAGCCGGATGATGCTGGCTGATTTGACCTTCGTGCCGTTGCTGGAAAAGCTGGCCCCGCAACTGCCGCATATCCGGCGCTACGTGATCCTGACCGATGCGGCGCATATGCCGGCCACCAGCCTGCCCGGCGCGGTGGATTACGAATCCTGGCTGGCGGAGGCCGATGGCGATTTCGCCTGGGCGAGCTTCGAGGAGAATACGGCCGCCGGGCTCTGCTACACCTCCGGCACCACGGGCGATCCGAAGGGCGTGCTGTATTCGCATCGGTCGAATGTGCTGCACGCCATGGCCTGCGCGCTGCCGGATATGTTCGCGCTGTCGGCGATGGAGCGCGTGATGCCTGTGGTGCCGATGTTCCACGCCAATGGCTGGTCGCTGCCCTTCTCCGCGCCGCTGTCGGGGGCGGCGCTGGTGATGCCGGGGCCGAAGCTGGATGGCGCTTCCGTCCATGCGCTGCTGGAGGAAGGGCAGGTCACCTTCACGGCGGCCGTGCCGACCGTCTGGCTCGGCCTGTTGCAACACCTTGAGGCGACGGGTGCATCGCTGACCACGCTGAAGCGCGTCGTGATCGGCGGCAGCGCCTGCCCGCCCGCGCTGATCGAGGGCTTCGCGCAACGGGGCGTGCGCGTGGTCCATGCCTGGGGCATGACGGAGATGTCGCCCGTCGGCTCCGCCTGCATCGCAAAGCCGGAGACGGCGGGGCTGGATGCGCGCGCCCAGCTCGATCTGCAGCGCAAGCAGGGCTGCGCGCCCTTCGGCGTGGAGATGCGGATCGTCGGCGATGATGGCCAGGACCTGCCCTGGGATGGCGAGACCTTCGGCAACCTCCAGGTGCGCGGCCCGACCGTCACGCGCGGCTATTTCCGCGCGGCGCGCGGCGCGCTGACCGAGGATGGCTGGTTCGAGACGGGCGATGTCGCGACCATCGACGCCGCCGGCTACATGCACATCACCGACCGCACCAAGGATGTCATCAAGTCCGGCGGTGAGTGGATTTCGTCCATCGAGCTCGAGAATCTCGCGGTCGGCCACCCGGATGTGGCGGAAGCCGCGGTGGTGGCCGCGCGCCATCCGAAATGGGACGAGCGGCCGCTGCTGATCGTGGTGGCGAAGCCAGGTCGCGCGATCGACAAGCAGTCGGTGCTGGACCACATCGCCCCGCATGTCGCGAAATGGTGGATGCCCGACGACGTGGTGGTGGTCGACGAGATCCCGCATACCGCGACGGGCAAGATCCAGAAGACCAGGCTGCGCGAGCAATTCGCCGGGTATTTCGGCGTGCCGTAGCGGGATGGCGGGGCCGGCTACGGCCCCGCCCGCCTCACGCTTCCTTGTAGCGATACCCCAGCCCGTACAGCGTCTCGATCTGCGCGAAGTCGTTGTCCACCTGGCGGAACTTCTTCCGCACGCGCTTCACATGGCTGTCGATGGTGCGGTCATCGACATAGATGTTCTCGCCATACGCCGCGTCGATCAGCTGGTCGCGGTTCTTCACCATGCCGGGCCGCACTGCCAGCGCCTTCACCAGCAGGAATTCCGTGACGGTCAGCTGCACCTGCCCGCCCTTCCACATGCAGGTGTGCTTCGTCTCGTCCAGCACCAGGTCGCCGCGGGCGATGATGCCGCCCACCGGCGTGCCGCTGCCTTCCGCGCGGCTCGCCTCGTTCCGGCGCAGCAGGGCGCGGATGCGTTCCAGCAGCAGCCGCTGGCTGAAGGGCTTGGTGATGTAGTCGTCGGCGCCGAGCCGCAGCCCCATCAGCTCGTCCAGCTCGTCATCCTTGCTGGTCAGGAACACGACCGGCATGGCGGTGCGCTGGCGCAGCCGCTGCAGCAGCTCCATCCCGTCCATCCGGGGCATCTTGATATCCAGCACGGCGAGGTCCGCGGGCTTGGCCAGCAGGCCCTGCAGCGCGCTTTCGCCGTCGGTGTAGGTGCGGACCAGGAACCCCTCCTGCTCGAGTGTCATGGACACCGAGGTGAGGATGTTGCGGTCATCGTCCACGAGGGCGATGGTGGCTGGCACGGCGGTTACTCCTTCGACCGGGGCGGCGATCCGCCTTGGTCATGACGCAGCTTGGCCCCAGATTGTGGCAAAGGCGGGTCGGACAATCGAAGAGGATATGGCGGAGAGGATATGGAGACGGCGGATCTGGGCTTCGAGGCGCGGCGGCTGATCCGGGGCAGCGCGGCCGCGACACTGGCGACCGGGGCAGGGGGCGCGCCCTTCGCCGCCCTGGTCACCCCGGCCACCGCGCCCGACCTGTCGGTCCTGATGCTGCTGTCCTCCCTGTCCGAGCATACCCGCCAGCTGAATTCCGAGCCCCGCTGCGCCCTGCTGTTCCTGGGCCAGCCCGAAGGCCCGAACCCCCAGACCGCCCCCCGCGTGACCCTGACCGGCCTGGCCGAGAAGGTGCCGGAGCCGGAGGTGCCCGCGCTGAAGGCCCGGTGGCTGGCGCGGCACCCCTATGCGGCGCTCTACGCCGATTTCGGCGATTTCGCCCTGTGGCGGCTGTGCCCCGGCGGGGCGCTGCTGGTCGGCGGCTTCGCCCGCGCAAGTCGCCTGCGCCTGGCCGATCTGCTGCCGGACCCCGCCGCCACCGCCGCCATCGCCGGGGCCGAGGCTGAGATCATCGCCCATGTGAATGACGACCACGCCGATGCCGTCGCCGCCATCGCGGAGGGGCTGCACGGCGCCCCGCCGGGGGGCTGGCGCCTTGTCGCCGTGGACACCGATGGTTGCGACCTGGCCTTGGGGGAGGCCGTGTTGCGCCACCCCTGGCCGGCGCCGGTCGCGGAGGCCGATGGCGTACGCGCGGCCCTGATCCGCGCGGCGCGGGACGGCCGGGCCGCGCGCGACAAGCGCTTGTCAGGCAAGTAACCGACCGGTTCGCATTGCGCCCTTCCACTTAGCCGCCGTAATTCTGCCGCGCTCACCCGGGAAGGGTGCGACCGCGTGGCGCCTCGGCAGTCCCGGCACCCGATTCCAGGTGCAGGGGCCACGGCGCCGCCGAGTGGAGGAAGTTGATGACGTCCCCTGTTTCCGCCCTGTCCGGCACCGGCGTGGCCGGTTCGGCCACCATCCATGCGAATCTGACGGCGGCGGGGCTCTATGCCCATGCGCTGCGCCGGGGCGAAGGCCGGCTGTCCGCGGATGGCGCCTTCATGGCGGTGACCGGCCAGCACACCGGCCGTTCCGTCCAGGACAAGTTCGTCGTTGACGACCCCGCGGTGCATGACGCCATCTGGTGGGGCAAGATCAACCAGCCGATGGCCCCGGCCAATTTCGGCAAGTTCACCACCCAGGTCCGCGACTGGCTCGGCCAGCGGACGGAGCTGTTCACGCAGGATCTCTATGCCGGCGCCGATCCCGCGCACCGCATCCGCGTGCGGCTGGTGACGACCAATGCCTGGCACGCGCTGTTCGCGCGCAACATGTTCATCC
>JBIIRI010000087.1:0-15514 GCA_044341625.1 Roseomonas sp.
GGTCGCCCGGCGCCGCGATAGGCGTCCACGGGGACGGTGTTGGTGAAGACCGCCTTCACCTCGGCGTAGATCACCGGCATCGAATAGACGCCCGAGAGCAGCGTGGCGTACAGGTAGGTCGGCACGCAGGGCGCGAAGGTGGACAGGTAGGCGCCCATATTGGCGTGGGTGTGCACCTTCAGCCCGAGGATCTTCCCCCCAGCATCCAGCGCGAGTTCCGCCTTCGTCACATGGTCGCGGCCATGCGCGTCGGAGACGAAGCTTTCCGTCCGGTCCGCCGTCCACTTGATCGGGCGCTTCACCTTGGCGCTGGCCCAGGTGACGATCGCTTCTTCCGCGTAGTGGTAGATCTTGGACCCGAAGCCGCCGCCGACATCGGGTGCGACCACGCGCAGCTTCGATTCCGGAATGTGCAGCACGAAGGCGCCCATCAGCAGCCGGATCACATGCGGGTTCTGGCTGGTGGTGTAGAGCGTGTAGTCGCCCGATTGCGGATCGAAATCGCCGATGGCCGCGCGGGGTTCCATCGCATTCGGCACCAGGCGGTTATTCGTCGTCTCGAAGGCGACGATCTTGTGCGCCTTGGCGAAGGCGGCATCCAGCACCGCGCGGTCGCCGATATGCCAATCGTAGCAGAGATTGCCGGGCGCGGCTTCGTGGATCTGCGGCGCGCCGGTGGCCAGCGCCTGGGCCATCGTGGCCGCGGCGGGCAGCACGTCGTACTCCACCACGATGGCTTCCGCCGCATCCCGCGCCTGGGCGCGGGTTTCCGCGATCACCACCGCGACCTGGTCGCCGACATGGCGCACCTTGCCGATGGCCAGCGCCGGGTGCATCGGCTCCGCCATCGGGGAGCCGTCCTTGTTGTGGATCTGCCAGCCGCAGGGGATGCCGCCGATATTCTCCGCCGCCAGATCCGCGCCGGTGAAGATCGCGAGCACGCCGGGCATCGCCCTCGCTTGCGCGAGGTCGATGGACCGGATCGCCGCATGCGCGTGCGGGCTGCGGAGCATATAGGCGTGGGTCTGGCCGGGGCGGTTGATGTCGTCCGTGTACTGCCCGCGGCCAGAGAGGAAGCGAAGGTCTTCCTTGCGGCGTACGGAAGCGCCGATGCCCTCGAAGGGCGCTGCGACATTCATGTCTTCTTGCCTCCCCGTTGCGCCCCTTGCGCCGGCTATTCGGCGGCGCGGGCCAGTTCGCTGCGGCGGCCCTGCATCACATCGGATGCGGCGGCGATCGCCTTGACGATGTTGTGGTAGCCCGTGCAGCGGCAGAGATTGCCTTCGAGACCCTCGCGGATCTCCTGCTCCGTCAGCCCGTCGGGATGCTTGTTCACCAGGTCGATGGCGGACATGACCATGCCCGGCGTGCAGAAGCCGCATTGCAGCGCGTGGTATTCGCGGAAGGCTTCCTGCATCGGGTGCAGCGTGCCATCGGCCGCCGCCAGACCTTCGATGGTGGTGACGGAGGCGCCATCGCACTGCACCGCCAGGATGGTGCAGGACTTCAGGCTGTCGCCGCCCATATGCACCACGCAGGCGCCGCACTGGCTGGTGTCGCAGCCCACATGCGTGCCCGTCAGGCGCAGCTTCTCGCGCAGCAGCTCCACCAGCAGCGTGCGCGCTTCCACCTCGACCGTGTGCTTCGTGCCGTTGACCGTCAGCGTGACCTGCGGCATCGCGCGTCTCCCCCAGATGGATCTATCGTAGGCCCCCATATGGGGGCGGCGTTTCGGTGCGGAAGCCTCGCCCTGCCCCGCCGCCGCGTCAAGCCGAATGGCGGCGCGGCGCGGGGGGCTGGCGCGGAAATGCGGAAAGACCGGCCGGGCGGCAGGCCCGGCCGGGTCGTATCATGGTCCCCAACGGGAGGCAGAGGGCCGAGGGACGCGCCCTCAGCCCACCGCGAGCAGCGCCGCGCCCTTGGCGCCGGCCAGCGGATTCTCCGACGCCGGGCGGTCATGCAGGTGGCAGGCGGACACATGCCCCTCACCCATCGCGTCCAGCACCGGCTTCAGCTGCGGCTCCTCCGTCCGGCAGCGGTCGAAGGCGTAGGGGCAGCGGGTGTGGAAGCGGCAACCCTTGGGCGGGTTGATCGGGCTCGGCACATCGCCCTTGAGGATGATCCTCTCCCGCGCCGCGCCGGGTTCGGGCACCGGCACGGCGGATAGCAGGGCTTCCGTGTAGGGGTGCTTCGGCGCGGCGAACAGGCTGCGCTTCGGCGCCACTTCCACGATCTTGCCGAGATACATCACCGCCACGCGATGCGTCATATGCTCCACGATCGCAAGGTCGTGGGAGATGAACAGCATCGCCAGCCCCAGTTCCTTCTGCAGGTCCTGCAGCAGGTTGACGATCTGCGCCTTCACCGAGACGTCGAGCGCGCTGACCGCTTCGTCGCAGATGATCAGGTCGGGATCGGCCGCCAGCGCGCGGGCGATGCAGATGCGCTGGCGCTGGCCGCCGGAAAACTCATGGGGCCAGCGATTCACCGCATCCCGCGGCAGCCGCACCTTGTCCATCAGCGCCGCGACCTTGGCCTCGAGGTCCGCGGAATCCTTCGCCATGCCGAAGTTGCGGATCGGCTCGGCCAGGATGTCGCGCACCCGCATGCGCGGGTTGAGGCTGCTGAAGGGGTCCTGGAACACCACCTGCATGCGCCGGCGCAGCGGGCGCAGGGCGGATGCCGGCATGTCGTCGATCCGCGTGCCGTCCAGGATCACCTGGCCGCCGGTCAGCCCGAACAGCCGCAGCACCGCCTTGCCGACGGTGGACTTGCCGCAGCCCGATTCACCCACCAGCGACAGCGTCTCACCCTTCGCGATGTCGAAGGACACGCCATCCACCGCATAGACATAGCCGGTGGTGCCGCCGAGGAAGCCGCCGCGCAGCGGGAAGTGCTTCTTGAGGTCGTTGACCTGGAGAACAGGGGTGCTCATGCCGCAAGCGCCCCCTCGCGCAGCGCGTAGTGGCAGGCGGCGACATGGCCGGGCGCCTTCTCCTCCAGCGCCGGGGCGACGGCGCGGCAGAGATCGGTGGCGTGCTGGCAGCGGGATGCGAAGACGCAGCCATCGAGCTTCTTCTTGAGGCTCGGCACCAGCCCCGGAATCTCCGTCAGCCGCGTCTCCTCACCCGTCAGGGAGGAGCCGAGCTTTGGCATCGATCCGAGCAGGCCTTGCGTGTAGGGATGGCGCGGGTTGCGGAACAGCGGGCCGATGGCCGCTTCTTCCACCTTCCGGCCGGCATACATCACCACCACGCGCTCCGCGACTTCCGCGACCACGCCGAGGTCATGGGTGATCAGCACGATGGCCGCGCCCACGCGGTGCTTCAGGTCGCGCATCAACTCCAGGATCTGCGCCTGGATGGTGACGTCGAGCGCCGTCGTCGGCTCATCCGCGATCAGCAGCTTCGGGTTGCAGGCCAGCGCGATCGCGATCATCACGCGCTGGCGCATGCCGCCCGAAAGCTGGTGCGGATATTCCCGCACGCGCCGGCGGGCTTCGGGGATGCCCACCAGGTTCAGCATCTCCACCGCCCGATCCTCGGCTTCCTTGGCCGAGAGGCCCTGGTGAAGGCGCAGCGTTTCCCCGATCTGCCGTCCCACGGTCAGCACCGGGTTCAGGCTGGTCATCGGTTCCTGGAAGATCATGGAGATGTCGTTGCCGCGGATCGCGCGCATCTCGCGGTCCGAGCATTCGAGCAGGTTCTTCCCGTTCAGCCGGATCGCGCCCGCGATCTTGCCCGGCGGTTCCGGGATCAGGCGCAGGATGGACATGGCGGTGACGGACTTGCCGCAGCCGCTTTCGCCCACGATGGCCAGCGTCTCTCCCGCATTCACATGGAAGGACACGCCATCCACCGCGCGGTTGATGCCGTCCGGCGTGCGGAAGTGGGTCTGGAGGTTTTCGACTTCGAGAAGGGCCACGTCAAACAACCCCTGGAAAATGGGAACGGGCGGCCTGCCGCACTTCCGGCAGGCCGAGGCCGCGAACGCGGCCCGCGGCAAGTGCCGCGCAGCCAAGCCGGCGGAGCCGGCGCCCGGCGCTTGAGGGCATCATCATTACAGCCTCTTGGCCATGCGCGGGTCGAGCGCATCGCGCAGACCATCGCCAAGCAGGTTCACCGCCAGCACCGTGATCGAGAGGAACACGGCGGGGAAGAACACGATATAGGGCTTCACCTGCCAGAGCGCGCGGCCCTCGGCCATGATGTTGCCCCAGGACGGGATGATCGGCGGCGTGCCCGCGCCGATGAAGGACAGGATCGCTTCCGTGATCATGGCGGACGCGCAGATATAGGTCGCCTGCACGGTCAGCGGCGCCAGCGTGTTCGGCAGGATATGGCGCAGGATGATCATCGGCGTGCGCGTGCCCGATGCGACGGCCGCATCCACATAGGGCTGTTCGCGCAGCGACAGGACAACACCCCGGACGAGGCGCGAAACGCGGGGAATTTCCGCGATGGTGATGGCCAGGATCACATTGCCCACGCTGCCGCGCGTCAGCGCCATCAGCGCGATCGCCAGCAGGATCGGCGGGATGGACATCATGCCGTCCATCACGCGCATGATGATGCTGTCCGCCACCCGAATGAAGCCCGAGATCAGCCCGATGGTCAGCCCCGCGAGGGAGGCCAGGATGGCGACCGAGAAGCCGACCGTCAGCGACACCCGCGTGCCGTACAGAACGCGCGAATAGACGTCCCGGCCCAGCATGTCGGTGCCGAACCACCACTGCGCCGAAGGCTCTCGCGTCCGCATCGCCGGCGCCAGCGCCGTCGGGTCCTTCGTAAACAGGAAGGGCGCGAAGACCGCGACGAAGACCATCGACAGCACCAGGAAGCCGCCGATGGCGATGGTCGGGTTGCGTCGCAGGAAGCCGACGAAGCCCTTCTTCGGCTTCACGGGCGGCAGGATGTCCGGCATCGCCGCCGCTGCATTGACCCCCGGCGGGGGAAGGATGACCGCGCTCAATACCGGATCCTCGGGTCGAACAGGGTGTAGAGAAGGTCGATGACCAGGTTGACCAGCACGTAGACGAAGCTGAACAGCAGCACGACGCCCTGGATCACCGGATAGTCGCGCCGCAGGATCGCATCGACCGTGAGCCGGCCGAGGCCGGGGATCGCGAAGACGCTTTCCGTCACCACCGCGCCGCCGATCAGCAGCGCCATGCCGATGCCGATGACGGTCACGATCGGCACCGCCGCGTTCTTCAGCGCATGCAGGAACAGGATGGAACGCTGGCCGACGCCCTTGGCCTTCGCGGTGCGGATGTAGTCCTGCTGCAGCACTTCCAGCATCGTCGCGCGCGTGATGCGCGCGATCAGCGCGATGTAGACGGTGCCGAGCGCGATGGCGGGCAGGATCAGGTTCTCGATCCACGGGCCGAAGCCGCGGGAGAAGGGCGTGTAGCCCTGCACCGGCAGCCAATCCAGCTCCAGCGCGAAGACATAGGCCAGCACGTAGCCCACAACGAAGACCGGCACCGAGAAGCCGAGCACCGCGAAGCCCATCACCGCGCGGTCGATCACCGTGCCCTGCCGCCAAGCCGCGACGACGCCCATCGGCACCGCGACGGACACCGCCAGCAGCAGCGTGACCACCATCAGCGACAGCGTGGGCTCGATCCGCTGCGCGATCATCGTACTGACCGGCAGGTTGGTGAAGATGGAGGTGCCGAGGTCGCCGCGCATGATGTCCCACACCCAGGCGCCGAAGCGCACCAGATAGGGCCGGTCGAGCCCGAGGCTCGCGCGGATCCGCTCGATGTCGGCGGGCGTCGCCTGGTCGCCGGCGATGACGGCGGCCGGGTCACCCGGCGCGAGATAGAGAAGCGAGAACACGAACAACGCCACCACCGCCATGACGGGAATGGTGGCCAGTACGCGCCGGACGATATAGGCGAACATGTCTACCCGATGCTTTCGGAGATGCCGGCCCCGGCCCGCCCCGGGGCGGCGCCCCGTGGCAAGGCCGCGGCCGGCAAGCGGTTCACGACTTGGACACGCCCCAGGCGAAGGGGATCGGCCCCTTCACGATGCCCGAGACATTCCGGCGCCACGCCTGGTAGCCCAGGAAGAAGCCGGTCGGGGCGTAGACGACATTCTCCACCGCCGCGCGGTTCAGGCGGCCGATCGCCGCGCGCTCCTCCGCCAGGTTGCTCGCCGCCAGCCAGTTCGGCACCTCGGCCTCCACCGCCGGGACGTCGGGCCAGCCGAACCACGCACCGTCGCCATTGGCGCGGACCGCGTTGTACAGCACCGGATTGATGGCGTCGGCGCCGGCATGCCAGGTGTGGAACATGCTCCAGCCGCCCTGGTTGGGCGGGTTCTTCAGCGCGCGGCGCTGGCCGACGGTGCCCCAATCGGTCGCGACGTAATCCACATTCATGCCCAGGCGGCGCAGCAGGTCGGCGGTCACATCGCCCTGCGCCTTGGTGATCGGCTGGTCCTGCGCAACGAGGCAGACCACCGGTTCACCGGCATAGCCCGATTCCCGCAGCATCTGGCGGCCGCGTTCCATGTTGGCGGCCTTCATCATCTCGCCGCCTTCCTCGGTATAAAGCGGCGTGCCCGGCGTGAAGAAGCCGCCCAGCGTCTTCCACAGATTCTCGTCATTGCCGACCAGCGCGGTCATGTAGTCCCGCTGGCTCAGCGCCGTCATCACCGCCCGGCGCACCCTCGGGTTATTGAAGGGCGGCTGCAGGTGGTTCATGCGGAAGCTGCCGATGTTGCCCAGCGGATCGGCGATATCCACCGCGATGTTGCGGTTGCGGCGCAGCACGGGGACGAGGTCGGTGATCGGGTTTTCCCACCAATCGACCTCGCCGTTCTGCAGCGCGGCGGATGCGGTGGCGGGGTCGGGCATGATCACCCACTCCACGCGATCCACCATCATCCGCTTGCCGCCCGCGAGCCACGACGCCGGCTCGTTGCGCGGCACATAGCCGTCGAAGCGCTGGAACACCGCGCGCGCGCCCGGCACCCATTCGTTGCGCACGAAGCGCATCGGGCCGGAGCCGACATACTCATTGACCTGGGTGAAGCTGTCGAAGCGGGACGCGATACGCTCCGGCATGATGAAGCACATCGGCGTCGCGTTCTTGCCGAGCGCCATCTTCATCTTCGGGAAGGGCGCCTTCAGGCGCCAGCGGAAGGTCCGGTCATCCACCGCGACCAGCTCGTCGCCCAGCGCACGCAGCAGCTGACCCATCGGGTCGCGCGGCATCCAACGGTTGATGGAGGCGACGACATCGCGCGCGCGCACCGGCTCATTGTCGTGGAAGCGGAGGCCTTCGCGCAGGCGGAAGGTCCAGGTCAGGCCGTCCTGGCTGACCTGCTCGCCTTCCACCATCTGGCGCTGCGCCTCGAGCTTGTCGTCGAAGCCGTACAGCGTGTCCCACACCAGCACCGCCGCGTTGCGGACGACATACTGCGTGCCCCAGATCGGGTCGAAATTCGCGAGGTTCGCCTGCGGCACGAAGCGCAGCGTGCGGTTGGCTGCCTGGCTGAGGGCCGGCGCGGCCATCCCGCCACTGCCCGCCACGACGCCGGCGGCAACGCCCGCCTTGATGAAGGACCTACGATCCATAGACCTAGAACTCCCTGTCGGTTGGGGGCTTGTCGTGCCCATTCGCCTTGCAGACTGCCTTAACCATGGGCGCCGCGCCAGCCCAGGCCGCGCCCCTCTCCAGGGGCGCGGCCCTTTAGGCAGCGAGCGCGTTGCACGCGGCGTGCCAAATACTCACGCGCGGCGCAGGCCCCAGAACAGCGCGAGACCCTTCACGCGGTCCACGAGGTTGCGGCGATGCGCCGTGACCGAGAGGTAGGAACCGACGGGCACATAAGGCAGCTCGTCCATCGTCACCTCCTGGATCTCGCGCGCGATGCGCTGCTGCGCGGCAAGATCGGGCGCCACGAACCACGCATCGCGCAGCGCTTCCAGGCGGGGGATGGTCGGCCAGCCCGGCCACGCCGCGGTGCCGTTGCCGCGCAGCGGGAAATGCGCCGCCGGATCGACGAAATCGAAGGAGGAGAAGCTGGTGAACAGCATCGACCAGCCGCCGCGCTCCACCGGCTCGCGCGAGGTGCGGCGCTGCACCACCGTGCCCCAATCCGCCAGCGCGATATCCGCGTTGAAGCCAAGCCGCCGGACCAAATCCGCGCCCATCTGCGTCATCGCCGACGGCGCCAGGATGTCGGTCGGGCCGATCAGGCGGATCGGCTGGTTGGTGTAGCCGGCTTCGCGCATCAGCGCGCGGGCGCGATCCACGCTGCGCGGGCCCATCAGCGGCGCGAGCCCCGCATCATTGGCCAGCGGCGTGCCCGGCGTGAAGACGCCGACATTGGTCATGTAGAGCGACGGGTCGGGGCCGACCACCGCGCTCATGAAATCGGTCTGGCTGACGGCCGGCAGGATCGCCTGGCGCATCCGCTTGTCGTTGAAGGGCGCGTGCAGATGGTTGAAGCGCAGGATGCCGGTCAGCGGCAGCGGGTCGATCGCTTCCTGCGTCACGTTGCGGTTGCGGCCCAGCAGCATCTGGATTTCCGGCGGCGGCTGTTCGTACCAGTCGATCTCACCGGTCTGCAGCGCCGCGGCCGCCGTGCTGGCATCGACGATGATGTGCCACTCCACCCGGTCGAAATGCACCGTCTTCGGCCCCGCCGTCAGGCTGCGCTGGCCCACGGGCGTCGGGCTGTAATCCGGGTTGCGTTCATAGACCGCGAGGCTGCCGGAATTGAATTCGCCCGGCACGAAGCGGAACGGCCCGCTGCCCACCGTCTCCCGCACCTGCTGGAAGGGGTCGGTGCGCGCCAGCCGCTCCGGCATGATGAAGGGCGGGCTGTTCGAGACCTGCGCCAGCGCGGTCAGCAGCAGCGGGAAGGGCTGCTTCAGGCGGAAGACGATGCGGCGGTCGCCATCGGCTTCCAGCGCATCCACGAATTCCTCGAGCTTCTGCCCCATCGGGCTGCGCTTCATCCAGCGCGCCAGCGACGCGACGCAATCCACCGCCCGCACCGGTTCGCGGTCGTGGAAGCGCAGGCCGGATCGCAGCGTGATGGTCACGCGCCGCCCGCCTTCCTCCACCACATGGCCTTCCGCCATCTGCGGCTGCGGACGGAATTGCGCGTCCATGCCGTACAGCATGTCGTAGACCATGTAGCCGTGGTTGCGCGTGACGTTGGCCGTGGTCCAGATCGGGTCGAGGCTCGTCAGGTTCGCCTGCGGCACCATCTTCAGCACGCGATTCTGCGCGGGCTGGGCAATGGACACGCGCGGCAGCGCGGTCGCGGCGCCCACGGCACCACCGGCCTTCAGCAGGTTCCTGCGAAACATCCTGTTCCCCTATCCCTGTCTCTGGGATCGATCAGAACAGGCTATGCGCCTTTCGGCAAGCGCGGGGCGGAGGCGCAGGGAATACGCAGACCCGGCGCAGGAAGTTCCGATCTGCGGCCCGAAGGGCCGAGCGGCCGAATGGCCGCCGCCGCCAGTGCGTCACGCCGCAGGCGTGCCTTCGGCACGACGAAGCCAAGGGCCGCGGATGCGGCCCGCGTCACGCCGGAGGCGTGCCTTCGGCACGACGCGTCTGAGGGGCACGAAGGTGATGCCTTCGTGCGCTTGGCATCAACCGCCGCGCTGGACGTTCCAGAACAGCGGCAGCCCCTTCAGCACCCCGCTCAACCCGCGCCGATAGACGGTGGCGGAAAAGTACTGGCCGAGCGGCAGATAGGGCACATCCTGGAACGCCACCTCCTGGATCTGCCGCGCCACTTGCTGCTGCACCGCCAGGTCGGGCGCGTCGAACCAGGCGTGGCGCAGCGCCTCGATCCGCGGGCTGGTCGGCCAGCCGAACCAGGCCTGCCCGCCATGGCCGCGCAGGCTCTGGTGCAGCCCTGGGTTGAACATGTCGAGCCCGGCCCAGAAGGTGCAGAACATGCTCCACCCGCCGCGCTCCGGCGCTTCCCGGTTCGCGCGGCGCTGCACCACCGTGCCCCAGTCGGTCGCGACATAGTCCACATTCATGCCCGCGCGGCGCAGCATGTCCTGCGCCACCTGCGCCAGCCCGTTGAGCGTCGGCAGGTCGGTGGCGCCCAGCAGCACCACGCGTTCGCCATTGTAGCCGGCCGCCGCCAGGTCGCGCTTCACCTTGTCCATGTCGCGCGGCCCGCTGAGCGCCTCCATCCCCACATCGGAGGCCAGCGGCGTGCCCGGCGGGAAGAAGCCCACCCCCTCGCGCCACAGGCTGCGATCCGTCCCCGCCACCGCGGTCATGAAATCCGACTGCGCGACAGCGCCCAGCAGCGCGCGGCGCACCGCCGGCTTGTCGAAGGGCGGATGCAGATGGTTGAACCGCGCCATGCCGAGCAGCCCGGTGGGGTTCAGCACGTCCTGCACCACGTTGCGGTTGCGGCGCATCTGCGGCTGCAGATCGGCGGGCACCTGTTCCCACCAATCCATCTCACCCCCCATCACGGCGGCGGCGGCGGTGGAGGGGTCGGGGATGGTGTGCCATTCCACGCGATCGAGGTGCACGCGCTTCGGCCCGGCGGTCCAGCTTGGTGTCCCTTCCGCGCGCGGCACATAGCCCTCGAAGCGCGCATAGGCCACGCGAGCGCCAGCCACACGTTCAGACGCCAGAAAGCGGAAGGGCCCCGATCCGATCAGATCCCCCCGCAGGGGCTGGCGCGGGTCCTGGCTCGCCAGGCTTTCGGGCATGATGAAGCAGACCGGCGTCGCGGGCTTGCCCAGCGCCTCGAACAGCATCGGAAAGGCGCGCTTCAGGCGGAACAGGATGGTGCGGTCATCGGGCGCCGACAGCTCATCCGTGATGGCCAGCAGCACCTCTCCCAGCGGGTCGCGCGCGGCCCAGCGACGGATGGAGGCGACGCAGTCCCGCGCCCGCACCGGCTCTCCATTGTGGAAGCGCAGGCCCTCCCGCAGCTTCATGGTGACGCGGCGGCCCTCATCCGCCACCACATGGCCTTCCACCATCTGGGGATGGGCCTGGTAGTCGGCATCGAGCCCATAGAGCGTGTCCCACACCATATAGGCGTGGTTGCGCGTGACATAGGCGGTGGTGACGATCGGATCGAGGATCGCGAGGTCGGTCTCGGGGATATACTTCAGCAGCCGCGTGGCACCCTGCGTGCCCTGCCCCAGCGCCGGCGCGCCGAGGGCGGAGGCACCGAACGCGGCCCCCGCGCCGGCCAGGATCTGGCGTCGCTGCATGTCGTGGCCCCTGTCCGCATCACCCCAGCGCGCACCGCGCCGGCCGCGCGCATTGACCGCAGGCCGCGGCCGGACGCAAGGGCCGGGGCGCGCGGCGGCTCAGCCCGAGACCTTCAGCAGGATGATCCCGCCCGCGATCATCGCGATGCCGCCGAGCTTCATCGCCGTCGCCGTTTCCCCCAGCACCAGGATGCCGATCGCGGCGGTGCCCACCGCGCCGATGCCGGTCCAGACCGCGTAAGCCGTGCTGACCGGCAGCGTCTTCAGCGCGAGGCCGAGCAGCCCGATGCTCGCGGCCATCGCGGCCACGGTGAAGACGCTCGGCCAGAGGCGGCTGAAGCCCGCGCTGAGCTTCAGCCCGATGGCCCATCCGACCTCCAGCAGCCCCGCAAGGCCCAGCCACACCCACGCCATGCGAAGCTCCCTGGTCGTCGCGCAGGGTCGATACCTTGGCGCAGCGATCAGCTCCGGCAATCCTAGCTCTCTAAACCCTCTCCCCCCAATGGGGGGAGAGGGCTGGGTGAGGGGGGGCGCGCAAGCATCCGAACGCGTTTGTCGCATTCGTCGCTCCCGCTTGCCACGCCCCCCTCACCCTACCCTCTCCCCCCTGCGGGTGGAGAGGGAGCGTTCAGACCCCCCCAGCCGAACGCCATTTTAGGCTTTTTTTCCTTGCTCTCCCACCCCCTCCCGCGCCATCCTGGCCGGATGCCCCTGCCCCCGCGCCTCCCTCTCCGTCACGCCGCCCCCCATCCCTGGGCCCCGATGACCGATGCGGAATGGGCCGTGCTGGAACCCGCCCTGACGACAGGCCGCCGCGCCGGCCGCAAGCCCGCCAATCTGCGCGCCACCTGGGACGCGATCTTCTGGATCGCCTGCACCCGCCTGCCCTGGCACAAGCTGCCTTCCCATCTCGGCAAGCCGGACAGCGCCCAGCGCGCGCTCCGCCGCGCGGCGCAAGGGGGCGTGGTCGGGCGGCTGCTGGTGGCGGTGTCGGACCATCCGGGCGGCGGCGGCCTGGCCGCGCTGCGCTGGCGCATCTGCCGCGCCGCGCGCCGCGTCGCGCGCATCGCCCCGCTGGTGCAGACGCTGCTGGCCGAACGGCTGGGGCTGGCCGATGCGCTGCCCTGCGCGCCGCGCCACCTGCCGATGCCGCATTTGTCCGAATCCATCAGCGCCTGCGTCCCGCTTCTGAGAATCCTGGACCGGCTGCCCTCCCTGATCCCGCTGCTGCGGACGCTGCATCGGATGATGGAGGGCAATCTGCGCGCCTGGCGCTGCAAGGGATGACGCCCCAGCCCTGTCATCCGCCCACCGAACCCGATCTAGCCGAGCCGCCATCCCGGCCGCATATCCACCCCATGCTGGATCTGCGCGCCCATTTCGCCCGCTTCCTCGCCGCCGATCCCGCGCGGCTGCATTTCGCCGCCCATAGCCACCACCCCTGGCCCGATGTGACGCGCGCCGCCCAGATCGAGGCCTGGGACACCGCCGCGCGGCTCCAGGACGGGAAATGGGCCGAGGTGCTGGGGCCGGTGCTGGCCGATTGCCGCGCCAAGGTGGCCCGCCAACTGGCTTTGCCCGATCCCACCACGCTGGTCTTCGCGCCCAACACGCATGAATTCGTGGTGCGGATCCTATCGGCCCTGCCCACCGGCCGGCCGCCGCGCATCCTGACCACGGATGCCGAATTCCATTCCCTCACGCGCCAGCTCGCCCGGCTGGAGGAAGACGGGCTGGTGGCGGTCACGCGCATCCCCGCCGCGCCGCATGCGACCTGCCTCGACCGGCTGGTCGCCGCCGCGCAAGACGGCTTCGACCTGATCTGGGTCTCCGAGGTCTTCTTCGCCTCCGGCTTCGCGCTGGAGGGGCTGGAGGCGCTGGCCGACGCGGCAGGCGACGCCGCGTTGGTCATCGACGGCTATCACGGCTTCATGGCTCGGCCGGTCGATCTCTCCCGCCTCGCGGGCCGGGCCTTCTACCTCTCGGGCGGCTACAAATACGCGATGGGCGGGGAAGGCTGCTGCTTCCTGCATTGCCCGCCCGGTTGGCTGCCGCGCCCGCGCGCAACCGGCTGGTACGCGGCCTTCGGCGCGCTCTCCGGCCCCCAGGGCGAAGTCGGCTACGCCACCGATGGCTGGCGCTTCATGGGCGCGACCTTCGATCCCTCGGGCCTCTATCGGCTGCGCGCCTCGCTCGGCTGGTTCGAGGACCAGGGGCTGACCACCGCGATGGTGCGCGACCATGCCCATGCGCTGCAGGCGCGCTTCGTCGAAGGCCTCGGCGGCACAGGTCTCGACGCCGCCGCTTTGGTGGTGCCGCTCTCCGAGCCTCGGCGCGGGAATTTCCTGACCTTCGACCTGCCGGATGCCGAAGCCTGGCAGGCCAGGCTGGACGCCGCCCGCATCGTCACGGATCGCCGCGCCACCCGGCTGCGCTTCGGCTTCGGGATCTACCAGACGACGGCGGAGGTGGATGCGCTGCTGGCGCGGTTGCGAAGCCTCGCGCCCGGCGCGGATCGGCCGCGCCCCAACCCCGGCTTGCCGCGCGAAGCCGGGCAAGGGACTGATAGCGCCATGCACGCCACCAAGCCGCTCGCGCTGACGATGGGGGAACCGGCCGGCATCGGGCCGGAGATCACGCTCGCCGCCTGGCAGGCGCTGCGCGCGACCGGCCCGGCCTTCTTCCTGATCGGCGATCCCGCTTTGCTGCCCGGCGCGCCCATCGCGCGCATCGCGGCGCCGGAAGAAGCCGCCGCCGCCTTCCCGGATGCGCTGCCGGTGCTGCCGATCAGCCTCGCGGCACAAGCGCGGCCGGGGCAGCTCGATGCCGCCAATGCGCCCGCCGTGATCGCCGCGATCGAACAGGCGGTGGCCTTCGCCAAGGCCGGGCGCGCGGGGGGCGTGGTGACCAACCCGATCCAGAAATCCGTGCTGACGGCGGCGGGCTTCCCGCATCCAGGCCATACGGAATTCCTTGGCGAATTGGCGGGGCTCGGCGCGCCGCCGGTGATGATGCTGGCCTGCCCGGGGCTGCGCGTGGTGCCGGTGACGATCCACATGTCCCTCAAGCGCGCGGCGGCGGAGCTGACGACGGAGGCCATCGTCACCCAAGGCCGCATCGTCGCCGCCGCGCTGGCGCGGGATTTCGGCATCGTGTCGCCGCGCCTCGCGGTCGCGGGGCTGAACCCGCATGCGGGGGAAGACGGGACGATGGGCCGCGAGGATATCGAGATCGTCGCCCCCGCCGTCGCGGCGCTGCGCGCGGCGGGGATCGATGCGCGCGGCCCGCTGCCGGCGGATACGCTGTTCACGCCGCGCGCGCGCGCCGGTTATGACTGCGCGATCTGCATGTATCACGACCAGGCGCTGATCCCGGTGAAGACGGTGGATATGGATGGCGGGGTGAATGTGACGCTCGGCCTGTCCATCGTGCGGACCAGCCCGGATCACGGCACCGCGCTGGATATCGCGGGGAAGGGTATCGCCGACCCCGGCAGCCTCATCGCCGCGCTTCGCATGGCCGGCGAGATGGCCGCGATGCGCGCCAAGGGAAGACCCGCATGAGCCCCCTCAACCTCTCTATCAATATCGACCATGTCGCGACGATCCGGAACGCGCGCGGCGGCACGCATCCCGATCCGCTCGAAGCCGCGCTCGCGGTGCTGGAAGCCGGCGCCGACGGCATCACGATGCATCTGCGCGAAGATCGCCGCCATGTGCGCGATCACGACGTGGAACGCGTCCGCGCGGCGATCAGCGCGCCGCTGAATTTCGAGATGGCCGCGACCGAGGAAATGGTCAGCATCGCCGAACGCCTGCGCCCCGCCGATTGCTGCATCGTGCCCGAAAAACGCGCGGAACTGACCACCGAAGGGGGCCTCGATGTGCTGCGCGCCGGCCCCTTCCTGGCGGAAGCCATGCGGCGCCTGAACGCGGCCGGCATCCGCACCGCGATCTTCGTGGAAGCCGACCGCGCGCAGATCGAAGCGGCGGCTTCGCTCGGCGCCTATGCGGTGGAATTGCACACCGGCACCTATGCCGATGCCGCGCCGGCGGATCGCCCGGCGCTGCTGGCACGGCTGGCGGAAGGGGCGCGGATCGCGGCGGCGGCGGGGCTCGCCTGCCATGCCGGCCACGGGCTGAGCTACGAGACCATCGGTGGCATCGCGCGCATCCCGGAGATCTCGGAAGTGTCCATCGGGCATTTCCTGGTGGGCCAGGCGGTGTTCGAAGGCCTGCCCGGCGCGACGCGGCGCATGAAGGCGCTGATCATGGAGGCACGACGT
>JBIIRI010000207.1:0-5004 GCA_044341625.1 Roseomonas sp.
CGCTCAAGCCCGTCTCGGCCTTCCGCCTGATCGGGCGCGACGTGGCGCGCTACGATGTGCCGGCCAAGGCGACGGGCCAGACGGTCTTCGCGATCGATGTGCGGCTGCCGAACATGCTGCATGCGACCGTCGCGCGGTCGCCCGGCCTCGGCGCGCGCCCGGTCTCGCACAACGGCGCCGATCTGCTGCGCCGGCCGGGCATCACCCATGTGCTGCCGCTCGATCAGGGCGTCGCCATCGTCGGCGAGCGGATCGAGGCGGTGCTGGCCGCGCGGCGCGCGCTGACCGTGCAATGGTCGCCGGGCGAGGATGCCGGCTTCGACTCCGAAGCCGCGCTGGCATCCTACCTGGCCGATGCGCGCGACACGACGAAGCAGGCCGTCACCGCCGGCCGGACCGGAGAAGCCGCGCAGGCCATCGCTGGTGCGGCGCGCGTCCACACGGCGGAATTCACCTCGGACTACGTCTGCCACGCGCAGATGGAGCCGCTGGCCTGCGTCGCCTCCATCACCGCCGAGGGCGTCGAGGTCTGGGCCGGCACGCAATGGCCGAGCCTGGTGCGCGACGAGGCCGCGCGGATCGCGGGCGTCCCGGCCGAGCGCGTGAAGGTGAATATGCTGACCATGGGCGGCGGCTTCGGCCGCCGCGCCGCGATCGACTACGCGGTGGAGACGCTGCACATCGCCAAGGCCGTCGGCCGCCCGGTGAAGGTGATGGCGACGCGAGAGGACGACATCGCCAACGCACATGCGCGGCCGATGACCGCGCACCGGATCGATGTCGGGCTCGACGCCCAGGGCAAGATCGTCGGCTGGCGGCATCGCCTCGCGGCCGATCTGGTGGTGCCGATCCTCTATGGCCGGGCGCGGCTCGACGCGCAGCGCGGTGTGGACCACATCGTCACCTATCACGCCAATGTCGCGCATTACGACGTGCCCGCGACGCTGACGGAACATGTCTATCGCGAGCATGGCGTGCGGACCGCGCCCTGGCGCGGCATCGGCGCCGGCCCCAACGCCTTCGCGGTGGAAGCGGTGATCGACGACCTGGCGCGCCAGGCCAATGCCGATCCGCTGGCCTATCGCCTGGCGCTGCTGCGCGATGCACGCGCCAAGGCGGTGGTCGAGGCCGCGGGCCAGATGGCCGAATGGGGCCGCCGGCGGGAGGGCACGAGCCTCGGCATCGGCTTCTCCAAGCTCGGCCTGCCGCAACTGGGTGAGGCGCTGGCCGCGACGGTGGCGGAGGTCGCGGTGGACCGCGCGAACGGCCGCTTGCGCGTGCTGCGGCTGTGGTGCGCCGCCGATATCGGCCTGCCGGTGCAGCCGCGCAACGCGATGCGCCAGATCGAGGCTTCCCTGCTCTGGGGTGTCTCGGCCGCGCTGACGGAACGCCTGACCTTCCGCCAGGGCGCCGTGCAGCAGTCCAACTTCAACGACTACGAGGTGCTGCGCGCCTCCGACACGCCAGAAGTCCAGGTGCGGCTGATCCGCAGCGGCGAGATGCCGCTGCCGGCGGCCGAACTCGGCCTCGGCTGCGTCGCGCCCGCCATCTCCAACGCCGTGCTTGCGGCGACGGGCAAGCGGCTGAACGCGACACCCTTCACGCAGGACCGGGTGCGCGCGGCACTCGGCGCCTGATCCGCGCGGCTGCGGCGCCTGCGCCGCGGCCGCCATTCCCTGCCTTACGACTGGAGACTCCCATGACCGGACTTCGTCCCTTCCGCGCCGACCATGTCGGCAGCCTGCTCCGCACCGGCACGCTCAAGGCCGCGCGTGAGGCCGCGCTGGCCAGCCGCATCGGCCTGTCCGGCCTGCAGGAGATCGAGGATCGGGAGATCGCGGCGCTGGTCGCGAAGCAGGAAGCGATCGGCCTGCGGAGCGTGACCGATGGCGAGTTCCGCCGGGCCTATTGGCATTTCGACTTCCTGGAGCGGCTGCCCGGCGTCACCTCCGAGGACGGCGACAGCGGGATGAACTTCAAGGGTGGCGTCGGCGTGCCGAAGACGCTCCGCATCCGCGACAAGGTGGGCTACGCGCCGCACCCGATGGTGGCGCATTTCCGCTACCTCGCTTCCAAGGCGAAGCACACGCCGAAGATGACCATGCCCGGCCCCTCGATGCTGCATTACCGGGGCGGGCGGAAGATGATGGAGCCTGGCCTCTATCCCGAGATGGAGGAGTTCTACGCCGATGTCGGGCGCGCCTATGCCGCCGCCGTCGCCGACATGTATGGCGCGGGCTGCCGCTACCTGCAGCTCGATGACATTTCCTTCGCCTATCTCTGCGATCCGGCGCAGCGCGAGATGCTGCGCGAACGCGGTGACAATCCGGACCGCCAGCCGCAGATCTATGCGGGCATGGTGGCGGCGGCGCTGGCGCACAAGCCGGCCGACCTGCTGATCACGATGCATCTGTGCCGCGGGAATTTCCGCTCCACCTTCATCGCCTCCGGCGGTTACGAGCCGGTGGCGGAGGTGCTGTTCAACACGATGCCGGTGGATGGCTACTTCATGGAATGGGACAGCGACCGCGCCGGCGGCTTCGAGCCGCTGCGCTTCCTGCCCAAGGGCAAGACCGTGGTGCTTGGCCTCGTCACCTCGAAGACCGGCACGCTCGAGAGCAAGGATGCCATCAAGCGCCGGATCGAGGAGGCGGCGAAGTTCGCGCCCCTCGACCAGCTCTGCCTGAGCCCGCAATGCGGCTTCGCCTCGACCCAGGAAGGCAACACCCTGGCCGAGGACGAGCAGTGGCGGAAGCTCGAGATGATCGTGCAGGTCGCGGAGGAGGTCTGGGGCACCGCGGCCTGAGTTCGGGCAGGGGCGGCGCGATCCGGCAGCGCGCCGGCTGACCCCGGCATGCTGGCAAGGCTCATACCAAGCGCACGAAGGTTCCACTTTCGTGCCCTCAAGCGCCGGCGCTTCGCTTGGCTCGCCGTATAGGCGGCGGGCCGCATTCGCGGCCTCGCCCGCCTTCAGCGGGCGCAGGTCAGGGCTTTGTGCGGTTGGTATCAAACAGCCGAAGGGAGGACACATGACGAAGATCGGACGGCGTGGCGCGCTGGCGCTGGGTGCGGCGGCACTCGCCATGGCCCCGGCATGGGCACAGGCACCAACGGTGCCGCGCAATGTGCGGATGCTGGTGGGCTTCGCGGCCGGCGGGCCGACCGATCTCGTCGCGCGTCTCTATGCCGAACGGCTGCGCCCAACCTATGCGCCGACTGCGATCGTCGAGAATCGCCCGGGCGCATCCGGGCGGCTGGCGCTGGAAGCGGTGCGCGCGGCCGAGCCCGACGGCGCGACGCTTCTGATGTCGCCGGCGAGCGTCATGACGCTGCAGCCCCACATCTTCCCCCGAGAGGCGCGGCACGATGCGCTGACGGATTTCGTGCCGGTCTGCACGCTCTGCGAATTCGCCTTCGGCATCGCGGTGCCGGTGAGCCACCCGGCCCGCAGCTTCGCGGAATTGACCGTCTGGCTCAGGGCGCAGGGTGGGCGGGATGTGGCCTTCGGCTCACCCGGTGCGGGCTCCGGCGGGCATTTCGTGGGCGACATGCTGGGCCGCGCCATCGGCGTGCGGATGAACCACGTGCCCTATCGCGGCGCGGCACCCGCGGTGCAGGACACGATCGCCGGCAATATACCGATGGTCGTCTCGGTTCTCTCCGACCTCGTGCCGCAGCATGGCCAGGGCCTGCGGGTCCTTGCCATCTCCAGCGGGGCGCGGGTGGCACGCCTGCCGGATGTACCGACCATCGCCGAGAGCGGTTTTCCGGACCTGATCGTCAGCGACTGGATGGGCCTGTTCCTGCCGGCCCGCACGCCCCCGGCGGTGGCGGCGGCCTTGTACCGCACGGTCGCGGCGGCGGCGGCCACGGCGGAGGTCCGCCAAGTGCTGGACCGGCTGGAGTTCCAGCCCATCATCCAGGGCCCCGAGGACTTCGCCGCCCGCATCCGGCGCGAGCGCGACAATTGGGGCCGGGTCGTGCGCGAGAGCGGCTTCCAGCCCGAGGCCTGATATCAGATCCCGCAGATCGGCCACGATCTGCGGGACAAGCCGTGGCGCCAAGCCTCGTCCGGCTCGGCACGGCGACCTCATCCGCGCCGATGCAGGACCATGCCCATCCAGGCCGCCACCAGCCCCGCGGCCAGCAGCGGCGCCGCCACCAGGGGCCAGGACAGCGCCGCGAGCGCGCCGAGCGCCGGCGGCGCCAGCAACTGCACCAGGTTGTTGCCCTGGATGGTCAGCCCCATCGCCGGCGCCACCAGCGCCGGGTCCGGCACGCTGCGCGGCAGCAGCACGAAGCAGGCCGCCGGCACCACCCCGCCGATGCAGCAGGCCGCCATCGCCAGCAGCACCGCCAGCCAGACCGTGCCGGAGAGGTACAGCGCGCCGGCCAGCGCGGCCATGGCCATCGCCCCGCCCGCCACCAGCCGCTCCGGCGATGCGCCGCGCCCGGCCAGCACGCCGCCCGCGAAATTGCCAAGCGCATTCGCCACCGCCGCCAGCGCCGCCATGCCGCCCGCCAGCCCCGTCCCCGCGCCCAGGGATTCGAGAAACGCCGGCAGGAAGGCCGCGATGCCGAGATAGACGCAGTTATAGGCCGCGAAGGCCGCCGCGACCCGGATGGGCCGCCGCGCCGCCGCCAGGGCGCGCAGCTGTGCCCCGACCCGCTGCGGCGGCGCCGCCGAAGCGGCTTCCGCGTGCGGTACCAACCGCCAGCACAGCAGCAAGGCCGCGCCCAGCAGCATCGCGCAGCCCAGCCAGGCGGTCCGCCAGCCGAGCGATTCCACCACCGGTGCCGTCAGCAGCCCGAGCGCCACGCCCGCCGGCATGTAGGTGCCCCAAAGCCCCATCGCGAAGGCGCGGTCGCGCGCACCGGCCAGCGTCGCGATCAGCGCGGGCGCGGTGACGGTGATCAGCAGGAAGCCCGCCCCTTCCGCGATGCGCGCGGCGAAAAGCGGCAGCGCCGTGGCGGCCAGCGGCGCCACGAAGGCCGCCGCCGCGC
>JBIIRI010000208.1:0-4984 GCA_044341625.1 Roseomonas sp.
AGGGCCTGATCTTCAGGCCCCCCTTTTTGGCGCCGGCAGCGTGCTGGTGGGCGCGGATGATGGTGCTGTCGACGATCAGGTATTCGAAGTCGGGGTCATCCGACATCGCTTCGAAGATGCGCCGCCAGACGCCTTTGTCGCTCCAGCGGCTGAAGCGACGAAACACGCTGTTCCACTCGCCGAAGACTTCCGGCAGGTCGCGCCAGGGCGAACCCGTCCGCACGATCCACAGCACGCCTTCGACAAACATGCGATTGTCGCGCCCGGTCGAGCCCTTCTGGTCAGGCCGCCCGATAATCAGCGGCGCCATCCGCTCCCAGGCCGCATCGCTCAACACCAGACGATCCATGACGCCCAAGGCTGCCTCCCGAAAGGCAGCCTTGAATCACGCTACGCCCGCCTCGGGAATCCCATGAGTCCACGCCACCTAGGGCGTCTTCCCGCCCGCTATGCGCCCTCGCGCGCCGCGAGCGTCTGGATCTGTTGGCGCATCGCCGCCAGCAGCGCGGCGACATTGCCGCCGTTGCGCGAGATGACCGAGGAATACTCGCTCCGCGTGGTCAACCGCAGGCTTGTCCCTTCCGCGATCACATCCACCACCTTCGGCTGGCCGCCGACCTCGGCCACCCGCCAATCGAGACCGAAGGCCGGGTTGCCGGGGCGCTCGACGATGGTGCTGACCAGCGCATCCTCCTCCGTCCGCGCCTGGGTACGGCCGAGGGAGAAGCGTACCCCCTGATATTCACCGAAGCGGGCCGAGAGGTTCCGGATCAGCACCTGTTCGAACAGCTGCAGGTATTCCTGCTGCTGCTCGGCGGTGGCGGTGCGCCACCAGCGGCCAAGGATGAAGCGACCGACGCCGTCCACATCCACCGCGCGGCGCAGGATCTGGGCCACGCGTTCCCGACGCTGGGCGACCGGCGCGTTGGTGGCGTTGATGGCCGCGACCAGTTCCGCGCCCGTGGCCTGGATGAAGGCGGTGGCCCGGGCGATGTCGGTCTGCTGCGCGCGCGCGGGGGACGCGGTCATGCCGGCGGCGGCAAGCCCCCCCAGGAGCAGCCGGCGGGGAAAGATCGAGGCGGATGTCATCTTGGTCCCTGTCCCCTCGGCGGCGCTCAGCGGGCGGGGCCTGGGGCGCCGGCACCGACGCCGAAGCCCGTTCCGCGGGCAGCCGGGTCACCGGCTCCGGCGGGGTTGCGTATCTCTGCCGCGCGCCGCTGGCGATAGGCGCTCCGCAGGGTGGCGTAGGGGTCGATGGAGCCGGCCCGCAGCGCGTCCAGCGGGTCGATCAGGCGTTCGCGGGTGTCCAGCACCTGCACGCCGATCCGCGTGACGGTGATCGGATCGAAGATGCTGCCACCGGTGATGGCGCTGATCGGGTTGGTGACCGAATCCACGCCGGTGCCGACCAGGTCGCGCGGATTGGACGGGCCAAGGCCGGGGATGAAGATGTAGGGCCCTTCCGACACGCCCCACACCGCCAGCGTCTGGCCGAAATCCTCGCCATGCGCGGGAAGGCCGAAGCCGGTCGCGACATCGAAGGCGCCACCGACGCCGAGGGTGGTGTTGAGCACGAAGCGCCCGAGGGTGTTGCCCGCCCGCTGCGTCTCCCCCTGCAGCACATCGTTCAGCAGGATCACCGGGCTGCGGAGATTGCCCAGCATGTTCTGCACCGCAGTCCGGATCGGAGGGGGGATGAAGATCCGATAGGCTTCCGCGGCCGGGCGCAGCACCAGCGTATCCAGCCCGTCATTGACGAAGAACATGCCCCGGTTCCAGGGCTCGATCGGATCGTTGGTGGCCTCGAACTCCGCCACCGCCTCGGGGTCGGATGGGTCGGGGCGGGTGGCGCAGCCGGCAAGGAGCAGGCCGAGCGCAACCAGGGCCGCAAGGCCAGCCGGCCGGGCACGGCGCGGCGCGCCCGCCGCCGCTTGCCCAACCGTCACCTGTTCGCCTGCCGTCTGCCCGCGTGTCACGTGTCCAACCTTCATTCGTCCGACCGAATCAGCGCCTCTTGGCACCGCTCCCCGGCCATCGTCCAGCCTTGTCCGGGGCGGACACGCGCGGAGAGGCCGCCGGGTTGCACCGACCAGGGGCTTCCGAGGCCGCCTGGGGCCCCTTATATCCGCGCCCGGCGGGAATCGGAACGCCAATGGTGTTGCAGGACGCCGAGCTTCGCCATGGTTCGGCGGCGCCGGCCAGGAGAGACCGCACATGAATCTTGCCCTGAGCGGGACGCTGCAGCGCTGGCTGACCGGGCCGCGCGTCTCTGGCCTGCCGCAGCCGATGGAGCTGCCGCCCCCGAAGCTGTCCTTCGAGTTCTTCCCGCCGAAGAACGAGGCGCTCGAACAGCAGCTCTGGACCGCGATCCGCCGGCTGGAACCGCTCGCGCCCCGCTTCGTCTCCGTCACCTACGGGGCCGGCGGCACGACCCGGACCCGCACGCATGAGACGGTCTCCCGGCTGGCCAAGGAAACCTCGCTGACGCCGGCCGCGCATCTCACCTGCGTCGGCGCGACGCGGGACGAAGTGGACGAGGTCGCGCGGGGCTATCTGGAGGCCGGCGTGCGCCACATCGTGGCCCTGCGCGGCGACCCGCCGGCGGGTGCCAGCGAATACACCCCCCATCCCGGCGGCTATGCCCAGGCCGAGGATCTGGTGCGCGGCCTCAGGAAGATCGCCGATTTCGACATCAGCGTCGGCGCCTATCCGGAGACGCATCCGGCGGCGACCTCGGCGGCGCTCGACCTCGATTTCCTGAAGCGGAAGATCGATGCGGGCGCCACCCGCGCAATCACCCAGTACTTCTTCGACACCGACATCTACCTGCGCTTCCTGGATCGCTGCGCGGCGGCGGGGATCACGGTGCCGATCGTGCCGGGCATCCTGCCGGTGTCCAACTTCAAGCAGGTGCAGAAATTCAGCGCCATGTGCGGCGCCTCCGTGCCGGCCTGGATGGCGCGGCTGTTCGACGGGCTGGAGGAGGATGCGGAAACGCGCCGCCTGGTGTCCGCCGTGGTGGCGGCCGAACAGGTTCGGCTGCTGCAGGCCAATGGCGTGGACGAGTTCCACTTCTACACGCTGAACCGCGCCGACCTGACCTATGCGATCGCGCACCTGCTCGGCGTGCGGCCGGGGAAGACGGAGGGCTGACGGAAAGGTCGGTCGCGCCCCCTCCCCAACCCTCCCCCGCTACGCGGGAGAGGGAGCGGGTTGCGTCAGCTCGCCCTCTCCCGCGCAGCGGGGGAGGGTGGCTGCGCGCAGCGCAGCCGGGAGGGGGCCCGACCGACCTGACCGGAATAGGAGCGCGTCAGCGCCCCCATCCCGCCCTCAGCGCATCAGGTTGAACTTGTCGATCAGGAACAGCGTCCCGAACAGCGTGCCGGCGAAGATCAGCAGGTGGTTCCGGATCGCGTCCTTGCGGAAGACCATCGTGGCGGGCGGATCCGGCACGGAGGACGCGCCGAGCGCCGCCAATCCGCGCAACTCGACCGCCGGGGCGGGCGCGACGGCGGCGACGGCCGCGGCGACCTTGGCGTCGGTCTCGGCTGGGGTCATGCAGGCGCCGAGATAGCCGAAACGCTGCGCGGCTTCCGCCGGGGCGAGGCTGGTGCCGTCCCAGAGCACCCAGTTCCGCAGATGCGGGTTCCAGCCGAGCGGCAGCGGATGCTGGCCGCCATCCTCCTTGCGCGCCACCCAATGCCAGGGGCGGTTGGTATCGGCGGGCTCGCCGGGGCGCTCGGCATGGGGCCAGGACATCGGGCGGTTCTCTGTCGCGTTGTGCGGGCGCGAGCCTAGATCAGGCTCCGGCCGGGTGGAACCGCAAAGCAACCCGGCCCCGGCTCCTAGGCCTGGTGCCGATCGATCAGCTGCTGACGGATCTTCCGGCCGCGCGTGATCCGGTCCTCGATATACTCCGCCTGGCCCCAGCGCACCGCGCGGCCCAGCGCCTGGGCGTCCTCGGTGAAGCGCGCCAGCATCTCCAGCAGCGCCTCGCGGTTGTTCAGGAACACGTCCCGCCACATGGTCGGATCGCTGGCGGCGATGCGGGTGAAGTCGCGGAAGCCGCCGGCGGCGAATTTCAGCACGGCCTCCTTCGTCTCCTCCGCCAGATCGTCCGCCGTCGAGCAGATGGTGAAGGCGATCAGATGCGGCAGGTGGGAGACGATGGCGACGATCTTGTCATGCGTCGTCGGGTCCAGGGTCTCGACCATGCTGCCGCAGCGGCGCCAGAACTCCTTCACCGCCTCGACCGCGGAGGGGTCCGAGCCGGGCAGGGGGGTCAGCATGCAGTACCGCCCCTCGAACAGCGTGGCGAAGCCCGCATCGGGGCCGGAATACTCGGTGCCCGCCATCGGATGCGCCGGCACCAAATGCACGCCTTGCGGCACCAGCGGGCCCAGGTCGCGCACCACGCTGCTTTTGGTGGAGCCGACATCGGTGATGATGGCGCCGGGCTTCAGATGCGGGGCGACCGTCGTCATCAGATCGGCATAGGCGCCGACGGGGACGCAGAAGATGACGCAATCCGCCCCCTGCACCGCCTTGGCCGGGTCGGCTTCCACCACATCGGCAATGCCGAGTTCACGGACGCGATCGAGCGTCCGCGGCGTCTTCGCATGCGCGACGATGGTGCGCGCGATGTCGCCGCGCTGCTTCGCCACCCGCGCGATGGACGACCCGATCAACCCGACGCCGAGCAGGCAGAGCCGGTCGAACAGCGGGGCTGTGCCGGGGGCGGGGGGCTCGCTACCCGGCACGGGCGAAGGCCACCAGCGCCTCGGTCACCAGGGTGCATTCCTCAGCAGTGCCGATGGTCACGCGGAGCATTTGGCCCAGGCCGTAGCCCCCCATCGCGCGCACGATCAGCCCGCGCGCGCGCAGATGCGCATCCGCCGCCCTGGCGCGGTCCGCGCTGCCGAAATCGACCAGCAGGAAATTGCCCTCGCTCGGCCAGGTCTTCAGCCCTGCGGCGGCCAGCGCA
>JBIIRI010000209.1:0-4934 GCA_044341625.1 Roseomonas sp.
CGCTGCGGGTCGGCGCGGCGGTCGCGCTTGCCGGTGGAATACACGTCTCGGGTCATCACGCCTCGCTCGCCGGCTTCAGGAAACGGTCGAGCAGCCGCTTGGTGTCCGCCTTGTCGAAGGCGACCTCGCAGCGGTCATCCGCAACATCCGTGATGGTGCCATAGCCGAATTTCTCGTGGAACACGCGGTCGCCGCGCCGGAAGCCCGTGGTTTGCGCGGGGCGTTCCCGCACCTCCCACGCCCCGGCTTCGATCACGCGCGTCGGGCGTCGCGCGAGCAGCCCCGCGCCGCCGAAGACCGATGGCGTATCGCGCTGCGACCGCGCAGCCGCGCCGCCTTCGCGCGTCACCATCTCCTCCGGCAGTTCCTGCAGGAAACGGGACGGGATCGCGCCGGACCAGGTGCCGTAGATGCGGCGGTTCGCGGCATGGCTGATGATGGCGCGCTTGCGCGCCCGCGTGATGCCGACATAGGCAAGGCGCCGTTCTTCCTCCAGCGCCTTCTCCCCGCCTTCGTCGAGGCTGCGCTGGGACGGGAACAGCCCTTCCTCCCAGCCCGGGAGGAAGACAGTGTCGAATTCCAGCCCCTTCGCGGCGTGCAGCGTCATCATCTGCACGCGCGCGCCTTCCGCGTTCTCGTCATTCTCCATCACCAGCGCGACGTGATCGAGGAAGCCGGCGAGCGAGGCGAAGTCGCCCATGGCGCGCAGCAATTCCTTCAGGTTGTCGAGCCTGCCCTGCGCCTCGATGTTCTTCCGGGCGGCTTCTTCCTGCCACATCGCGGTGTAGCCGCTTTCCTCGAGCACGGTCGCGGCGGCGACGACATGGCCGTCCTTCTCATTCACCTGGCGCCAGCGCGCGAAGCCCTGCATCAGCTCGCGCAGCGCAGCCCGCGGCTTGGGCTTCAGCGCGTCGCCTTCCACGATGCGTGTGGCGGCGGCGGCCAGCGGGATCTGCTCGGCCCGCGCCAGGTCGTGGATCGCGCGCAGCCCGCTTTCGCCCAAGCCCCGCTTCGGCGTGTTCACGATCCGCTCGAAGGCGAGGTCATCGGCCGGCTGGTGCAGCACGCGCAGATAGGCCATGGCGTCGCGCACCTCGGCGCGCTCGTAGAATTTCTGCCCGCCCACCATGCGATAGGGCAAGCCGAGCACGATCAGCCGTTCCTCGAAGCTGCGCGTCTGCGCGCCGGTGCGAACCAGGATCGCAATCTCCGACAGGTCGTGGCCGCTGCGCCGCGCGGCCTCGATCCGTTCGCCGACCATGCGCGCTTCCTCCTCGCTATCCCAGAGCGAGACGACGCGCACCTTCTCCCCTTCCGCATCGGCGCGGCCGGGGCGCAGCGTCTTGCCAAGCCGGCCGGTGTTGCGCGCGATCAGCCCCGCGGCGGCGCCGAGGATCGGCCGGGTGGAGCGATAGTTGGCCTCGAGCCGCACCACCTTCGCGCCCCGAAAATCCTTCTCGAAGCGAAGAATGTTCTCGATCTCCGCGCCGCGCCACGAATAGATCGACTGGTCGTCGTCGCCGACGCAGCAGATGTTCTGCGGTTCCGGATCGGGACGCTGCGCCAGCAGCCGCAGCCAGAGATACTGGACCAGATTGGTGTCCTGGTATTCGTCCACCAGGATGTAGCGGAAGCTGCGGTGGTATTCCGCCAGCACCTCCGGATGGGTGCGGAGGATCTCCGTCATGTGCAGCAGCAGGTCGCCGAAATCCGCCGCGTTCAATTCGCGCAGGCGCTGCTGGTAGGCTTCGTAGATCGCGCGGCCGCGATTGCCGGCGTAATCCGTGTCCTCGGCCGGGGTCACGCGCGCCGGTGTCAGGCCGCGATCCTTCCAGCGCTGAATCTCGGCCATCATGCCCTTCTCGGGCCAGCGCTTCAGGTCGATGCCCGCCGCCTGCATCACCTGCTTCAGCAGCCGCATCTGGTCGTCGGTGTCGAGGATGGTGAAGGACGATGTC
The DNA here is from genome assembly GCA_044341625.1 of Roseomonas sp. GTDB lineage: Bacteria > Pseudomonadota > Alphaproteobacteria > Acetobacterales > Acetobacteraceae > Falsiroseomonas. The sequence continues at coordinate 1,959 of JBIIRI010000209.1, forward strand.
AGCCCCACCAGCTCCGCCCGCCGCCGCAGCATGCGCGCGCAGAGCGCGTGAAAGGTGCCGAGCCACAGCCCTTCCACCGGCCGCCCGAGGATCGCGCCGACGCGGTCCCGCATCTCCCGCGCCGCCTTGTTGGTGAAGGTGACGGACAGCACTTCCCAGGGCCGCGCCCGCCCGCTGACGAGAAGATGGGCGAAGCGCGCGGTCAGCACGCGGGTCTTGCCGGTGCCGGCGCCCGCGAGCACCAGCAGCGGGCCGTCCAGCGTCTCGACCGCTTCGCGCTGCTCGGGGTTCAGGGTGTCGAGATACTGGCTCATCGGCTCGGGCCTGGGCACGAGGCGGCGGCTGGATGCATAGGGGGCCTCACTGGCAGTTGCCGACACTACCCGCGGCGCAGATGCGCCGCCCGTCGGTCCAGCGCGCACCGTCCAGGATGGCGTTGGAGAAATCCGCGCCGCCGAGATCCGCCCCGGTCAGGTCGGCTCCCGTCAGGTCGGCCCGGAACAGCCGGGCGCGGCGCAAATCCGCGCGCACCAGCTTGGCACCGCGCAGCAGCGCGCGGGTGAAATCGGCTTCCCGCAGCGTCGCTTCCGTCAGGTCCGCGCCCGACAGGTCGGCGGAGACGAAGCGGGCCTGGAAGGCATCAACGCCCACCATCGTGGCACCCACCAGCCGGGCGCGTTGCAGCGATGCGTCGCGCAGATGGCCGCGGGACAGATCGGCCCCCGTCAGGTCGTTTCCGTCCAGCAGGCAGCGCCGCCACACCACCTCGGGCGCGGCGGGGTCGGTACAGGCGGCCAGGGCCGGCGCCGCTTGCAGCGAGGCGAGCAGCACGACGATCGGAAGGAGGTGACGAGGCACGGCCACGGATATAGAACACAGACCGAACATCTCCAACCGCAGACCCTCCCACGATCCCTTGGGCCCGATCACCACGCTTCTCGAATGGATGGCCCGGCGCGGCGGCGTGCTGCTGATGGGCTGCGTCTTCGTCGGCGTCGCCCTGCCGCCGCTGGCCGCGCTGCTGCGGGACACGCTGACCGTGACCGTCGCGGGGCTGATGACGCTGGTGCTGCTGCGGATCGATCTCGGCCAGGTGCTGGCCTATCTGCGCCGGCCGCTGCTGGTAGGGGCCCTGCTGGTCTGGCTGCTGATCGCCTGCCCGCTGATCGCCTGGGCGCTGGTGCGCGCGGTGGGGCTGGAAGGGCCGCTGGGTGCCGCGCTGGTGATCATGGCCACGGGCTGCGCCGCCACCTCATCCCCCGCCTTCGCGCGGCTGGTGGGGCTGGATGCGTCGATATCCCTGGTGGTGGCGGTGCTGTCCACGCTGCTGGTACCCTTCACCGCGCCGCCGCTCGCGCTCGGGCTGATGGGGATCGACCTCGCGATCTCGGTGCAGGGGCTGATGGCGCGGCTGGCGCTGATCGTAGGCCTGCCGCTGCTGCTGTCGCTGCTGATCCGCCGGCTGGTGGCGCCGCCGCGCCTGGCCGCCTGGTCGGGGCGGGTCGATGGCATGGTGGTGCTGCTGCTGGTGATCTACGGCATCGGCGTGATGGACGGCATGCAGGCCATGCTGCTGGCGGAGCCGGCCTGGGTGGCGGGTGGGATCGCGCTGGCCTTCCTCGGCAATTTCGGGCTGAACCTGCTGACCACGCTGGCCACGCTGCCGGCGGGGCGGGGGGTGGCGCTGGCGGCGGGGCTGCTGTCGGGCAACCGGAACATGGCGCTGTACCTGGCCGTTCTGCCGGCGGCGACGGATAGCCGCATCCTGCTCTATTTCGCGCTCTGCCAGTTCCCGCTGTTCCTCTCGCCCATGCTGCTGCGACCGATCTACGACCGGTTGCGGGCGGCGGGGCTGACCAACTGACGCCCTCAGTCGCCGGGCGGCCGCATGCGCGGCCTTGGCTACGCCGCACTTGCGGCGGCGGCCATTCGGCCGCTCGACCGGCTACGCCGGTCGCCTGTGCCTACATCGCAGTACCGCCGATGGTGAGGCCGGTCATCTTCAGCGTGGGCTGGCCGACGCCCACCGGCACGCCCTGCCCCTGCTTGCCGCAGGTGCCGATGCCGGGATCGAGCCCCATGTCGTTGCCGACCATCGCCACCTTGGTCAGCGCATCCGGCCCATTGCCGATCAGCGTCGCGCCCTTCACCGGCGCGCCGAGCTTCCCATCCTCGATCAGATAGGCCTCGCTGGCCGAGAAGACGAATTTGCCGCTGGTGATGTCCACCTGCCCGCCGCCGAAATTCACGGCGTAGATGCCGCGCTTCACGCTGGCGATGACCTCCGCCGGGTCATGCGCGCCGCCGAGCATCACCGTGTTGGTCATGCGCGGCATCGGGATATGCGCATGGCTCTGCCGCCTGCCATTGCCGGTGGGCGCGACGCCCATCAGCCGGGCATTCTGCCGGTCCTGCAGGAAGCCCACCAGGATCCCGTCCTCGATCAGCGTGGTGCGGCCGGACGGCGTGCCTTCATCATCCACCGTCAGCGAACCGCGCCGGTCGGGCAGCGTGCCGTCATCCACCACCGTCACGCCGGGCGCCGCGATACGCTGGCCGAGCAGCCCGGCGAAGGCGCTGGTCTTCTTGCGGTTGAAGTCGCCTTCCAGCCCGTGCCCGATCGCCTCATGCAGCAGGATGCCCGGCCAGCCAGGGCCGAGCACCACTTCCATCTCCCCCGCCGGGGCGGGCACGGCATCGAGGTTGACCAGCGCCTGGCGCAGCGCCTCATCCACCGCCGCCTTCCAGGTCGCCTCGTTCAGCACGCGATCATAGGCGAAGCGCCCGCCGGTGCCGAAGCTGCCGGTCTCACGCCGGCCATTCGCCTCCACCACCACGGCGATGTTCATCCGCACCAGCGGGCGGAGATCGGCCACGCGGCGGCCATCGGGGCGCAGGATCTGCACCGCCTGCCATTCGCCGGTGATGGAGGCCATCACCTGCTTCACGCGCGGATCCTTCGCCCGCGCATAGGCA
>JBIIRI010000210.1:0-4900 GCA_044341625.1 Roseomonas sp.
GGCCGTGCTAACCGCCCTCGGCTGGCTCACCCCGCCGCGGCGCTGAGGCCGGGGCGGCAAGACCGGAAGACCCACGTGTCCGACACCGTCCCAGAGGCCCTGTCCATTCGGCGGCCCTGCTTCATCACGACGCCGATCTACTACGTCAACGACCGCCCCCATATCGGCCATGCCTATACCTCGCTGGCGGCCGATGTGCTGGCGCGCTGGCGGCGGCTGCAGGGCAGGGAGGTGTTCCTCCTGACCGGCACCGATGAGCACGGGCAGAAGGTGGAAAAGGCGGCGAAGGATGCGGGGATGGACCCGCAGGCCTTCTGCGACCGGGTCAGCCAGCATTTCCGCGACCTGGTGGGCGTGATGGGCCTGTCCACCGACGATTTCATCCGCACCACGGAGGACCGCCACAAGCAGGCCTGCGCCGCGCTGTGGGACAAGCTGGTCGCGAAGGGCGAGATCTATTTGGGCCATTACGAAGGCTGGTACGCGGTGCGGGACGAGGCCTTCTACGGCCCGGATGAACTGACCGAGCGGGACGGGGTGAAATACGCCCCCAGCGGCGCGCCGGTGGAATGGGTGCGGGAGCCGTCCTACTTCTTCCGCCTCTCAGCCTGGCAGGACCGCCTGCTGGCCTTTTACGACGCCAATCCGGACTTCATCCTGCCTGCGAGCCGACGCAACGAAGTCATTGCTTTCGTTAAGTCTGGCCTAGGCGATCTCTCGATCAGCCGGACCTCCTTCACCTGGGGTGTGAAGGTGCCGGGCGACCCGGCCCATGTGATGTATGTCTGGCTGGATGCGCTGACGAACTACATCACGGCCGCCGGATATCCATCTGATCCTGCAGCATTCAGTAAGTGGTGGCCGGCCGATATCCACTTCGTCGGCAAGGATATCGTCCGCTTCCACGCCATCTACTGGCCGGCCTTCCTGATGGCCGCCGACCTTGCGCCCCCGCACCGCGTCTTCGCGCATGGCTGGTGGACCAATGAGGGTCAGAAGATCTCGAAGTCCCTCGGCAATGTCATTGATCCTGTGGGATTGGTGGAGGAATTCGGGCTCGACCCGATCCGCTACTTCCTGCTGCGAGAGGTCCCCTTCGGCCAGGATGGCGATTTCTCCCGCGCGGCCCTGATCGGGCGGAACAATGGGGAGTTGGCGAATGCGCTCGGGAATCTCGCCAATAGAACGCTCTCGCTGATCCAGAAGAACTGTGGTGCGAGCCTGCCGCCGCCGGCCGCCCGCACGGCGGGGGAAGGCACGCTCGGCCCGCTGGTGGATGCGCTGCCGGCGCAGGTGGCCGCGCATCTCGACCGGCAGGAATTCCACCTGGCGCTGGAAGCCGTGATGGCCGCGGCGCGGGAAGCCAATGGCTACATCACGGAACAGGCGCCCTGGGCGCTGAAAAAGACCGACCCGGTGCGGGGCGAGGCGGTGCTGCGCCAGCTGCACGACGCGCTCCGCGTCTTCGCGACCGTGCTGCAGCCCTTCATGCCGACCACCATGGCGAAGCTGCTCGACCAGCTCGGCGTGCCAGAGGGCGCGCGGGGCCTGGGCGACCTCGCCACCCCGCTGCCCGCCGGCCTGCCCTTGCCGCCGCCCGCGCCGCTTTTCGCCAAGATCGAGACCGCCTGACCATGATCGTGGACTCTCATTGCCACCTGGACCACTTCCAGGGGCAGGAGCAGGACGAGGTCGTCGCCCGCGCCAAGGCCGCCGGGGTGACCACCATGGTCACGATCGGCACCCGGCTCGGCGAGCAGGCGGCGACGGTGCGGGCCATCGCGGATCGCCATCAGGGCGTCTTCGCCACCGTCGGCATCCACCCCCACAATGCGGGGGAGCGCGACGCGCCGACGGTGGAGGAGATCCTGCGGGAAGCCGACCATCCGAAGGTGATCGGCATCGGGGAATCCGGTCTCGACTATTTCTACGACAAGGCGCCCCGGCCGATGCAGGCCGAGAGTTTTCGGGCGCATATCGCCGCCGCGCGCCTCTCCGGCCTGCCGCTGGTCATCCATTCCCGCGACGCCGATGACGACATGGCGGCGATCCTGGAGGAGGAGGCAGGGCAGGGGGCCTTCCCCTTCCTGCTGCATTGCTTCTCCTCCGGCGCCGATCTGGCGCGGCGCGCGGTGCGGCTCGGCGGCTATGTCTCCTTCAGCGGGATGCTGACCTTCCCGAAATCGGATGCGATCCGCGCGGTCGCCGCCGAGACGCCGGCCGACCGGCTGCTGGTGGAGACCGACAGCCCCTACCTCGCCCCCGTGCCGTTCCGCGGGAAGCGCTGCGAGCCGGGCTATGTCGTGCACACCGCGGCCAAGCTGGCGGAGGTGCGCGGCCTCGGCATCGCAGCACTTGCGGAGCTGACCACGGGCAATTTCCATCGCCTCTTCACCCGCGCCCGGGCGGGCTGAGCCGTGCCCAAGGTCACGCTGCTGGGCTGCGGAGCCTCGGGCGGCGTGCCGTTGCTGGGCGGGGATGATGAGCGCGGCCAATGGGGCGCCTGCGACCCGGCGGAGCCGCGCAACCGCCGGACGCGGAGTTCGGTGGTGCTGGAGGATGCGGCCGGCCAGCGGCTGCTGATCGATGCCGGGCCGGATCTGCGCGCCCAGATGCTCGCCTGCGGCATCGGGCGGCTGGATGCGGTGGCCTTCACCCATACCCATGCCGACCATGTCATGGGCATCGACGAGCTGCGGATCGTCAACCGCATCATCGGCGGGCCGCTCGATACCTTCGGCAGCTATGTCACGCTGGCGGAGCTGAAGACGCGCTTCGAATACGCCTTCCGCCCGCCGGCGCCGCAGGGCTTCTTCCGGCCCGCGCTGGTGCCGCGGCCGGTCGCGCCTGGGGAATGGACGACCATGGGCGGCATCCCCGTGCGCGCCCTGCGCCAGGACCACCGCGTGACGGAGACCCTCGGCTTCCGGATCGGCCGCTTCGCCTATTCGACCGATGTGGTGGCGATGGCGGAGGACACGCTGGCGGCGCTGGAGGGGCTCGACACCTGGGTGGTGGGCTGCCTGCAGCGCGCGCCGCATCCGGTGCATGCCGGGCTGGACCAGGTGCTGGACTGGGTGGCGCGGCTCCGGCCGCGGCGGACGGTCCTGACCCATATGAGCCAGGACCTGGACTGGGCCTGGATGCACGCGAACCTGCCGCCTGGGATCGAGGCGGGCCATGACGGGATGGTGCTGGAGGTTCCCGAAGGCTGAAGCCCGGACGGGCTTGCGGCCTGGCGGCGCGAGCCGCCGCTTCGGATGATGATGGCGCGAGCCGCCGGTCACCATCTGTTCGATCACACCCAACCCGCAAACCACGCGCGATGATGAGCGAGCCTTTCTGGGCGAGCCATTGGGCGCCATCGACGCGCGCGGCAGGCTTCGGCACGCTGTCCACGGCCTTTCCCACAGGCTTTTACTTTCCATAATATATCTTATGCGGCAACTAGACATGTGGATGAACCGTGCCCGGCACGGCCCCTCCCGCCTTGCCCCGGATCGCCCCGCGCGCCACAGCATCCTCCGAGCACCGAGGAGCCCGCAGCAATGACCGATCACGCCCCCAAGGACCCCGCTGCCGCCACGCTGCGCCTGATCGGCATCATGGCGCGGCTCCGCGCGCCGGATGGCTGCCCCTGGGATCGCGAGCAGTCCTTCGCGACCATCGCGCCCTATACGATCGAGGAAGCCTATGAGGTCGCGGACGCCATCGCCCGCGGCCCGGACTACCCGGCGCTGCTCGACGAGCTCGGCGACCTGCTGTTCCAGGTCGTCTACCATGCCCAGATGGCCGCCGAGGCCGGGCATTTCGGCTTCGCCGAGGTGGCGGAGGCCATCAGCGCCAAGATGATCCGCCGCCACCCCCATGTCTTCGGCGCCGCCGAACAACGCTCCACCGAGGCCCAGACCGCCGCCTGGGAGGTCCAGAAGGCCTCGGAACGCGCCGCGCGGGCGGAGACCGGGACGCTGGCCGGAATCCCGGTGGGGCTCCCTGCCCTGACCCGCGCCGTGAAGCTGACCCGCCGCGCCGCGCGCGTCGGCTTCGACTGGCCGGATGCGGCCTCGGTCCTCGACAAGCTGGAGGAGGAAGCGGCGGAGCTGCGCGCGGAGCTGAAGCCCGCGCCGACGGTGGCGGAGCGCGCGCGGCAGGCGGATGAGCTGGGCGACCTGTTCTTCGTGCTGGCGAATCTGGCCCGGAAGCTGGACCTCGACCCGGAGGCCTGCCTCGCCGGCGCCAATGCCAAGTTCGAGCGCCGCTTCGGCGCGATCGAGCGGCAGCTGGCCGCCGAGGGCAAGGCGCCGCAGGACGTGGACCTGGCGACGATGGAAGCCGCCTGGACCGCCGCGAAGGCGGCCGAACGCGGCCAGGGCTGATCTCCAAGGGGATTTTGTAAAGCGACTTTACAACACCAGGCACTGCCGACCACGCATGTAGTAGGACTACAAAAGCGGTTGTAGTGCGACGCAAGAATCCAGCGAATCGAGGCGCTTGGGCGTGGAAAGAAACGGGAACACCTGTACTGTTCGGCCGCTTGGCGGCCCGAAGCCCGGCCCTACGATCGAACCCGCATCCCGGCGCGGGGAAGCCGGTCCGGATCGGGGGCGAACAGCCCTGCCCCCGTCTTTGGTGCCGCCCTGTTGACGCGCCGCGCGGCCCTGCCCACACCCCGCCCATGCCCCCGCCCCTTTTGCACCTCCGCGACATCCGCCTTCGGCTCGGCTCCAGCTGGCTGCTGGACGGGGCGGAGATCGCCGTTGGCGCCGGGGAACGAGTGGCGCTGGTCGGGCGCAACGGCTCGGGCAAGTCCACGCTGCTGAAGGTCGCCGCCGGCATGATCGAGGCCGATGGTGGCACCCGCTTCCTCCAGCCCGGTGCCACGCTGCGCTACCTGCCGCAG
>JBIIRI010000211.1:0-4877 GCA_044341625.1 Roseomonas sp.
CGACCTCGATCCTGCGCTGGTCGCAGGAACGGCAGGTGGAATGGCACTACATCGCGCCAGGGAAGCCGACCCAGAACGCGTTCGTCGAGAGCTTCAACGGGCGGCTTCGGGATGAATGCCTGAACGAAACGCTGTTTACATCGATGCAGCACGCCCGGGCAATGCTGGCCGCCTGGCGGCAGGACTACAACACCATCCGGCCGTACTCGAAGCTGGGCGGGCGCACCCCCGCTCAGATCGCCGGCCAACGAGTTTGGGGGCATGCCCCCAAACCCGTTGCCATCCCATCAACCATCAGCCATCAACATGGAGGACTCTCCATCTGAGTGGATACGTTCAGGGGGGCAAGATCACGGCGGCCTCTTCGGCCGTCGTTTCGCGTGGCGCGCCCTTTGGGGAACCGGATGGTCTTGCGATGGGGCCAGGAATCTTTGTGCCTCGGGGGCTGGCCGCGGCTTGGCTGCGGGCCCCGGACATGGTGCGGTGTGCGGATGGTCGCCGGATGCGCGCCAGCCGCCTGGCGGTTGGCTCAGCGAAGGCGGCGCAGACCCTGCAAAGGTTCCGACATGACGCCGCGCGGCCGCCACTTCTTCGCCAATCCGGGCCCGACCAACATCCCGGACAGCATCCAGCACGCCGTTAGCCACCATACGGTGGACTTCAACGGCCCCGATTTCCTGGCCGTCTACGACCGCTGCATCGCCGGGCTGAAGCGCGTGCTGCGCACCGAACAGCACCTTTTCATGTACACGGGGTCCGGCCACGCGGCCTGGGAAGCGACGCTCGCCAACCTGCTCTCGCCGGGCGACCGGATCCTGATCCCGGAAACCGGGCACTTCTCCGAGAATTGGGGGAAGATGGCCGCCGATCTCGGGATCGAGGTGCAGACACTGGCGGCCGATTGGCGCCGCGGCGCGGATTACGGCGCACTCCGCGCCACGCTCGCGGATGACACCGCGCATGCCATCAAGGCGCTCGGCATCGTGCACAACGAGACCTCCACCGGCATGACGCTCGACCTGCCGCGCATCCGGGCGATCCTGGACGAGACGCGGCATCCGGCGCTGCTGATGGTGGACACCATCTCCTCCCTCGGTTCGCTCGATTTCCGGATGGATGCCTGGGGCGTGGATGCGGCGGTGGGCGGTAGCCAGAAGGGCCTGATGCTGCCGGTCGGCTTCTCCTTCACCGGCGTGTCGGAGAAGGCGCTGGCCGCGCATGCGGCGTCGAAGCTCCCGAAGCACTATTTCTCCTGGACCACCATGCTGCAGCGCCGCCACCGCTCCTTCATCGGCACGGTGCCGATCGCGCTGTTCTACGGCCTGCAGGAATCCCTCCGCCTGATCGAGGAGGAGGGGCTGGAGAATGTGCTGGCCCGCCATCATCGCTTGGCGGAAGCCACGCGGCGCTGCGTGCGGCACTGGGCGGGGAATGACGGCCCGCAGATGTTCTGCTTGTCGCCTGAGCGCGTCTCCGATTCCGTCACCTCCATCCTGGTGCCGGCGGGCGTGGACGCCGAGAAGCTGCGGCGGCGCGTGGCGACGATGAATGTCGCACTCGGCGGCGGGCTCGGGCGGTTGGCCGGCAAGGTGTTCCGCATCGGGCATCTGGGCGACCTGAACGAGCCGATGCTGCTCGGCACCCTCGCCGCGACCGAGGTCGGGCTGCGGCTGGAACGCATCCCGCACGCGCCGGGTGGCGTGCAGGCGGCGATGGCCTATCTGGCGGAGACCGCGCCCTGATCCGACAGGGAGGACCCGCACCTTGCCTCGTCGCTACCTCGACCAGCGGCTGAAGCTGACGCGGCTGCGCGTCGCCGACGCGTTGGACGCGCATGGCAGCCTGCTGAAAGCGTCCTCCGCGCTCGGCGTCGGGCAACCGGCGTTGACGCGCAGCCTGCAGGAACTGGAGGAGATCGTGGGCGCGCGCCTGTTCGAGCGCCACGCCCGTGGCGTGCGCCCGACGGAGGCGGGCGTTGTCGTCATTCGCCTCGCGCGCCGCGTGCTGGCGGAATTGCGCCGCGCCGACGACGAACTGGACCGCGTCGGCAGCCCGGAAGGCGGCACGGTCGCCATCGGCGTGTTGCCGGTCGCCGCGGTGGGCGTGCTGCCCGGCGCGCTGATCCGCCTGAAGCGGCGCCACCCCAGCATCCAGGTGCGCCTGCAGCAGGGCCGGACAGAGGAACTGCTGCCCCTGCTCGCGGCGCGGGAGGTGGAGATGGTGGTCGGCCGCCTCTATCCCCCCGCCATCCAGGACGGCTTCCTGCGCGAGGCGCTGTGGGAGGAACCGATCTCCGTCCTGGTCCGCGCCGAACACCCGATCCTGGCCTCGGACAGGCCTGTGACGCGCGAGGCGCTGGCGCGGCACGACCTGGTGCTGCCCACCGTCAGCCAGCGCGTCGGGCAGGAGATCGAGCAGCTTCTGTCGCTGCTCGGCCTGGCGCCGGCGGCGCCGACGCGGTCGTCCTCCTACGGCTTCATCCGGGAAATGCTGCTGGCCACGGACTGCATCTCCGTCATGCCGCGCCTGATGATGGCGGGCGACCTGCTGCGCGGCGCCTTGCGGGTGGTGCCCCTGCCCATCCCGGCGCCGCCGCGGCCAGCGGGGCTGATCCTGCCGGCCGATACCGCGCCATCGCCCGCCGCATCGGCCTTCCTGGCCGCGCTGCGCGAACATCTGGCGGAGATCGCGGCGAAGGGCCTGGCACCTATGCCGGGCGGTGATAGCCCGCCCGCAACAACCGATACGACACGCCGGCGCCGCAAGACCTAGGGTCCGGCCCGCCGTTGTCCTTATCTGAGCGTCCGCATCCTCGGCACGCCCCTTCGCGGGAACAGGAGACAGAGTGAGATGAGCGTGAACACCGCCCTTGTCGTCAGCGCCCATTCCGCGGATTTCGTCTGGCGCGCGGGCGGCGCCATCGCGCTGCATGCGGCGCGCGGCTGGCAGGTGACGGTGGTGTGCCTGAGCTATGGGGAGCGCGGCGAAAGCGCGAAGCTCTGGAAGCTGCCGGGGATGACACTGGACCGCGTGAAGGCGGAGCGGGAGGCGGAAGCGAAGAAGGCCGCGACCGCGCTCGGCGTGCACGACATCCAGTTCTGGGACCTGGGCGACTACCCGATCGGCCTGACGGAGCAGGCCTTCTTCCGGCTGGTGGATGTCTATCGCGACATCCACCCGAAATTCGTCCTCAGCCATTCGAAGGAAGACATCTACAACCACGATCACCCGACGGTGACGGCCTGGGCGCAGAATGCGCGGATCACCGCGCAGGCGCATGGCCACAACCCGCACCAGAAGGTGCTGGGCGCGCCGCCCTTCTTCCTGTTCGAGCCGCACCAGCCGGAGCAGTGCAACTGGAAGCCCGATGTGCTGCTGGGCATCGACAGCGTGTGGGACAAGAAGCGCGCCGCGATCGAATGCATGGCGGGGCAGGAGCACCTCTGGGAGTACTACACCCGCGTCGCCCTGCAGCGCGGCGCGCAGGCCGCACGGAATTCCGAAAAGGCGATCAAGTACGGTGAGGGTTACCAGTCGGTGTTCCCGCATGTGATGGAAACGCTGGCATGAGCCTGGTTCGTCGCGATCCGCCGCGCGTGGCGCCGGATCTCGCGGCCCGATTCGCGCCCTTCGGCGTCGCGACCATCCATGAAGCGCAGGGCCGCAAGGGCCTGCTGCAATCCCATATGCGGCCAATCTTCGCTGGCGCGCGAGCCATCGGAACGGCCGTCACCGTCTCGATCCCGCCGGCCGACAATTGGATGATCCATGTCGCGGTGGAACAGTGCAAGGCGGGCGACATCCTGGTCGTCGCGCCGACCTCGCCATCCGATGCCGGCTATTTCGGCGAACTCCTGGCCTGTTCGCTCGCCGCGCGCGGTGTCGTCGGGCTGGTGATCGAGGCCGGCTGCCGCGATGTCGCTGCCCTGCATGCGATGAACTTCCCCGTCTGGTCGCGCGCGATCTCCGCCCAAGGCACGGTGAAGGAGACGCTGGGCAGCGTGAACGTGCCCATCGCCATCGCCGGCCAGCTGGTCGAGCCCGGCGATCTGCTGGTCGGCGACAATGACGGTGTGGTGGTCGTCAAGCGCGAGGAGGCGGAGGCGGTGCTGACCGCATCCGCTGCGCGCGAGGCGAAGGAAGCGGCGACGCGCATGCGCCTGCAGGCAGGCGAATTGGGGCTCGACATCTACAATATGCGGGACGCCCTGGCGAAGAAGGGCCTGCGCTATGTCGATGGCTGAGGCGCCATTACAAGTCGCGCTCGGCCGCACCAAGCGGACGGAAGCGCTGTTCGATGGCAGCGTGGCCGATCCCGCGCTGCCGCTCGATCTGCCGGCGATCCCGGTGATCAGCCGCGCCTTCGCGCCGATGGTGCGCGAAGGCCGCTACGAGGTCAGCGAGATGGCGATCGCGACCTTCCTGATGGCCAAGGAAGCGGGCGTGCCGCTGGTGCTGCTGCCCTGCGTGCTGGCCGCGCGGTTCCAGGAATCCGCGCTGCTCTGCCGCGCCGATGGCCCGGTGCACGGCCCCGGCGATCTGCGCGGCAAGCGCATCGGCGTGCGCGCCTACAGCCAGACCACCGGCATGTGGCTGCGCGGCATCCTGCAGGACCGCTTCGGCCTTTCGGCGGATGCGATGCGCTGGACCACCTTCGAGGACGCGCATGTGCCCACCTATCGCGATCCGCCCTGGTCGGACCGCGCATCGGACGGCGCGACGCTGGAGGGCATGCTGGAAGCGGGCGAGATCGACGCCGCGATCTTCGGCAACGACATGCCGCGGAACCCTGCCTTCCGGCCGGTCTTCGCCGATCCGGAGGCAGCGGGCGCGGACTTCCTCGCCACGCATGGCTTCGTGCCGGTGAACCATCTGCT
>JBIIRI010000009.1:0-41080 GCA_044341625.1 Roseomonas sp.
CTATCCGCGTAGCCCGACCGGCGGTGGGTTTTCGCATCCACCTGCGTCAGCGCGGCACCGACGATGCGGGCCTTGGCGTCCTCCAGCAGGGCGAGCGAGTTCCGCACGACGGAACGCGGCGTGTCGCGCCATTTCACGCAAAGCAACGTGGCATCAGCAAGGCGGGCCACGACCCGCGCATCGGCCATGGCGAGCGCTGGGGGGGCATCCAGCACCACCAGGTCGTAGTCCCGCCGGACCCGCTCCAGCAGCCCCGCCATCGCCTCCGACATGAACAGGCCGAGGGAGTGGATTTCCGCCGCCCCGGCCGGGATCCAGTCCAGCGCCGTCAGGTGGTCGCGCCGCAGGATCTGCTCATAGCCCGCCTGGCCCAGCAGCAGGTCCGTGATGCCGGGCGCGCCCTCGGTCCGCAGAAGCCGGCCGATGGCGGGCTGGCGGATGTCGCAATCGATCAACAGCACCCGTTCCCCGTTCATCGCCGCCGACCGCGCGAGGGAGAGCGCGGTGGTGGTCTTGCCCTCCCCGGGTCGCGCCGCCGTGACCAGCACCACCTTCGGCGGGTCGGAGCCGAGCCACAGCGCCGCGCGCAGGGTTCGCATCGCCTCGGCGAAGGGGCTGAGTGGCTTGCGGGCCACGTAATCCTCCACCCGATGCCGCCCGAGGATGCCGCGCCGCAGCTTCGGCACCAGCGCGAGGCAGGGAACGCCAAGCGCCGAGCGCAGATCATCCCCGCTCCGCAGCGTGCTGTCGGATTGCTCCAGCAGCCAGACCAGCATCAGCCCCGAAAGCCCGCCGAGTGCCGTCGCCGCCACCACGAACAGCAGCGGCTTCGGGAAGGAAGGCTCGCCGGGCACGGTGGCGGGCGAGAGGATGCGGCCATCCGGCTTCTCGATCGCGGTCTGGGTGACGGTGGTCTGGCTGCGTTCCAGCACGGCCCGCAGCAGGCTCCGCGCGGCCTCCGTCTCCCGTTCCAGCGCGTTGACGCGGATCTCGGCGCCCTGGGTTCGGTTCAGCCGTTCCTCCTGCTCCCGCAGCGAGGCTTCGAGGCTGCCGACGCGCGCGCGGGCCGTGCGTGCTTCCGCGTCCAGCGCCTGGGTCACCCGGGCAGTCTCCCCGCCCACCGCGCGATCGGCGGCGGCCAGCCGCCCGGCGGCGGCGCGCACATCGGGGTGGCCGGGGCCCAGCGTTGCCGAGAGCCGGTCGAGTTCCCGCCGTGCCTCGTCCCGCGCCACGCGCTGGGCGACGAGGTTGGCGGAGCCGAGCGCGGTCAGGTCGGCGTTGCCCGCGCCGATGCCGCGCGCCGCGCCCAGCCGTGCCTCCGCCCCCGCCAGCGTGTTGCGCGCTTCCGCCAGGTCGGCCGTGAGGCGGCTGATCTGCTCGGTCTGCAAGCCGGCATTCACGCCCCGCGTCAGCCCTGACTGCATGCGGAGTTCGGCGATCTGCGCCTCGTTGCGGTTCACTTCCTGGCGAAGCTGCGCGACGCGCCCATCCAGCCAGTCATTCGCCCGCCGCACCGCGTCGAATTTCGCGTCGAGCTGATCGGCGATGTAGAGTTCGGCCGCAAGGTTCGCCACCGAAGCGGCCAGTTGCGGGTCCTGGGAGGTGAAGCGGATCTGCAGCACGCGGCTGTTCCGCACCACCTGCACATCCAGCCGTTGCAGCAGCGCTTCCGCCGCCTGGATCTCCGCCAGCTCCGCTGGCGGGATCTCGGCGGGCGGTTCGGGGGCGATCCAGGCGGCGAGGTCCGGTGAGATCGCGGTGGCGGCCTCCGCCGCCCTTGCATGCAGGCGATAGAAGGCGCCCTCCGCGCGGGCCCGATCCTGAAGCCACCAGGCGAATTCCTCCCGCTCCGTCAGGCCGAAGCGCCGGACCACGCGGCGCGCCACCGACAGGGATCGGATGATCTCGACCTGGGAGGCGAGGACGGCATCGGTCGTGCTCTCGTCGCGCAGGATGCTCTGCAATTCCCGCGCGGCGTATTCCGTCGGCTCGAACATCACCGTGGTGCTCGCGGTGTAGCGCGGGGTCAGGTTCTTCGACGCGATCAGCGCGATGGCCGGGAACAGCAGCAGGCAGGCGAGCAGCACCATGCGCCGGCGGCGCAGCGCGCCGATCAGCGCCGCAAGGTTGAGGCCCTCCGGTTCGATCGTGGGCGCGCTTTGCAGCGTTGGCATCGCCGTGCGCCGCTCCGCGGGCGGCCTGGTGTCGGCGACGGGTCGGTCCAGCATCGTGGTGCAACTCCCCCCAGGCAGGCCGGTTCAGCCACCGCCGCAAGGCGGGCGCGGCGCCCGCCGTTCAACCGTTCCAATCGGCATCGGTTCCGCGCCGCCGGAAACAACAGCGTGATGAGCCGGGTTCGGAAGGAAACGCGTATGACGCTTTCTGCGTCGCCTTCCGCACGAACGCCGATCCCGTTCGCCACCTGTGGAGAGAGAGGACCCCCCGCCATGCGTCATCGCCGATCGCTGCTTCTGCTGCCCGTCCTTGCTGCCCTGGCCGCCTGCGCCACGCCGGGAGCGAACCTGCCGCCCTTGCCGGAGGCCGAACGCGCCGCCTATCGCCTCGGCCCGGAGGATGAGGTGCGCGTGACCGTCTTCAACGACCCGCGCCTGACGGGTGAGTTCCGGGTGACCGATGCCGGCATGCTCGCCTTGCCGCTGGTCGGCTCGGTCGCCGCCAGCGGGCGGACAACGACGGAGGTGGAGCGCGCTATCGAACGCGTGATGCAGGAGCGCAACCTGTTCCGCGATCCCTCCGTCGCGGTGCAGGTCACGCAATACCGACCCGTCTTCGTGCTGGGGCAGGTCGAGCGCGGCGGTCGGTTCCCCTACCAGCCGGGCATGACCACGCTGTCGGCCGTGGCGGTGGCGGGCGGCTTCAATTATCGCGCGCTGCAGGACCATGTGGCGGTGACGCGCATCGGTGAGGATGGACGGCCGCGTGAATTCCGCGCCGACCGTCAGGCCCTGCTGCTGCCCGGCGATGTGGTGACGGTGTTCGAGCGGCGATTCTGACCCCCTGGCGCGCGGGCTGACCCGGCCTGCGCGCCAGGATAGGGTGGCGCCGTGCGCTGGCTCTTCGCCCTGATCCTGCTGATGCTGCCCCACGCCGCGCAGGCGGCGGAAGCGCCGCTTGCGCGGGCGGCGGACTGGGCCGCGATCTCGCGCCCTTCGGCCGGGCCGCCGCGCGCCATCGGCGGCACCGCGCTGGGCTGCCTGGAAGGTGGCGTGCAACTGCCTTTCGAGGGGCCGGGTTGGCTTGCCATCCGCACCTCCCGCAACCGGCATTGGGGCCACCCGACTGCCATCGCGCTGGTGGAACATGTCGCCGCGCGCGCCGCCCTGGCCGGGCTGCCGGATCTCTGGATCGGCGACCTCGCCCAGCCGCGCGGGGGGCCGATGCCTTGGGGGCATGCCAGCCACCAGACCGGGCTCGACATCGATATCTGGCTGGACCTGCGTCCCAAGCCGCGCGTGCCCGTCAGCCAGCGGGAGGAACTCTCCATCCCCTCCCTCGTGCGGCCGGACGGAATGGCGGTGGACCCCGCCCGCTGGACCACCGGCCACGCGACGCTGATCCGCATCGCCGCGGAGGCGCCGGACGTCGACCGCGTGCTGGTGAACGCGGCCATCAAGCGCCAGCTCTGCCGCGATCATGGCGGCGAGGCCTGGCTGCGCCGCGTGCGGCCCTGGCGTGGCCATGACAGCCACATGCATATCCGCCTGCGCTGCCCTGCCGGCAGCCCCGAATGCCGCGACATCGCGCCGCCGCCACCGGGCGATGGCTGCGACGCCAGCCTCGATTGGTGGTTCACCCCCGAGTCGCGCCAGCCTTCGCCGCGCCCCCCGGGCCCACTGCCCCGGCTGCCGCAGGCTTGCGCCGGCGTGCTTGCCGCGCCCGCGCGATAGGCGCGATTGCCCACATAACAGGCACTTCGCCTCTCGCTCCCGCATCGTGCCGCACCATCGGGCATCGCACGGATCTTGCGCCGCCCCCCGTCATTGACGCACACCATCCTTGCACAGCCGGCAGCGCAGAGCCGGGCGGAGGGCATGATGGAGCGTCCATTCGTCGAGATCGCGGACGTCGCCATGCGCTATGGCGGGATCGAAGGTACGCTGGCGCTGCAGGGCACCACCATGAACATCGCCAAGGGCGAGTTCGTGGCCGTGGTCGGCCCTTCGGGCTGCGGCAAATCCACGCTGATGCGGCTGGTCACCGGGCTTTGGCCGGCGACGGCGGGCCGCGTGGTGGTGGCCGGGGCGGAGGTCGCGGGACCGCTCTCCATCGCCGGCATGGCCTTCCAGAACCCCACCCTGCTGCCGTGGCGCAACATCCTCGACAACGTCATGCTGCCGCTGGAGGTGGTGGAGCCGCACCGCCGCCAGCTGTCGCGCGACCGGGCGCGGTACGAGAAGCAGGCGAAGGACCTGCTGGCGCTGGTCGGCCTCGGCGGCTTCGAGCAGAAATTCCCCTGGCAGCTCTCGGGCGGCATGCAGCAACGCGCCAGCCTGTGTCGCGCGCTGATCCACGAACCGGCCCTGCTGATGCTGGACGAACCCTTCGCCGCGCTCGACATCTTCACGCGTGAGGATCTGTGGGCGGTGCTGCAGGATGTGTGGATGGTCCGCAGGCCGACCGTGATCCTGGTGACCCACGACCTGCGGGAAGCCGCCTTCCTGGCGGATCGCGTGCTGGTCATGTCGTCCCGCCCTGGCCGGATCATCGCGGAGCGGCAGGTGAACCTGCCCCGCCCCCGCACGCTCGAGACCACCTACAGCCCCGAATTCGTCTCCCTCGTGCATGACCTGCGAGAGAACATCAGCGCGGCCCGCAAGGGCGAGGAGGTCGCGAATGCCTGACGACACCGCGGCGATCCGCCCGAACTCTACGCCGGAGGGCATGTCGCCGGAGGCGCTGAAGCGCTTGGCCGACATGGCCGCCGCCGCCCGCCGTCGCCGCCGGCTACAGGCCTGGCTGCCCTGGCTGGTGATCATCGGCATGTTCGTGGTGTGGGAGGCCGCGGTGCAGGCCTTCAACGTGCCGACCTTCGTGCTGCCCGCACCGTCCGACATCGCGGCCAGCATGGTGAAGTGGTGGCGCCCGCTGGTGGACAATTCCTGGCAGACGCTGATGACGACGCTGATCGGCTTCGGCTTCGCCATCGTCTTCGGCCTGCTGCTCGGCATCGCGATCGGCAGTTCGACGCTGCTGTATCACGGGCTCTACCCGCTGCTGATCGGGTTCAATTCCATCCCGAAGGTCGCGGTGGTGCCGATCCTGGTGATCTGGTTCGGCATCGGCACCGTGCCGGCCGTGATCACTGCCTTCCTGATCAGCTTCTTCCCGATCGTCGTGAACGTCGCGACGGGCATCGCGACGGTGGAGCCGGAATTGCGCGACGTGCTGCGCGCGCTCGGCGCGCGGCATGTGGACATCATCAAGAAGGTCGGCCTGCCGCGGGCGATGCCGTATTTCTTCGCCTCGCTGAAGATCTCGATCACGGTGGCCTTCGTCGGCTCCATCATCGCGGAGACGGTGGCGGCGAACAAAGGCATCGGCCACCTGATGATCCTGGCCTCCTCCCGCTTCGACGTGCCGCTGGTCTTCGCCGGGCTGATGGTCACCGCCATCATGGGGGTCGCGATGTATGTCGCCGCCGTGACGCTGGAGAACCGCACGACGGGCTGGGCGACGCGCGGCCAGAACGACCAGCAGCAGGTGACCTTCGGCGGCGCCTGACCGCGCCTCCACGCCGGTTTGGCTCCCCGCTTGTCTGGACAGTCGCGCCGGGGCGAGGCATCCCGGCGCGGCAACGGACGTTGAGGGCGGCATGATCGGCGTCGATTGGGGCACGACCAGCCTGCGGGCCTATCGCATCGCCGCCGGCGGCGCGGTGCTCGACCGGCTCGACCGGCCGGGTGGCATCCTCACCGTGCCCGCAGGCGGCTTTGCTGGCGCGCTGGCGGAGGCCATCGGGCCCTGGCTTTCGGCCGGCGAGACGCGCGTGCTGCTCTGCGGCATGGTCGGCAGCCGGCAGGGCTGGGTGGAGGCGCCCTATCTCCGCTGCCCCGCCGGCCCCGCGGAGATCGCAGCCGCCACCATTCCCGTCCCCTTCGACAGCGCCGAGACCCGCCTCGTCCCCGGCCTCACGACCGAGGATTCGCATGGCATCCCCGATGTGATGCGCGGCGAGGAGACGAAGCTGGTCGCGCTGGCCGATGCGCTGGGCGGCGGCGCGCATCTGGCGTGCCTGCCCGGCACGCACAGCAAATGGGCCAGGATCGAGGCCGGGCGTATCGCCCACTTCACCACCCATATGACCGGTGAGGCCTTCGCCGCGCTGTCGCAGCACACGATCCTGGCCCGCACCAGCACCGAAGGGCCCGACCGGCCGGAAGCCTTCGCACGCGGCGTGGCGCGGGCGCGGCAGGGCGGCGGGTTGCTGCACCACCTGTTCGGCGCCCGCACGCTGCACCTGATGGATCGGCTGGAACCGGCGGAGACGCGCAGCTTCCTCTCTGGCCTGCTGATCGGCCATGAGATCGTCGCGGCGCTGGCCGAAACCGGCGCCACCAGGGTGGAGCTGGTCGGCGCCGCCGGCCTCGCGGCGCTCTATGCCGAGGCGCTGCGCCTGTCCGGCGTCGCGGTGCGCTCGCACGACCCCGATCTGGTGGCGGCCGGGCTGCATCACATCGGGCGCGGATTGGGATGGGTATGACGGCGATGGACATGAAGGCCTGGCTCGCGCGCTGCCCGCTGGTCGCGATCCTGCGCGGCGTGCGGCCGGAGGAGGTGGAGGCGATCGGCGATGTCCTGCTCGACGCCGGCTTCGCGATCATCGAAGTGCCGCTGAACTCGCCCGACCCGATCGAGAGCATCCGGCGTCTCGCCGCGCGCTGCGGCGCGCGCGCGCTGGTCGGCGCGGGGACGGTGCTCGACCCCGCCGATTGCGCGCGGATCGCCGCGGCGGGTGGGCGGCTGGTGGTCACCCCGCATGCGGACCCCGAGGTGGTGCGCGCCGCGAAGGCGGCGGGGATGTTCGCCGTGCCCGGCTTCATGACGCCGGGCGAGGCCTTTGCGCTGCTGCGCGCGGGTGCCGATGGGCTGAAGCTGTTCCCGGCCGAGGCGGCTTCCCCCGCGGTCGTGAAGGCGCTGCTCGCCGTGCTGCCCGCCGGCACGGCGATCCTGCCCGTGGGCGGGATCGAAGCCGGCAATATGGCCCCATGGCGCGCAGCGGGCGCGGCCGGCTTCGGCATCGGCAGCGCGATCTACAAGCCGGGCGACAGCGCGGCGACGGTGGCTGGCAAGGCGCGCCGCCTGATGGAAGCCTTGACGCCGCCTTCGGCATAGCGGCACAGAGTCGCGGGGATAACGAGGCACGGCGACCGTGCCCCATGGGAAGGCTCGTCCGCCGATGATCGCTCGTCGTTCCTTGCTGCTGGCCGGCGCCGCCGGCCTCGCCGCGCCTGCGCTGGTCCGCCCTGCCTCCGCGCAGGAGATCACGCTGCGCCTGCATCACTTCCTGCCGGCCGTCTCCGCCGTGCATCGCCACTTCCTGATGCCCTGGGCGCAGAAGGTCTCGACCGAGAGCCAGGGGCGCCTCAGGATCCAGATCTTCCCCTCGATGCAGCTCGGCGGCGCGCCGCCCCAGCTGTTCGACCAGGCGCGTGACGGCGTGGCCGACATCATCTGGACGCTGCCCGGCAACACGCCCGGCCGCTTCCCGCGCATCGAGGTGTTCGAGCTTCCCTTCGTCGCCGACCGGCGCGCCGCGCCGAATGCCAAGGCGGTCTGGGAATTCTACCAGACGCATCTGCGCGACGAGTTCCGCGAAGTGCACCCCATCACCGTCTGGGCGCATGATGCCGGCGTGATCCACGCCAACAAGGAAGTCCGGAGGATGGAGGATCTGCGCGGCCTGAAGCTGCGCTTCCCGACCCGCCAGGCCGGTGAGGCGCTGCGCGCCCTCGGCGCAGCCCCCATCGGCATGCCGGTGCCGCAGGTGCCGGAGGCGTTGAGCCAGCGCGTGATCGACGGCGCGGTGGTGCCGTGGGAGGTCGTGCCCTCCATCCGCCTGCAGGAACTGGTGCGCCACCACACCGAGATCCCGGGCAGCCCGACCTTCTACACCACGACCTTCATCCTCGCGATGAACCCCGCGCGCTATGCTGGCCTGCCGGCCGAACTCAAGCAGGTGCTGGACGCCAATTCCGGCATGGCGGCGGCGGAGATGGCGGCGAAGGTGTGGGACGAGCAGGGCCCCGTGGTGCGCGAACAGGTGGCGCGCCGCCGCGACAACCGCATCATCCAGATCACCGAGGCCGAGAAGGAGCGCTGGATGGTGGCCTGCCGCCCGGTGCTCGACGCCTGGATCAACGGCTCGGCCGCGCGCGGCTTCGATGGCGCGGCGCTGCTGGCCGATGCGCGTGGCCTGATCGCGAAGCACGCCGCCGCGCGCGGCTAGAGCAATATCCGATCTGACTGAATCAGTCAGATCGGATTTCTTGCTCTGGAAAACAACGAATCTAGAGCATCGCCCCCGTGCTTCGGGGGGAGAGGGGATTCCGTTGACCGACCAGAACCCCCCTCCCTCCGGTGCCATCGCACTTCTGGCGCGGGCGCTGGCCTTTCTCGGTGGCGCCTCGCTGCTCGTGGGCGGCTGCGTCACCACTGTCTCGGTCCTGCTGCGCTGGACCACAGACCACCCGATCCGCGGCGATTTCGAGATCGTCTCCATCGCGGCCGGGATCGGCATCGCGGGCTTCCTGGCCTATGGCACGCTGATGCGTGCGAACATCATCGTCGACAGCTTCACCACCTGGCTTCCCGCGCGCATCACCGGGCTGCTCGACGGTTTCTGGATGCTGGTCTGGGCGGCGGTGACGCTGTGGCTGGCGGAGCGTCTGGTCTTCGGTACCTGGGACATCTGGCGTAGCGGCACGCGCACCATCGGGCTGCTGGCGATCCCCTATTGGTGGGCGGTCGGCATCGTCTGCCTCTGCTTCCTGGCCACCGCGCTGGCCGCGCTGCTGTGGGTCCCGCGGCTGCTGAAGGGACGCGGCTGAGATGGCGCCGGAATTCATCCTGGCCGGCGCCGGCTTCGCGGCGATGCTGGCGCTGATCGTGCTGCGCGCCCCGGTTGGGCTGGCGATGCTTCTGGTCGGCATCGGCGGCTATGTGCACATCCTGGATTGGACCGCGCTCGGCAACTACCTCAAGACGACGCCCTATCACCTGTTCGCGAACTACACGCTGTCGGTGATCCCGCTCTTCATCCTGATGGGCGCGCTGGCGGAACGCGGTGGCCTGGCGCGGGATCTGTTCGCGGCGGCCAATGCGCTCGTCGGGCGCAAGCCCGGCGGCATGGCGATGGGCGTGATCGGGGCCTGCGCCTGCTTCGGCGCCGTCTGCGGATCCTCGGTCGCGACCACGGCCACCTTCGGCCGCGCCGCGCTGCCGGAACTGCGGCGCTATGGCTACGATCCGGGCTTCTCCACCGGCACCATCGCGGTCGGCGGCACGCTCGGCATCCTGATCCCGCCCAGCGTGATCCTGGTGGTCTATGCGATCAGCACGGAACAGAACATCGCCAAGCTGTTCATGGCGGCCCTGATCCCCGGCCTGATCGCGACCGCGCTCTACATCCTCGCCATCGCGATCGTGGTGCGGTTCCGCCCCGACCTCGCCCCGCCCGGCGAGGCCCCTTCGCCGGCCGAACGGCGCGCCGCTTTCCTCAATGTCATCCCCGTGCTGCTGATCGCCGTGCTGGTGGTGGGCGGCATCTATGGCGGTGTCTTCACGCCGACCGAGAGTGCTGCCGTCGGCTGCATCGCGACGCTGGCGGTCGGCCTGCTGCGCGGCACGCTGAAGGGCCGCCAGCTGCGCGAAAGCCTGCTCGCCACCGCCGAGACCACCGCGATGATCTTCGCCATCCTGCTGGGGGCAGAGGTGTTCAACGCCTTCCTCGCGCTGTCCCAGGCGCCGGATTTGCTGGCGCTGTGGATCAGCGAGCAGGACTTCCCGCCCTATGGCGTGCTGCTGCTGCTCCTTGCGGCCTACATCATCCTCGGCGCGGTGATGGATGAGCTGGCGATGATCCTGCTGACGCTGCCGGTCTTCTTCCCCGTCGTCACCGCGCTCGATTTCGGCCTGACGACGGAGGAGACGGCGATCTGGTTCGGCATCCTGGTGCTGGTCGTGGTGGGGATCGGGCTGACGGCGCCGCCTATCGGGTTGAATGTCTTCGTCATATCGGGTCTTGCGAAGGACGTGCCGATCGCCGCCACCTATCGCGGCGTGCTGCCCTTCCTGGCCATGGATGTGATCCGGCTCGGCCTGCTGGTGGCTTTCCCAGCCCTCTCGCTCTGGCTGGTCGGCGTGCTCAGTTGACGGGGCGGCCCGGCGGGGGGAAACCGCTCCCCTGAGGAGAAACGAACCCATGGCAGACGCCTTCATCTGCGACGCCGCGCGCACCCCGATTGGCCGCTACGCCGGCGCGCTGAAGGAGGTCCGCACCGACGACCTCGGCGCCGTGCCGATCCGCGCGCTGATGGCGCGCAATCCCGGCCTCGACTGGGCGGCGGTCGAGGATGTGATCTATGGCTGCGCCAACCAGGCCGGCGAGGACAACCGGAACGTCGCGCGCATGGCCGCGCTGCTGGCGGGCCTGCCGGAGAGCATCCCGGGCAGCACGGTGAACCGGCTCTGCGGGTCGGGGATGGATGCGGTCGGCATCGCCGCCCGCGCCATCAAGGCCGGCGAATGCGAGCTGATGCTGGCGGGCGGCGTCGAGAGCATGACGCGCGCCCCCTTCGTGATGGGCAAGGCGCAGGAAGCCTTCTCCCGCTCCGCCGAGATCTACGACACCACGATCGGCTGGCGCTTCGTGAACCCGCTGATGAAGGCGAAGCACGGCATCGATTCGATGCCGGAGACGGCGGAGAACGTCGCGGCGCAGTTCGGCATTTCACGAGTTGACCAGGACGCCTTCGCCTGGCGATCGCAGCAGCGCGCGGGCCGCGCCATCGCCGCCGGCCGCTTCGCGGAGGAGATCGTCCCAGTCACCATCCCCCGCCGCAAGGGCGAGCCGCTAGTCGTGGACACCGACGAGCATCCGCGCCCCGACACCACCCTCGAAGCGCTCGCCAAGCTGGCCACGCCCTTCCGCAAGGAAGGCGGCACGGTGACGGCGGGCAATGCATCCGGCGTCAATGACGGCGCTTGCGCCATGCTGGTCGCGAGCGAGGCTGCGGCCCGGCGCCATGGCCTGACGCCCCGCGCGCGCGTGGTCGCCACCGCGACGGCCGGCGTCGCCCCGCGCATCATGGGCTTCGGCCCGGCGCCGGCGGTGAAGCGGGTGCTGGCCAAGACGGGTCTCGGCATCGGCGACATCGCCGTGATCGAGCTGAACGAGGCCTTCGCCGCGCAGGGGCTGGCCGTGACGCGCGACCTCGGCCTGCCGGACGATGCCGAGCATGTGAACCCGAATGGCGGCGCCATCGCGCTGGGCCATCCGCTGGGCATGAGCGGCGCGCGGCTGGTGCAGACGGCGGTGGCGGAGCTGCATCATCGCAAAGCCCGCTACGCGGTGGTAACGATGTGCATCGGCGTCGGCCAGGGCATCGCGATGGTGCTGGAACGCGTCTGACCGGGCGCGCCCGTCGCAGGGAAGGGATAGGGCGGATGTTCCTCCAACTCGGTGACATCGTCGTTCATGCCGCGGTCGAGGGACCGGCCGGCGGCGCTGCCGATCGGGAGCCGCCGGTCCTGATGCTGCATTCCATCGGCACGACGATGGAGGTCTTCGCCCCCCAGGCGACGGCGCTGGCCCGGCATCGCCGCGTCATCCGCATGGATCTGCGCGGGCATGGCTATTCGGGCGTGACGCCAGGCCCCTATTCCATGTCGCAACTTGCGCGCGATGCGCTCGCGCTACTCGATGCGCTGGGTGTGAAGCAGGCGCATGTGGTCGGGCTTTCCATCGGTGGTCGCATCGCGCTGCAGATGGCGGCGGAGGCACCGGCGCGCGTGGCGTCCCTCTGCCTCATGGACACCGCGGCCGAATTCGCGCCGGCCGAGGCGTGGCAGCAGCGGATCGACACCGTGCTGGAACTCGGCACGGAGGCGCTGGTCGATGCGGTGATGGGGCGCTGGGTGGTCGATTCCTCTCTCGCGTCGTCCCAGGGTTTGCGGCGGATGCTGCTGAACACGGATCGTCAGGGCTATGCGGGCGCGGCGGCCGCCTTGCGCGACGCAAGCGCGGCGGAGATCGCCGGGCGCATCGCCTGCCCGGCGACGGTCGTCGTCGGCGACCGCGACATCGCGACGCCGCCGGCGCTCGCGGAAGCGCTGCGCGACATGATCCCCGGCGCGCGGCTGGTCGTGATTCGGGATGGCGCGCATATCCCGAATTTCGAACAGGCGGAGGCGACGACCGCCGCGATCCTCGGCCATCTCGCGCCCTTCGCCCCGCAGCCGGGGCATGAGGGCGGGCTCACCATCCGCAAGCAGGTGCTGGGGGATGCGCATGTGGCCCGTGCGCAAGCCAATGTCACGCCACTCGATGCCGCGTTCCAGGACTGGATCACGGCGAATGTCTGGGGCGGTGTCTGGACGCGGCCGGGGCTGACGCGCCACCAGCGCAGCCTGCTGACGCTCGCCATGATGGCGGCGCTCGGCCGCCACGAGGAATTCGAGTTGCATGTGCGCGCCACGCGTAACACCGGCGTGACGCCGGAGGAGATCGCGGAGGTGCTGCTGCAGGTTGGCGCCTATGCCGGCGTTCCCGCCGCCAACTCCGCGCTCAAGATCGCCAAGCGAATCCTGTCGGAAGATGCTGGCTGAAGCCCATCGCGAGGAAGGAAGCCATTACGCCATGAGCGACCCCGTCCCGTTCCGCCGGCCCGATCCGGCGACCCAGCCGCCGCTCGATGCGCCGTCCTATGGCAGCACGCATAAGCGCCACCCGAAGCAGGCGCTGCTGCGCGTGCCCCATTCCCTGACCGAGACGACCGCGCCCCGCTTCACCTCCGACCGCTACCCGGTCCAGGCCGATATGAGCCAGGTGAACGGCAAGGCCGCGTTGGGTGAGCGGATCATCGTGGGCGGCACGATCACGGATGAGGATGGCCGCCCCCAGCGCGGCGTGATGGTGGAGGTGTGGCAGGCCAACGCATCCGGCCGCTACCACCATGCGCGCGACCAGCATGATGCGCCGCTCGATCCGAATTTCGAGGGCCGCGCGCGCATCTTCACCGATGAGAACGGGCGCTACAGCTTCGTCAGCGTCAAGCCCGGTGCCTATCCGTGGCGGAACCACTGGAATGCGTGGCGGCCCATCCACATCCATTTCGGCCTGCACGGCGCCGGCTTCGCCCAGCGCATGATCACGCAGATGTACTTCCCCGGCGATCCGCTGCTCGACCTCGACCCGATCTTCCTCTCGACGCCCGACAAGGCGGCGCGCGACAGGCTGGTGTCGAAATTCGACCTCGACATCACCAAGCCGGAATGGGCGCTCGGCTACCGCTTCGACATGGTGTTGCGCGGCCGCGAGGCCACGCCCTTCGAGAAGCAGTGAGGGGGACCGGCCGATGACTGCCGCAACCGCATCCCAGACCGCCGGTCCCTACTGGCACATGATCGACTTCCCCGAATGGGCGGATCTGCTCCGCCCGGGTTCGGGCAATGAAGGCGTCCAGGGCGAGCGTATCGTGCTCACCGGCCGCATCACCGATGGCGATGGCGCGCTGGTGGTCGATGCGCTGGTGGAGATCTGGCAGGCCGGCCCCGATGGCCGCTACGAGGATGGCTTCCACGGCTTCGGCCGCTGCGCCACCGACGACAAGGGCGAATTCCGTTTCACCACGCTGAAGCCCGGCCCCGTGCCGGGACGCGGCAATACGATGCAGGCGCCGCACATCCAGATCGCGATCTTCGCCCGCGGCCTGATGCAGCATGTTCTCACCCGCGCCTATTTCGCCGGAGAGGCGCTGAATGCGACCGATCCGGTGCTGACGCTGGTGGAGAACCCCGCGCGCCGCGTGACGCTCATCGCCCGCCCGGACGGCGGCGGCGCCTGGCGCCTCGACATCCGGTTGCAGGGGGAGGGGGAGACCGTCTTCCTCGATGTCTAGCCGATGAGTGTGAACCCGGCCGACGGCGCCGTGCTCGGCGCCGTCTTCGGCTCCGATGCCATGCGCGCGATCCTGGACGAACGCGCCGCACTTGCGCGCATGCTGGCGGTGGAAGCGGCGCTGGCCCGCGCGCAGGCGCGGCTCGGCCTGATCCCCGCAGAGGCCGCGCGGGCGATCACGGACGCGGCGGATATCGACCGGCTCGATATGCCGGCGCTGGCGACCGCGACGCGCAACATGGGCTTCCCCACGGTCGGCCTCGTGAAGCAGCTCTCCGCGCTCGCGGGCGCCGAGGCTGGGCGCTGGACGCATTACGGCGCGACCACGCAGGACATATTGGACACCGCGCTGGTGCTGCAGCTGCGCGATGCGCTTATGCTGTTCGAGGCGGATCTGGCGCGGCTGCTGGCGGCGCTGGCGCGGCTGGCGCGGGCGCATCGCGGCACGGTGATGGCCGGGCGGACCCACGCGCAGCAGGCGCTGCCCATCACCTTCGGCTTCAAGGCGGCGCTCTGGCTCGATCCGCTGATCACCATGCGCGAACGCCTGGCGCAGCTGCGCCCGCGTGTGCTGCGGCTGCAATTCGGCGGGGCGGTGGGCACGCTTGCCTCGCTCGGTGCTGACGGGCCGCGGGTGGCGGCGGAGCTGGCGCGCGAACTGGACCTCGCCTTGCCCCCCATCCCCTGGCACGTCGCGCGCGACGGGGTAGCGGAATTCGGCTGCTGGTGCGGGCTTCTGGCCGGCGCTCTCGCCAAGCCCGCGACCGATGTGATGCTGCTGATGCAGTCGGAAGTCGGCGAGGCGAGCGAGCCTGCAGCACCTGGCAAGGGCGGCAGTTCGACCATGCCGCAGAAGCGCAACCCGATCGGCTGCGAATATGTAATCGTGCAGGCGCGCGGCGCGCAGGCGCTGGTCCCGCAGTTGCTTGGCGCGATGGTGCATGAGCATGAACGCGGCGCGGGCGCGATGCAGCTGGAGCAGCTCGCGCTCGGCCAGCTTCTGCTGCTGGCGCATGGCGCGCTGGCGACGCTGATCCCGATCGCGGAGGGCCTCGTCGTCGATGCCGCGCGGATGCGCCGCAACCTCGAAGCCGGTGGCGGTCTGATCATGTCGGAAGCGGTGATGATGGGCCTTGCGCCTGTGTTGGGTCGCGGCACCGCGCATGAGGTGGTGCACCACGCCTGCGAGGTGGCGCTGGCCGATTGCATCGATCTGCGCGCGGCGCTGGCGCGCGATTCCCGCGTCACCGCCATCCTGGATGCGGCGGGCATCGCGCGGCTGACCGATCCGGCCTTCTATCTCGGCGCCACGGATAGCGCGATCGATGCGGTGCTCGCGCGACTATAGCCTTCAGGCGCGTCCCATCGCGCCTTGCAGCGTCGTCAGCGCCTTGGACAGGCTGAAGGGCTTCGCCAGGAAGGGCGCGCCCGGCAGGGCGCGCTGCGGATCGACTTCGCTGAGCCGGCCGGAGGCATAGACCACCGGTAGCCCCGGCCGCAGGCGCCTGGCGGCCGAGGCCAGCGCGAAGCCATCGGCGCCGGGCAGGTTGATGTCGGTCAACAGCAGATCGAGGTCGTCGCGGCTTGCCACCAGGCCGAGGGCGCTTTCGGCATCCGCGGCCTCCACCACCGTGAAGCCGGCCTCGGTCAGCACCTCGGCCAGCGTCACGCGGAGAAGCGGGTCATCCTCGACAAGCAGCAGCCTGCGCGTGGCGTCCATGCGGCGGCCTGGCCTTCCCTTCGGGGCAGGCCAGCCTGCCCCCGCGCCACCGCGCGCGGCGTGACAGCTGCGTGATGCGAGCCGCGCGGCGCGCAAAGCCGCGTCATGCGGCCTGGCGCGCGACCTCAGACGAGATCGACGACGACCTCGCCCAGCCCTTCGAAGCCGCCGATGATGCGCTGGCCGCCGGGCACCCAGAGAAGCCCGCTCCAGCTGCCCGTCGTCACCACTTGCCCCGCTTCCAGCTGCAGGCCGAAGGCGTGCAGGTGGTTGGCGAGACGGGTCAGTGACAGCAGCGGATCGCCCGCCGGGTTCGCGCCACGCCGCGCCACCTGCGTCACGCCGCCGGCGGATTGATGGACCGTGAGGTCGTTCAGATCGCGCTCCCGCCAATCCGCCACCGGCGCGCCGAGCACGAGCCCGGAATGGGCGACATTATCGGCCATGGCTTCGAGCAGCGAGACGGCCGTCATGTCCGCATAGCGGGTCGCGACGAGTTCGATGGCGGGGACGCATTCGGCGACCGCATCCGCCACCTCCTCCCGCGTCCAGGGCGTGGCGCGGGGCGGCAGGCTGCGGGCGAGGCGGAAGGCGACCTCCGTCTCGATGCCTAGCTTGGCCCCCGGCGCGACCATCCAGCTGGCCGGCCCGGCCATGATGCCGCGCGTGTCGAGCAGCGCCTGGGAGACGGGCTTGCCCGGCGGCGTCGCGCATTTCCAGCCACCGATCGTCCCGCCGCGCCGCGCGAGCACGGCGCGCTGGATGGCGAGCGCCTCCGCCTCATTTGCCGGGGCGGCATTGCCCAGGCCGTGGGCCGGGGCGCCGCCCTGGCGGACGGCGAGAAGCATCTCCGTCGCGCGGGCGATGCGGGTGGTGTCGGGCGCGGTCTCGGCCATGATGTCCTGCGTTTCCTCTGTCAGCGCATCATGCCGCCTTGCCGCCATCGGGCCAAGCCGCGCGGCGGCGTCTCAACGCGTGCCTCGCGAGACCGGCAGGAGCAGGGTGAGCGCGTAGCAGACGCCGAGCATGAGCGCGGAGCCCGCGAGGCAGGCGCCGAGCCCGCCCCACTGATACAGCAGCCCCGACAGCAGCGTGCCCGCGAAGCGCCCCGCCGCATTCGCCGCGTAGTAGAAGCCGACATCCTCGGCCGCCTTCTCCGACCCCGCATAGGCCAGGATCAGGTAGGAATGGACCGAGGAATTCACCGCGAAGGCGAAGCCGAACAGCGCGAGCCCCGCCACCACCACCAGATCGGCGCGCGGCAGCCCCGCGATCAGCGCGCCAGCAAGCAGGGCAGGGACCAGCGCCAGCAGCAGCGACCACAGCTTGGCGGCGGGCACCTCCGCGGACAGGCCATCGGCGCTGCGGCGCACCAGCCCAGGCGCGGACGCCTGGACCACCCCATAGCCGATGGTCCAGAGCGCCAGGAACGCGCCGACCATCGTGAAGGTCCAGCCGCTGGCATAGAGGAAGACCGGCAGGCCGACGACGAACCATACGTCGCGCGCCCCGAACAGGAACACCCGCGCCGCCGCCAGCAGGTTCACGGCGCGATCCTTGGCGAAGAACTCCTTCGCGGAAGCCGAGGCCTTCGCCTTGCCCATCAGCGGCGGCAGCGCGAAGACCACGCCGGCCAGCACCAGCAGTAGCGCCACGGCCATTGCCCAGAGCGCGCCGCGGAAGCCCAGCACATCCAGCAGCAGGCCGCCCAGGAAGAAGCCCGCGCCCTTCATCGCGTTCTTGCTGCCGGTGAAGAAGGCGACCCAGCGGAACAGCCGCCCGGACGCCTCGCCCGCCGTCAGCTTGATCGCGGATTTCGACGCGGTCTTGGTCAGGTCCTTCGCGACCCCGCAGACGCCCTGCGCGACCACGACCCAGGCGACGCTGACCGCTGCCGCCCAATCCGGCGACAGGGCCGACAGCATCAGGAAGCCGAGCACCTGGGTGACGAGCCCGACCGCCAGCATGCGCGCGATGCCGAAGCGCGTGGCCAGCCAGCCGCCGACCAGATTGGCGCCGATCCCGGCGGCCTCATACAGCAGGAACAGGAAGGCGAGGGTGAAGGGCGAATAGCCGAGCCGGAAGAAATGCAGCAGCACCAGCATCCGCAACGCGCCATCGGTCAGCGTGAAGCCCCAATAGGCCGCTGTGACGATGGCGTAGTTGCGCGTGCCTGCGCCGCTGCCCGAGGCGCCGTTCAAAGCCCGACGCGCTCCATGTGGCAGGCGAGGTCGACCATGCGGCAGGCATAGCCCATCTCGTTGTCGTACCAGGCGTAGATCTTCAGCAGCGTGCCGTCGGTGACCATGGTCGATGGCGCGTCCACGATCGCGCTGCGCGTATCCCGCGCGTAGTCCGCGCTGACGAGGGGGCGGGTTTCGTAGCCCAATATGCCCGCCAGCGGGCCGGCGGCGGCTTGCGCGAATAGCGCGTTCACCTCCTCCGCGCTCGTCTCCCGCCGCATTTCGAAGACGCAATCGGTGAGGGAGGCGTTGAGGACCGGCGCGCGCACCGCATGGCCGTTCAGCTTCCCCTTCAGCTCCGGGTAGATCAGCGCGATGGCGGTGGCGCTGCCCGTCGTCGTCGGCGCGAGGGAGAGCATGGCGGACCGTGCGCGGCGCAGATCCTTGTGCGGCGCATCCACGACCAGGTTGGTGTTGGTCGGATCGTGGATCGTCGTGATCTGCCCGTGGCGGATCCCGATCGCCTCATGCACCACCTTCACCACCGGGGCGAGGCAGTTGGTGGTGCAGGAGGCGGCCGTGACGATGGGATGCCGCGCGGGGTCGTAGAGATGCTCGTTCACGCCGACGACCACATTCAGCACCGTGTCGAACTTCACAGGTGCGGCGACGATGACGCGCTTCGCCCCGCGGTCCAGATGGCCTTGCAGCACATCCGGCGCCAGGAACTTGCCCGTGCACTCCAGCACCAGATCGACACCGAGATCGCCCCAGGGGATGTCCCCCGGCTTCGCATGCTCGGAAAAGCCGAGCCGCGTGTCGCCGATGCGGATGGCGGCTTCCCCTTCCGCTGCGATCCCCGCGCGCCAGCGGCCCTGCACGCTGTCGAATTCCAGCAGATGCGCCGTGGCCGCCGCGCCGCCCTTGATCTCATTGAGGTGCACGACCTCCAGCCGGTTCGCGCCGCGCGGATCGCCGGCTTGCCGTTCCGCCGCGCCCATGGCTGCACGCAGAGCGAGCCGGCCGATGCGGCCCATGCCATTGATGCCGACCCTCATGCGCGTGACCCCGAAAGCGCCCGCGGATCCGCCAGCTCATCGAGGCGCGCCTTGAGCGCGAGGCGATCGAGCGTGCCGAAGGGCAGGCTGGTGAAGATGGAAAGCCGCCGGTGGAGCGCGGCGTAGAGCTCGTTCAGCAAGGTCGCGCGTTCGGCCGCGCTGCCGCTGAACTTCGCCGGATCGGGCAGCGGCCAGGCGCCTGTCAGCACCGTACCGCCGAAATCCGGGCAACGCTGCCCGGCCAGCGTGTCGCAGAGCGCGATGGCGAAATCCACGCGCGGCGCGCCTTCGCCGATGAACTCATCCCAGGACTTGGATCGCGCCGCCGAGACATCATGGCCGAGCGCCTTGAGCTGCTGCAGCACCTCCGGCAGCGGGCCTTCGGCGGCGGGGTCGGAGCCGGCGGAAAAGGCGCGGAACCGACCTTCGCCGATCCGGTTCAGAATCGCTTCCGCCATGATGGAGCGCGCGGAATTCCGCGTGCAGAGGAACAGCACGTTGAAGACGCTGGATTGCGTCCCGGCGGCGTCCCCGGGGTTGTCGAACAGCTGGTGCAAGTTGCCGCACCGCGCCGGATTTCCCTCGCAGCAGGCTTCCGCCAGGAAGACCAACAGCGCGCGCAGCCTTTCGATCCGCGCGGCATAGACCAGGCTGCGCCCATGCCTGGTCGGGGCCACCAGCCCGGCCTGTTCCAGCGCCCGCAGATGGAAGGACAGGGTGGAGCCCGGCACGCTGAGCCGCAGCGCGATCTCACCCGCCGCCAAACCCTGGGGCCCGGCTCCGAGCAGGGCGCGCATCAGGTCAAGCCGCGTGGCCTGGCCCAGCGCTGTGAAGGTGGCTGCCGCCTCATCCGTCTCCATGTTTCCAGTATAGTCGAAGCAACATGTCAGCGGTGTGACATTGCCATGACGCAACACGCCTTCCGCTGGGGACGGAAGGCGTGGGCGCGCGTGATGGGTTGCGCGGCCCTGGTGCGGGCCGCGCGAGGGTCAAGCCGGGGCCAAGCCGCGTCGGCGCGGCCAGATCGCGGCGATCAGCGGCCAGGCCAACAGCACGATGCCCGCCGTCATGATCGATCCCGACAGCCAGCCATGGAAGAAGATGGTCAGGTCGCCCTCTCCGACCAGCAGCGACTGGCGGAAGGCTTCTTCCGTCCGGTCGCCGAGGACCAGCGCGAGGACGAGCGGGGCGAGAGGATAGTCCAGCTTCTTCAGCACATAGCCGATCACGCCGAAGATCAGCATCAGCACGATGTCGAATTCGGCATTGTTCACCGTAAAGGCGCCGATCGCGCAGACCACGAGGATGAGGGCTGCGATGATCGAGAAGGGTACGCGCAGGATCGCCGCGAACCACGGCACCGCGACCAGCACGATGATCAGCCCCGCGATGTTGCCGAGATACATCGACGCGATCAGGCCCCAGACGAAGTCCTTCTGTTCCACGAACATCATCGGCCCCGGCTGCAAGCCCCACATGATGAGGCCGCCCAACAGGACGGCCGCGGTGGGCGATCCCGGAACGCCGAGGGTCAGCATGGGCAGCAGGGCGGAGGTGCCGGCGGCATGCGCCGCTGTCTCCGGCGCGATCACGCCTTCGACCCGGCCCTTGCCGAAATCCTTGCCATGCTTCGACATCCGCCGCGCGATGCCGTAACTCATGAAGGAGGCAGGCGTCGCGCCCGCGGGCGTGATGCCCATCCAGCATCCGACCAGCGCCGAGCGCATCGCGATCACCCAGTGCTTCGGTAATTCGAGCCAGGTGCGGATCACCACCTTCATGTCGATCCGGGCCTTGTGGCCCTTGAAGCGCAGCCCGTCCTCGATGGAGGACAGGATCTCGCTGATGCCGAACAGGCCGATCACCGCGACGAGGAAGTCGAAGCCGCGGATCATCTCGGTCTGGCCGAAGGTCATGCGAAGCTGGCCGGTCATCGCATCCATCCCGACCGTGGCCAGCAGGAAGCCCAGCATCATCGCCATCAGGGTCTTCAACGGGTTGCCGCGTCCCATGCCGACGAAGGCGGCGAAGGACAGGAACATCACTGCGAAGAATTCAGGCGGGCCGAAGCGCAGGGCGAAGCCGGCGACGATCGGGGCGACGAAGGTGATCATCACCACCGCCACGAAGGCGCCGACGAAGCTCGAGGTGAAGGCCGCCGTCAGCGCTTCCCCCGCGCGGCCCTGCTGGGCCATCGGGTAGCCGTCGAAGGTGGTGGCGACGGACCAGGGCTCGCCGGGGATGTTGAACAGGATGGAGGTGATCGCGCCCCCGAACAGCGCGCCCCAATAGATGCAGGACAGCATGATGACCGCCGAGACAGGCGACATCGCGAAGGTCAGCGGCAGCAGGATCGCGATGCCATTTGCCCCGCCCAGCCCCGGCAGCACGCCGATCAGCACGCCGAGGATGATGCCGACCATCATCAGCATCATGTTCTCGGGCTGCAGGGCCACCGTGAAGCCCTGCATCAACAGGCCAAGTTCTTCCATGTCGGACCGCTCCGGCTGGGGGGCGTCAGTAGCCGAGGAATTCTTCGATCGGGCCCTTGGGCAGCGCGACGAGGAACCAGATCTCGAACACCACAAAGGTGACGACCGCCGTGGCCAGCCCCGCGGGCAGCGCCCGCCACAGCGCGAAGCCGCCCAGCCGCACCATGAACCACGCCACCAGAATGGCGGAGGCGATGTAGATTCCGGTGAAGGGGATGGCCGCGACATAGATTGCCGTCGGGATGAAGACCGTCGCGACGGTCCTGGCCTGCTGCCAGGTCAGGAACATCGGCCTGCCGTCCTCGCCCGCCGCTTCCCCCCGTGCGCTGTGCAGGACGGGCAGCAGGTTGGCGGCGGAGGCGAGGACCAGCAGCAGCCCGATCCAGAAGGGGAAGTAGCCCGATTGCGGGCCATCCGCGCCCCAGCCCGCGCCGAGCCGCGCGCTGTCCCAGATCGCGACGGCGCCGGCGAAGGCGAAGGCCAGCGAGGTCGCGATCTCCATCGCGCGGGTGGTGACGCCGCGCGCCGGCGCGGCATCTGTCACGAAGATCTTGGCCATCGCCGCACCGGCGGTCGCGCCATCCGGGGCGCGCAGCGGACCTTGGTTGTGCATGCTCATCGCCGCCTCAGCTCTGGCCTGCCAGGAAGCCGGCTTCCTGCATCAACGAACGGTGGCGCGCTTCCTCCCGCTCCAGCCAGGCGCGGAAGGGATCGCCGGTCATGGTCGTGGTGTTGAATGCGCCCTGCGCCATCAGCTCGCGCCATTCCGGCGTCTCTCGCACCTTGCCCAGCAGGTCGACATAGAAGGCGATCTGCGCCGCGTTGATGCCGGGTGCGCCCATGATGCCGCGCAGCATCAGGTATTCGACGTCGAGCCCCGATTCCTTCGCGGTCGGGATGTCGCGCCAGGCCATCGTCTCCGTCATCCGCTCCGTCCCCGACAGGCGCTGGCTGTCGAAGACGCAGAGCGGGCGCAGCGCGCCGGAACGCCAATGCGTCACCGCCTCGATCGGATTGTTCACCGTGCAGTCGATATGCCGCCCGACAAGCTGCACCGCCACATCGCCGCCGCCGCGGAAGGGCACGTAGTTGAAGGGCGCGCCGATGGCGCGCGTCAGCGCGGCGGTGATGATCTGGTCTTCCTGCTTCGACCCCGTCCCACCCATGCGAAGACGGCTGGCCTTCGCCGCCGCTACGAATTGTGCCACGTTCTCCCACGGCGATTGCGCGTTCACCCACAGCACGAATTCGTCGAGCGCCATCATCTTGATCGGAGTCAGGTCGCGCCAGCTGAAGGGCACGCCAGTGGCCATCGGCGTGGTGAACAGGTTGGACAGCGTGATGATCAGCAGATGCGGGTTGGCGCGCGCGCCCCGCGCTTCCAGGAAGCCTTCCGCGCCCGCGCCGCCGGCCTTGTTCACCACCACGATCGGCTGGCGCATCAGGCTGTGCTTGGACACGATCCCCTGGATGACGCGCGCCATCTGGTCCGCACCGCCACCCGTCCCGGCCGGGACGATGAACTGCACCGGCCGGCTCGGCTCCCACCCCCGCTGCGCAAGGGCAGGGCGGGCAAGCGCGACCGCGCCGACAACCCCGCCGAGACCGAGCGCGAAGCCACGTCGCGACACCAACCGATCCATGATCTTTCTCCCTCCGAACCGTGTGGGAGGGGTCCAGTGGAGCCGAAACTACGGTAAATCAAAGAAAATCGTGTAAAGCTCGGTGACCCCTTCGTGCCCGCGGCACGGGGGCGCGTTATGTTCCGACCGAACAAGGAGATGGCGCATGGCGCTCTGGATCCGCTTCAGCCGCGATGGGCGCGAAGGCTTCGGCACGCTGCGGGACGACAGCATCGCCGTGCATGCGGGCGACCTCTTCGGCGCGCCTACGCCGACCGGAGAGGTGATCGCGCGCGAGGATATCGTTCTGCTCTCGCCGGTGCGGCCGAGGGTCTTCATCGGGCTCTGGAACAATTTCCATGAGGCCGCGGCGAAGCAGGGGCTCGCGCATCCGGAATCCCCGCTGTTCTTCCTGAAGTCGCCGGGCAGCGTGGTCGGGCCGGATGCGCCCATTCCCGTGCCCGCCGGCTACACCGGCCGCGTGATCTACGAGGGCGAGTTGGGCCTCGTGATCGGGCGTCGCGTCAGCAACGCCGATGAGGCGGAGGCCGCGCGGGCGATCTTCGGCGTGACCTGCGTGAACGACGTCACGGCGCTCGACCTGCTGAACGCGGATGCGTCCTTCGCCCAATGGGCGCGCGCCAAGGGCTGCGACGGCTTCGGGCCGGTGGGGCCGGCGATCGCGACCGGGCTCGACTGGTCGTCGCTCCGCGTGCAGGTCGCGCTGAACGGCCGGGTGCGGCAGGACTACCCCTGCGCCGACATGATCATCCCGCCCGCCCGGATCGTGTCCCTGATCTCGCGGGAGATGACGCTGGAGCCGGGCGATGTCATTGCCTGCGGCACGTCGGTCGGCGCCTTGCCGATGCGGCCGGGGATGGTGGTGGAGGTGACGATCGCGGGGATCGGCACGCTCCGCAATGTCTTCGGCGCGTCAGACCATGATCGGCACCGATAGAGGCGCCGATCATGGTCTGGCGTCTGGTTTTGTCGCGTGATTCACGCCTTCGGCCGTTCCAGCCTACGGCGATCACGCTCTAGTTCCGCGCGGTCAGGCGAGGCCTGACCGCGCAGGCCCTCAGCCGCGGAACGCGATGGCGTCCAGCCGCGGCGCGTCGAAGGCGGTGGCGCCGAAGGCGACCAGCGCATCCGCCCGCGCCGCATCCCAGCCGCCATGCAGGCAATTCGCCCGCGCCTTCGTCTCGATCTCCGCGCGCGACAGCGGATCGGCCGCGCCGCCGCGCAGATTCGCCTGCCGTTCCTCCACGACAGAGCCATCGCGCAAGGTGACCCGGACATGGCCGGTATAGGCGCGCGGATAGGGATTGGCCGGGTCCACCACATAGCTGACCTTGGCGCACAGCGCCCGCAGGTCCGGCCGCTGCACCATCTCCTCGGTGAAGGCCTCGAGGCCCGCGCCGCCCAGCACGAGCCCGGCCGCGACGCCATAGGGCACGCTGAACTTCGCCGCATAGGCGTTGGGCGGCGCCTGCTTGGACGACAGCGGTTCCCACAGCCGGTGCAGAATGCCTTCCGCCGTCTCGCAGGTGACGGAGACGATGTCAGCTGGCTTCACGCCACGCTGGGCCAGGCGGATGGCGCAATCCACATAGGGCTGCGTCATCGTGCCATTCGCCCAGGGCTTGAAGGCGATGGTCGCCGCGACCCAGTCGGTGCCGAAGCCGTCCAGCAGCGCGGCCCAGTTGCCGTCCGTGTTGCGCGCGAAGCCGTGGAACAGGCCGTGCGGCCCTTCGAAGACGGTGCGCGGGCCGAAGAAGCCGCCCTTGGCGAGCAGCGCCGCGCGCAGCCCCGCCTGCGCCGCCCAGCCCGGATGCAGCCGCTTCGTCCAGGCACCATCCGTCAGGTATTCGATGATACCGGAGGACATCGAGCCAGCGATGCCGAGCGCATCCACCACCTGCCGCGGCGTGAGCCGCATCGCCACCGCCGCCGCCAGCGCCGCGGCCGGCGTGCCGAGGGCGGAGGTCGGGTGGAAGCCGGCCTTGTGCACGGCCTTCGGGATCACGGTGGACAGCCGGCACGCCGCTTCGGCGCCCACCGCGATGCCGCGCATGGCATCGGCGCCCGAAAGGCCGAATCGCTCCGCCGCGGCCAGCACCGCGGGGATCACGACGGCGCCGGAGTGGATCGGGCCGCCTTCGAAGGTGTCGTCGTAATCCTCGCCATGCGCGGCAAGGCCGTTGATGATGCAGGCATCGGAGGCGCCGAGGCCGCCCGCATGGCCGAAGGCGGTGCAGGGCCCTGGCCCCTCGGCCGCGCCAACGGCGGCCGCCACATAATCCGTGCCGCGCGCCGAGACGCAGAGCCCGGCCACATCGATCAGCAGCCTTTCGCACGTCTCCCGCATCGCCGCTTCCGGCCGTGCGGCCAATGCTGCCTCCGCGAGGCGTTCCGCGATGGTCGCTGCGCTGGTCATGACGTGTTCCCCCAAAAATCGCCGGGCATCGGCCAGCGCCGCAAGCCGGACTGTATGCAATAGAACGCGAGCCCGCGAGCCGCGTCCCTTGCGGCCCTGCCGGTTTGGCGGCTTACGCGCGCGCGATGATGCATGCAACCGCACGCGCCCCAATGTATGCAACGGTACACGGGCCTGCTAGTGTCGGCGCCACGACGCGGCGGAACGTCCGCGCCTGGGGGGAGGAACCGCATGTCCGGCACAGCGGCAAAAACGGAATATGGCGTCGCATCGCTGGGCCTCGGCGTGACCAGGGCGCTCGGCGCCTTCGTCGCCGATCTGCGCTTCGACCAGCTTCCCCCCGAGGTGGTGCATGAGGCGCGGCGCGGCGTTCTCGACTGGATCGGCTGCGCGCTGGCGGCCAGCCGGCATCCGACGATCGGCATCCTGCTCGACACCTTCGAGGCGACCGGCTCTCCCGCCGTCGCCACCGTGCTGGGCCAGGGCGGGCGGCGGCTTGGGCTGCTGGATGCGCCGGTGGCGAATGGCCAGATGGGCCATCTGCTGGATTTCGACGACACGCATATGGGCGGGGTCGTTCTCCACACTTCCTCTCCCCTTCTGGCCGCGCTGCTGGCGCTGGCCGAGCATCGCAGAGTCAGCGGGCGCGACCTGATCGCGGCCTATGTCGCGGGCTTCGAGGCGGGTGTGCGGGCCGGGCAGGGCGCGCCGGCGCATCACGATGGTGGCTGGCACCTGACCGGCACGCTCGGCGCCATCGCCGCCGGCGCGGGCGCTGCACGGCTGCTCGGGCTGAATGCGAAGCAGGTGACGCATGCGATCGGCATCGCGACCACGCAGGCCGCCGGCATGCAGCAGAACCGCGGCACGATGTGCAAATCCTTCCATGCCGG
Organism: Roseomonas sp.; assembly: GCA_044341625.1. Lineage (GTDB taxonomy): Bacteria > Pseudomonadota > Alphaproteobacteria > Acetobacterales > Acetobacteraceae > Falsiroseomonas. The sequence goes on from JBIIRI010000009.1 coordinate 26,543, forward strand.
CAAGGCCGCCGCGTCCGGTACCCTCGCCGCGCTGCTCGCCGCGCGCGGCTTCAACAGTTCCGACGAGATCCTGGAAGGCAAGCGCGGCTTCATCCGCATCTACAGCACGGCCTCGGCGCCCGAGCGCATCACGGACGGACTCGGCGAACGCTTCGAGATCGCGCGGAACGGCTACAAGCCCTATGCCTGCGGCGTCGTGCTGCATCCGCTGATCGACGCCATGGTCGCGCTGCACGGCGCGGCCCGCGTGCCGGCCGAACAGGTGGAGCGGGTCGAGCTCACGGTGCATCCGCATGCGGTGAAGATCACCGGGGTGGACGACCCGAAATCGGGGCTGATGTCGAAGTTCAGCATCAACCACTCGGCTTCCGTCGCCTATCTCGATGGCGATGCGGGCATCGCGCAGTACACCGATGCCCGGTCGGGCGCGCCCGATGTGCTGGCCTTCCGCCCGAAGATCCAGGTTTCCGTCTCGGAGGAGTTCCGCAAGGACCAGGCGCATGCGACGCTGGTCGCAACCGACGGCCGGCGCTTCGAGGCGCCGGTCGCACATGCTTCCGGAACGGTGGACAACCCGATGTCCGATGCGGCGCTCGAGCGCAAATTCCTTGGCAACGCTGCGCCCGTGGTCGGCGAGAAGCGGGCGCGGGCCATCGCGGCGAGCGTCTGGACGCTCGACGAGATGGCGGATGTGCGCGACCTCCTCGGCCTCTGCGTCTGATCATGGCGCGTGGCTTGGATCGTGATGTCGTGCCCGGCCTCGCGCTGGCGGGGCTTGGCGGCTATGTGGCCTGGCGGGCCCTGGGCTGGGATCTGCTGACCGAGGACGGGCCGGGGCCCGGCTTCTTCCCGCTGGGCTATGGCGTGCTGATGGTGGGGCTTTCGGCCCTGCTGGTGCTGCGTGCGGTGTTGCGGCCCGAGGCTTCGGGCGCGGGGGAGGGGGGCGGCGGCCATCTGCGTGCCCTGGGGACATGGGTCGCCTTCGCGGGCGCGGCCTTCCTGATGCAATGGATCGGCTTTGTCGCCGGCTTCGCGATCCTGTCGGCCTTCATCATCGTCTTCGTCTTCGGCAAGAGCCTCGCCCGCGGCGCGACGGTCGGGCTGGCCTCGGCCGGGGGCTTCTGGCTGGTGTTCGAACGCCTGATGGGCGTCGGCCTGCCGGCCGGTCCCTGGGGGTTCTGAGCGATGGAAACGCTCCTCGCGCTCGGCCAGGGCTTCGGCGTCGCGCTGCAGCCGGTCAACATCTTCTGGTGCCTGGTCGGCTGCTTCCTCGGCACCATCGTCGGCATCCTGCCCGGCCTTGGGCCGGCGGCGACCATCGCGCTGCTGCTGCCGCTGACCTTCGGGATGGAGCCGACGGGCGGCATCATCATGCTGGCGGGGATCTATTTCGGCGCGAAATACGGCGGCTCCACCACCTCGATCCTGCTGAACATCCCAGGCGAGGCGTCGTCGGTCGTCACCTGTCTCGACGGCTACCAGATGGCACGCAAGGGACGGGGGGGGGCGGCGCTCGGCATCGCGGCCATCGCCTCCTTCGTCGCGGGCACCTTCGGCATCGTCGCGCTGACGCTGCTGGCGCCGCCGATCGCCGCCTTCGCGCTGCGCTTCTCCTCCCCCGAGTATTTCGCGCTGATGGTGCTGGGCCTGTCGCTGGTGGTCGTGCTCGGCGGATCCTCGCTCATCAAGGCGCTGCTGTCGCTGCTGGTCGGGCTCTGGCTCACCAGCATCGGCACCGACCTGTTCACCTCGCAGAGCCGCTTCACCTTCGGCTCCTCCTTCCTCCTCGGCGGCATCGACTTCATGATCATCGCCGTCGGCTTGTTCGCCATCGCCGGCGTGATGGAGAGCATCCGCGCGGGCGAGGAAACCAAGCCCCTTCCGGTGCCGGATCGCCTGCGTGAGCTGATGCCGTCCTGGGCCGAGTTGAAGGCGTGCCGCTTCGCCTTCCTGAACGGCTCCGTCGTTGGCTTCATCGTGGGCGTGCTGCCGGGCGCGGGGTCCTCCATCGCTTCCTTCATCTCCTATGGCGTCGAGAAGGCGGTGTCGCGGCATCCGGAGAAATTCGGCACTGGCGTGCCGGAAGGCGTCGCCGCGCCCGAAGGGGCTAACAACGCCGATTCGGGCGGCGCGATGGTGCCGTTGCTGACGCTAGGTATTCCTGGCGGCGGCAGCACCGCGATCCTGCTGTCGGCGCTGGTGGTCTGGGGCGTGAAGCCGGGGCCGCTGATGATGACCGAAAGCCCTGAGATCTTCTGGGGCCTGATCGCCAGCCTCTATCTGGGCAGCGTCATGCTGCTGGTAATGAACCTGCCGATGGTGCCGCTGTTCGCGCAGATCCTGCGCATCCCGGTCTATGTGCTGTTCCCGATGATCTTCGGCCTGGCGCTGGTCGGGGGCTTCGGCGTTTCGGACAACCCGGTGAATCTGATGCTGCTCGCGGGCTTTGGATTGCTGGGGTATGTGATGGTGATGTTCGGCTTTCCGCCCGCGCCGCTCATCCTCGGCTTCGTGCTGGGGGACGCGATGGAACGGGCCGTGCGCCAGTCCTTGACCATGTCCATGGGCGATCCGACGATCCTGGTGGAACGGCCGCTTTCGGCCGTGATGCTGGCGCTGGCCCTGCTGGTCCTGCTCTCGCCCATCCTGTCCCGGCTTCTGCGCCGGCGCGGCGCGGCGACGGCATCCTGACTGCCAACCAAGGGAGGAGAACATCATGCAACGTCGTCATCTTCTGGCCGCCGGCGGCACGCTGGCCATGGCCGGGCTGGTCCGCCCGGCGCAGGCCGCCTGGGCGCCGTCCCGCCCCATCGAGATCGTCGCCCATAACGGCCCGGGCAGCGGCCCGGATGTCTTCGCGCGCGCGCTGATCTCGGCCATCGAGCAGGACCGGATCTTCACCGGCCGCATCCAGGTCGCGAACCGCGTGGGCGGCGGCGGGGCGACCGCGATGAATTACATGGTGGAGCGCCGCGGTGAGCCGCATGTGATCGGCATCTGGACCAGCCTTTGGATGTCTCTGCCGCTGGTGCAGGCCGAGGCCCGGTCCCAGGTAACGGACATGACTCCCATCGCCCGCGTGGCGATCGAGCCCGCGGTGATGATCGTGCGCGGCGATTCGCCTTATCGCAGCGTCGCCGACTTCGTCACGGCTGCCCGGGAACGCCCGGGCCAGCTGCGCCAGTCCGGCGGGTCCCCCACCGCGCGCGACGCGCTGGTCCGCCACCTTCTGATGGCGCATACTGGGGCGCGCTGGGCCTTCATCTCCTTCCCCTCGGGCGGGGAGCGGATGTCGGCCCTGCTCGGCGGGCATGTAGACATGATGGTGGCCGAGCCGGCCGAGATCCGCGAACAGGTCCGCGCGGGACGCCTGCGCATCCTGGCCACCGTCACGGGCTCTCGCCTCGCGATCCTGCCGGATGTGCCGACGCTGGCCGAGGCCGGCTTCCCCATCGCCGACGTGATCCAGGCGCGCGGCCTCGTGGCGCCCCCCGGCATCCCGCCGGAGGCGGTGGCCTTCTACGGCGACCTGTTCCGCCGCATGTCGGAAGGCCCGGCCTGGCGGAAATACGTGACGGACAACGAGCTGGAGAGCGCCTTCCTCTCGCCCGCCGACACCGGCGCCTTCTTCCGGGAATACCAGGGCAAGCTGCGGGAGATCCTGCAGACCGGCGGGGTGCGCCTGGCGCGCTGATCGTGATGGAGCCGCTCGCGGCGCTCGGCGTCGGTCTTGCCGCTTATGGCACGTCGATCATTGGCGGGTTGGCGGGCTACGGCACCAACCTGCTGATGCCGCTGGCGCTGGTCCCGCTGGTCGGCGCCGCGGCGGCGATCCCGATCCTCGCGGTGTCGGGGATGTTCAACAACGCCTCGCGGCTCGCGATCTTCCGCGACCGCGTGGAATGGCGCCCGGTTCTGCCGCTGACGCTGGCGGCGATCCCATCCTGCTTCCTGGGGGCGGCGTTGTTCACGCTGCTCAGCGGGCCGCAGGTGGCGCTGCTGCTGGGCGTCACGCTGCTGGCCACCGTGCCGCTGCGGCGCTGGCTGAAGGGGCGGCGGCTGGAGGTCGGCCCGGTTGGCATCGTCCTGCTCGGCATCGTCTTCGGCCTGGTCACCGGCGGCACGCCGGGCGGTGGGGTGGTGCTGACGGCGGCGCTCGCCGCGCTCGGCCTCTCGCCGCAGGCGGTGATCGCGACGGATGCGGCGATCTCGCTGGTGGTTGGGCTGGTGAAGGTTGCGACCTTCCAGGCGCTGGGCGAATTGCCGGCGGCGTCCTGGATGCTCGCGCTGCTGATCGGGCTGATCGCGATCCCCGGCGTGATGACCGCGCGCTGGCTGAGTGACCGGATGAGCCTCAAGCTGCAGGGCGTGGTGCTGGAAGCGGCGATCGTAACGGGCGGCGCCGCGCTGGCGCTGCGCGGCCTCGGCTGGGTTTAGGTCGCTGGGTGTAGGATGAAGGACTGAGGCGCATGGCCGCATCGACACCGCAACCGCTGTCCGACGAGATCGTCGCCCTGTCCACCTATATCGCGGAGGCGGCGTCCCGGCCGCTGTCGGCGGAGGTGGCGCGGAAGACGCGGCTGCATCTTCTCGACACGCTGGGCGCCATCGTCTCCGGCACCCAGCTTCCCGCCGGGCGGCTCGGTGCGCGCTTCGCGGCCAGCACCGGGGGCGTGGAGGAAGCGCTGGCGGTCGGCGCGCGTGCCCTGCTGCCCACCGCCCAGGCCGCCTTCGCCAATGCGATGGCCGCCCATGGCGACGAGACCGATGACAGCCACCTGGCCGGCCGCTGCCATCCCGGCTGCGCGATCGTGCCCGCAGCACTCGCGGTGGCGGAACGCGAAGATGCGGGGGGCGATGCGCTGCTGCGCGCCATCGCGCTCGGCTACGATGTCTGCGTGCGGGTGAATCTGTCGCTCGGCTTTTCGCCGCCGGCCAAGGCGAAGCACAGCACGCATAGCATCGGCCCCGCCTTCGGCGCGGCGGCGGCGGCGGCGGCGCTGCTGCGCTTCGATGCGCGGCAGGCGCGGCACCTGCTGTCCTATTCCGCGCAGCAGGCCAGCGGCATCCCCTTCTGGAACCGCGACCACCACCATGTGGAGAAGGCCTTCGATTTCGCCGCCATGCCGGCGCGCAACGGCACGCTCGGCGCGCTGATGGTCGCCTCCGGCTTCACCGGGGTCGAGGATCCGCTATCGGGCGCGCATAACCTGTTCGCCGCCTTCGCGGAGCGGCCGGATCGCGCCGCGCTGGTGGATGGGCTTGGCTCGCGGTTCGAGATCATGCGCGCTTCCGTCAAGAAGTGGTGCGTGGGATCCCCGATCCAGGCGGTGCTCGACGCGATCATGGCGATCACCGGCGGCGTGCCGCAGGACCCCGCCTCCATCGAGGCCATCACGCTCATCATGCCGGATGACCGCGTCCATATCGTGGATGACCGCGCCATGCCGGATGTCTGCGTGCAGCATCTGGCGGCGGTCGCGCTGCTGGATGGCGGCGCCGGCTTTGCCGCCGCGCATGACGTGGCGCGGATGCAGGACCCGGCCGTGCGCGCGCTGCGGGCGCGGATGACGCTGGTGCCGAGCCCCGAACTCACCGTGGCGGTGCCGGCGCGGCAGGCCATCGTCGCGATCCGCTTCGCGGGCGGCGAGGAACGGCGCCACCACGCGGTCGCCGTGCGCGGCACGCCGGAAAACCCGATGACGGAGGCGGAGGTGGAAGCGAAGGTCCTCGACCTCGTTGCGCCGCTGCTGGGGGAAGGCGCGCAAGCGCTGCTCGACGCCGTCCGAGGCATCGAGGCCCGCCGGGTGCGCGACCTTCGCCCGCTGCTGAGTATAAACGACCTGCCGGAGAGCCATTCATGACCAACCTGCCCATGCTGGGACATGTCGCGCTGATCACCGGCGGCGTGCGCCGGATCGGCCGCGCCGCGGCCCTGGCGCTGGCCGGGGAGGGGGCGGATGTCGTGCTGCACGCCCGCAACTCCCGCGACGAAGCCGAAGCGGTGGCGAGGGAGGTCGAGGCGATGGGCCGCCGCGCCCTGGTGCTTCTGTGCGACATCACCGACGAGGCGGCGGTGGAAGCGATGTTCGCCGAGATCGACCGCGCTTTCGGCCGGCTCGACATCCTGGTGAACAACGCCGCGCTGCGCGGTGAGGCGCACTTCACGGAGATGAGCTACGCCGAGTGGAAGGAGATCACCGGCGTGATCCTGGACGGCGCCTTCCTGGCCTCGCGTGCCGCGCTGCGGCGGATGGCGCCGCGCGGCTATGGGCGGATCGTCAGCATGGGCGGCGTCAGCGCCCATCTCGGCGCGAAGGAACGCGCGCATGTCGGCGCGGCGAAGGCCGGTCTCATCGGCTTCACGCGCGCGCTGGCGGTGGAATTCGCCGCGCAGGGCGTCACGGTGAACTGCGTCATCCCCGGCAAGATCGGCGGCAAGCGGGCCGCGACGGCGGGGAAGGGCATCGCGGGCGCGCCCATCGTCGGGCGCGAAGGCGTGCCGGAGGATGTGGCGGAGCTCGTCCGCATGCTCTGCCGGCCGGCATCTTCCTTCATCACCGGGCAGAGCATGCATGTGAACGGGGGCATGTACCTGCCGTGACCGACCCATCCTCCACCCCTCCGGCCGCGCCCCCCACGGCCGGGGAGGCGGAGGAAGCCGGCCTGTCCCGCGCGGAACGTGTCTATCGCCATCTGCGCGACGGCATCCGCACTGGCACCTATCGCGCCGGCCAGCGGCTGCGGGAGGTGGAGATCGCCGCCGCGCTGAAGACCAGCCGCACCCCGGTGCGGGAAGCGATCCGGCGCCTTGAGGCCGACCGGCTGGTGGAGGATGTCGCGGGCGCCGGGCTCACGGTGCGGCAGCTGGACCGGCAGCGCGTGCTGGAACTCTACATGTTCCGCGCCGCGATCGAGGGCACGGCGGCCGAATGGGCGGCGATGCATGCGACGGAACTCGACATCGCGGAGCTGTCCGAAGCACTCGGGCAGATGCGGATGGTGGCCCACGACCCCAGGCGCGCGGCCCAGCTCTACCGGCGCTTCCATGAAGGCATCTATCGCGCCGCGCGGAACTCCTTCCTGGACCATGTCATCGCCAGCACGTCGGATTTCATGGCCTTGCTGCCAGGGACGACCTATGAACTGCCGGGCCGGGCCGCCCAGGTGCTGCTGGAGCATGAGCGCGTGCTGGACGCGATCGTCGCCCGCGACCCCGAACGGGCCGCGCGCGCCATGCGCGACCATATCCAGATGGCCTCCCAGTTCCGCCTGCGGATGACGGCCACCTAGGCGGGCGGCATCCCGGCTTCCGTTGGGCTCCATGGCCGCTAAACTGTGGGTCGCTAGTCAAGGAATGCCGCCATGGATGCCCACACGCTGCCGCCCGTGATCCGCCTTTCGCCCGAGGATGGCGTGCTGATCGCCCGCATCGGCCTGCCGCCGGGGACCACGGTGGCGGATGGCGTGCAGGTGGGCAGCCGGCGCATCCCGCCCGGCCACAAGGTGGCGGTGCGGGCGCATGCGGTGGGGGATGCGATCCGGCGCTATGGCCAGGTGATCGGCTTCGCGACGGAAGCCATCGCGCCGGGCGATTGGGTGCACACCCATAACTGCGCCATGGGCGATTTCGCCAAGGACTATGCCTGGGGCGTGGATGCGAAGCCGACGCAGCCGGCGGTGCCGGCAGCTACCTTCATGGGCATCCGCCGCGCCGATGGGCGCGTCGCGACACGCAACTACATCGGCATCGTCACCAGCGTGAACTGCTCGGCCCATGTCGCCGACCTCATCGCCGATGCGTTCAAGCGCAACCCCTTCACCGGCCAGGACCCGCTGGCCGAATTCCCGAATGTGGACGGCGTCGTCGCGCTGACCCACAAGACCGGCTGCGGCATGACGATGGGCGAGCCGCTCAGGCTGCTGCGCCGCACGCTGGCGGGCTTCGCGCGGCATGTGAATTTCAGCCATGTCATCGCCATCGGCCTCGGCTGCGAGGTGAACCAGCTCGGCCCGATGCTGGAAGAACAGAAGCTGGCCGGCCGGCTGCGGAACATGGACATCCAGGAGATGGGCGGCACGCGGAAAACCGTGGAAGCCGGCATCGCCTTCGTGCGGGAAGTGCTGGCGGAAGCCAACCAGGTGCGGCGCGAACCCGTGCCCGTCTCCGAACTCATCGTCGCGCTGCAATGCGGGGGCTCGGATGGGTATTCGGGCATCACCGCGAACCCCGCCCTCGGCGCCGCCTCCGACCTTATCGTGCGGCATGGCGGCACGGTGATCCTGTCCGAGACGCCGGAGACCTATGGCGCCGAACACCTGCTGACCCGCCGCGCGGTGGCGCGGGAGGTGGGAGAGAAGCTGGTCGCCAAGATGCGCTGGTGGGAGGAGTACACTGCGCGCGAGGGCGCGGAGATGAACGCCAACCCCTCGCCGGGCAACAAGGCGGGCGGGCTGACCACGATCCTGGAAAAGTCGCTCGGCGCGATGGCCAAGGCGGGCACGACCAACCTGACGGCCGTCTATGACTACGCCGAGCCCGTGACGGCGAAGGGCTTCGTCTTCATGGACACGCCCGGCTACGATCCGGTCGGCGCCACGGGCCAGGTGGCGGGCGGCGCCAACCTGATGTGCTTCACCACCGGCCGCGGCAGCGTCTTCGGGATGAAGCCCGCGCCCTCCCTCAAGCTCGCGACCAACTCGCCGATGTATGAGCGGATGAGCGAGGACATGGACGTCAATTGCGGCACGATCCTGACCGGGGAGGAGAGCGTCGCCGAATGCGGCCAGCGCATCTTCGAGCTGATCCTGCGCGTCGCGAGCGGCGAGAAGACCAAGAGCGAGGCCTATGATTTCGGGTCGAGCGAATTCGCCCCCTGGACGCTCGGCGCGACGATGTAGCCCCGCCGCGCAGTCTGGCCGCGTGGCGGATCTCTCGACCCTCGATCTCAATCTGCTGCGCGTCTTCGACGCGGTCGCGCGGGAACGCCACGTCACCCGCGCGGCGGAGAAGCTGAACCTGTCGCAGCCGGCCGTCTCCAACGCCTTGTCGCGGCTGCGGCAGGCGCTGGGGGATGAGCTGTTTCTCCGCCGCCCCGGCGGGGTGGAGCCGACGGCGCTGGCGTTGTCGCTGGCGCAGCCGGTGGCGGAGGTGCTGGACCGGCTGCGCCAGACGCTATCGGCCCACGCGCCCTTCGACCCGGCGACCACCGACCGCGTCTTCACCGCGGCGCTGTCGGAATACGCCGAAAGCGTGCTGGCGCCGCCCCTGCTCGGCGCGATGGCGCGGGACGCGCCGCGTGCGCTGCTCGCGATCCGCCACGCCGACCGCACCAACGCGCTCGAGCTGCTGGAGGCGGGGGAGGCGGAGCTGGCCGTCGCCGTGCTGCCGGAACCGCCCGCGCTCTACACTCGTGTGCGGCTGCTGCCGGAGGTCTTCGTGACCCTGCTCCGCGCGGGGCATCCGCTGGCGGACGGCAAGCTGACGCTGGACCGCTTCACCGCCTATCCGCATCTGCTGCATTCGGCGAACGGATCGCGCGACGGCGCGCTGGACGGCCCGCTGCGGGAGGCCGGGTTTCCCCGCCGGCTGGGCGCGGTCGTCGCGCATCTCGGCGCGGTGCCGGGGATCCTGGCGCAGACGGATATGGTGATGACGCTGTCATCCCGCCTCGCGCTGAGCATGGCCGCCGCGCATGGGCTGGTGGTGCGCCCATGCCCGGTGGAGATCCGCCACACCCGCCTGTCCCTGGTCTTCCATCGGCGCTTCGAGGCCGATCCGGGCCATGCCTGGTTGCGGCGGACGCTGCTGGCGGTGGCGCGAGAGGTCGGCGCGGCTTCGCCCCCGGTGGGATGACGCCCGGGGGCTGAAGCTGGCTGCCGAGGCGTTCAGCCTTCTTCGAAACGAAGGCCGCGGGCGCGGATGAGGGTGCTCCACTTCTCGGTCTCGGACCGCATGTGGCGCACGGCGCCTTCCATGTCCGAACCGGGCAGGATGAAGCCCACTTCCGCCGCGCGGGCGCGCACATCCGGCTGCGACAGGCCGTGCTGCGCGGCGGCGGCCAGGCGGCGCGCGATCGGGTCCGGCGTCGCGGCGGGCACCCACCACATCACCCAGGAATTCGCGTCGAAGCCGGGTGCGACGCTTTCCGCCATGGTGGGAATGTCGGGCAAAGCGGGCACGCGTTCCGTCGTGTTCACCGCCAGTGCCTGCAGCCCGCCCTGGCGGATCTGGCCGAGCGCCGCGGGCATGTCCGCGAACATGAAATCCACCGTGCCTGCGCGGAGATCCGTCAGCGCCAGCGCGGTGCCGCGATAGCTGACGAGTTCGAACTGCGTGCCGGATGCGGTGCGGTACAGCTCCGCCGCCAGCTGGTGCGGCGTGCCGGACCCACCGGTGGCGCCGGTCAAGCGGCCCGGATTGGCCTTCATGTAGCGGTCGAATTCCTGGACATTCGCGAAGCGGCCCGGGCGCACCACCAGCACGAAGGGCGTCGTCGCCAGCCAGGCCAGAGGGCGGAAATCGGACAATTCATAGCCCGGCTCCCGCATCATGAAGGGCGCGATGACCGAGGAGATCGGCGCGAGCAGGATGGTGGTGCCATCCGGCGCGGCGCGGGCCACGCTGCGGGTGCCCACGGCGGCGCCGGCGCCGGGGCGGTTTTCCACCACCATCGGCTGGCCCAGGAAGCCCTGCATGTGGGGCGCCATGACGCGGGCCAGGATGTCCGGGCTGCCGCCGGGGGCAAAGGGGTTGATCAGCCGCACCGGGCCGGGCGGCGTCCACTCCTGCGCCAGGGCGGCGCCCGGCATGGCGGCGGCGAGGCCCGCGGCCAGGGTCGTGCGGAGCGCCGTGCGGCGTGAGATCTCGGTCATGTCGGTCGTCCTGGTCGTTGAAGCATGCTGCCGCCTGTCAGCCGGCGCGGGCCCTGTTCCCCGGCGCCCTTCTGCGAGGCGCCCTGCTCCGACATGATGGTTTCCGCGCGGCGGTGCAAGGCGGTTGATGAAGGATGTGCTAGATCAACCCGCGCATGCCCAAGCCTCGCCTGTCCCGTGGCGCAGCGGTCCCCGCCCGGGGCCGTCCCGCGCCTGCCCCGCCCCGGCGTTCACGCTTCCGCTGGCTGCGCTGGCTTGTCCTGCTGCTGGTCTGGGGCGGCATCGGGCTGGCGGGTTTCGTGCTGTTCCTCACCTGGGACCTTCCGCGCACCGATATCGCGTTGAGCGCGACGCGCCGCCCCGGCGTGACGCTGGAGGCCTCGGACGGGCGCATCATCGCCACCTCCGGCGATGTGCATGGCGAGATCGTCCGCCTGCGCGACCTGCCGCCGCATCTGCCGGCGGCGGTGATCGCGATCGAGGATCGGCGCTTCCGCGAGCATCTCGGCCTCGATCCCATCGGCATCGCGCGGGCGGCCTGGGTGAACTGGACCACCGGGCGGATCGTGCAGGGCGGCTCGACGCTGACGCAGCAGCTGGCCAAGAACCTGTTCCTGACGCCGGAACGCAGCTTCCGCCGCAAGGCGCAGGAAGCGGTGCTGGCGATCTGGCTGGAATGGCGCTTCACCAAGGATGAGCTGCTCGAGATCTACCTGAACCGCGTCTATCTGGGCGCCGGGGCCTATGGCGTGGACGCCGCGGCGCGGCTGTTCTTCGGCGTCCCGGCCGCGCGGCTTTCGGTGTGGCAATCCGCCGTGCTGGCCGGGTTGCCCAAGGCGCCGTCCCGCCTCAACCCCCGCACCGCCCCCGATGCCGCCAGCGCCCGCGCGGTGGAGGTGCTGGAGGCGATGGCCGATACCGGCGTGCTGACCCCCCAGCAGGCCGCGCTCGCGACTGAGCAGATCCGCATCCCCGCGCGCCCGGCGCGCAATGCCGGCTGGTTCGCCGATTGGGTTCTGGACGACCTGGCGGATCGCTTCCCCGGCAATGCCGATCTGGTGCTGCGCACCACGCTCGATGCCCGCATCCAGACGCTGGTGGAACAGCGGCTGGAGGCCGCGCTGGCCGGCCCCGGCGCGCGGGCGCGCGTCGGGCAGGGCGCGGTGGTGGTGATGGAAGCCGCGACCGGCAATGTGCGCGCCATGGCCGGCGGGCGGGACTGGCGCAGCAGCCAGTTCAACCGCGCGGTGCAGGCGCGGCGCCAGCCGGGCTCCGCCTTCAAGCCCTTCGTCTTCCTCGCGGCGCTGGAACGCGGCGCCAGCCCGTCCGACATGGTGGCGGATGGTCCGCTCAACCTCGGCGGCTGGTCGCCCGGCAATGGGGAATGGCGGGTGCGCGGCGAGATCACCATCGAGGACGCGCTGGCCCATTCGGTGAACACCCCCGCCGTGCGCCTGCTGCAACGCGCCGGCGGCCCGCGGGAGGTGATGGCGGTCGCCCGGCGCTTCGGCCTGCAGGGTCCTTTCCCCAACGATGCGACGCTCGCGCTCGGCACCGGGGAGGTGACGTTGCTCGACCTCGTCACCGCCTATGCCGCCTTCGCGAATGAAGGCCTGCTGCCGGTCCCGCGCGGGCTGGTCGCGGCGCGGGCGGATGGCAAGCCCGTGCCGCTGGCGCCGCCCGCCGCGCGGCGGGCCACCACGCCCGAACACGCGGCCGCGATGCGCGGGATGATGGAAGCGGCCGTCGCCCGCGGCACCGGCCGCGCCGCGCAGCTGGGCAACGGGCGCGTGGTCGGCGGCAAGACCGGCACCACCCAGGAGTTCCGTGACGCCTGGTTCGTCGGCTTTTCGGACGGGCTCGTAATCGGCGTCTGGCTCGGCAACGATGACGCGACTGCGATGTTGGACGTGCGGGGCGGCGGCCTGCCGGCGCGGCTCGCGCGTGAGATACTGGACGGGATCGGCCCCGCGCCCCGCGCCGCCGGGGGATGAAGGAGCCACCAGCCTTGCAATCCGACCGGGCCGCGCCGCATTCCCCCGCCGAGGCCGATCTGGCGCTGCTGCGCCATGAAGGGCTGCGCCGCGCCGCGCCGATGGTCCAGCATGAGATCAACAACGCCCTGATGGTGCTGGCCTCCAACCTCGAACTGCTCGGCCGTAGCGCGGCAGAGGGCGCGCCGCGCCGCCAGCTGGACCGGGCGATGGAGGCAACGCGGCGGCTGGACCAGGCGATGCGCGGCTTCCTGGACGCGGCGCGACGGGACGCGGCGGAGCCCGCGATCCTGCCGCCGCAGCTCGCCATCCAGCAGGCGCTGCCGCTGCTGCGCGTCGTGCTCGGCGCGCGCTTCGGCTTCGATCTGGAGGCGGCGGAGGGCGTGTGGCCGGCGGCGCTGGATCGCGCGCGTCTCGACCTCGCGCTGCTGGCGCTGGTGCGCGATGCGGCGGGGCGGATGGCGCCGGGCGCGCGCATCGTCGCGCGGGTGGAGAACCTGCCGCCGGCCGAGGTCGCGCTGCGCCTGTCGCTGCCCCCCGGCGCCGAGCCGGAGGGAGAGGCGGCGCGGCTGCTGGACGCGGCGGCGGCCGGCGGGCGGCTGCAACGGGCGGCGGATGGGCTCGCCCTGGTCTGGCCCCGCGCCCTCGCCTCGCCTGCCTGATCCAATCCGGCAAAATCCGGCAAAAACCAGCGAATACAGACAGCGCTTGCCCCTCCCGGGCGAATTGACGCCGCAGCTTGCCGCCAGCAAGTAAGGCGCAACCGGGAGATATGCGTGAACGACCTTGGCAGCGCCTTTTCGACCGCCCTTGGGCTGGTCGCGACCGCCGATCCGGCGGTGGCGCAGATCGTGCTGCTCTCGCTCCGGGTAAGTCTCACGGCGGTGGCGGTGGCGGCGCTGGTCGGGTTGCCGCTCGGCGCGCTGCTGGCAGTGGCGCGGTTTCCGGGGCGCGGCGGCGTGATCGTGGTCCTCAACGCGCTGATGGGGCTGCCGCCGGTGGTGGCGGGGCTGCTGATCTACCTGCTGCTGTCGCGCTCCGGCCCGCTCGGACCGCTCGGGCTGCTGTTCACCCCGACCGCGATGGTGATCGCCCAGGCCGTGCTGATCACGCCCATCCTCGCCGCGCTGACCCGCCAGGTGCTGGAGGGGCTGTGGGAGGAATATGCCGAACAGCTCCGCTCCTTCGGCGCCGGCCCCTGGCGCGCCGTGCCGACGCTGCTGTGGGATGGCCGCTTCATGCTGCTGACCGTGCTGCTGGCCGGCTTCGGCCGCGCGGCGGCGGAGGTCGGCGCGGTGATGGTGGTCGGCGGCAATATCGAGGGCTTCACCCGCGTGATGACCACCGCCATCGCGCTGGAGACCAGCAAGGGCGACCTGCCGCTGGCGCTCGCGCTCGGCATGGTGCTGATGGCGATCGTGGTCACGGTGAACGCGCTCGCGCAGATCCTGCGCGATGCCGCAGCCAGATGGGCGGGATAATGCGCCGCCGATTCAGACCTCCGCGCCGTTCGGCGCTCCGGCCATCGGGGGCGTGATGCGCGCGCCCGATACTGTCCTGCCGTTGCGCGCCGAGGCGCTCTGCTTCGCCGCCGGCGGCGTACGGATTCTCCACGACGCCTCCATGACCATCGAGGCTGGCGGGCCGATGATCGTCATCGGCCCGAATG
>JBIIRI010000212.1:0-4826 GCA_044341625.1 Roseomonas sp.
GCGAGAAGCTGCAGGAGCGTCTGGCGAAGCTCGCGGGCGGCGTCGCGGTGATCCGCGTCGGCGGCTCGACCGAGGTCGAGGTGAAGGAGCGCAAGGATCGCGTCGATGACGCGCTGCATGCGACCCGCGCCGCGGTCGAGGAAGGCATCGTGCCGGGCGGCGGCGTCGCCCTGCTGCGCGCCTCCACGAAGCTCGGCCACCTGAAGGGCCTGAACAACGACGAGCAGGTCGGCATCGAGATCGTGCGTCGCGCGATCCAGGCGCCGCTGAAGCAGATCGCCGAGAACGCCGGCAAGGACGGCGCGGTCGTGGCGGGCGAGACGCTCCGCAACGACAGCCCGACCTTCGGCTACGACGCGCAGAAGGACGAGTACAAGGACCTCGTGGCCGCCGGCATCATCGACCCGACCAAGGTCGTGCGCACGGCGCTGCAGGATGCGGCCTCGGTCGCCTCGCTGCTGATCACGACCGAAGCCATGATCGCCGAGCGCCCCGAGCGCAAGGCGGCGCCGGCCGGCGGCCCGGGCGGCGGCATGGGCGGCATGGGTGGCGACATGGACTTCTGATCCCCCACGGGATCGGAGTGCATGGGGGGCGGGCCGCAAGGCCCGCCCCCTTCGTTTTATTCCCCACAAAACCGCTTCGCGCCGAAGGCGCGCCGCGGCTTTGCGGGGGCCCCGGCCCTGGTGCTGCTCCTGCGGGGTTGCGCTGCGTTGCCGCGGCAAAGCCGCGGCGCCGCCCAGGATCCCCCACTGACAAACGCGTGATCACGGCCCTGCGGCTTTGACTTGGCTTTCCCCGGACAGGCAATCTGGTTCCGCCTTCGCGTTCCGGCTTGCCGTGCCCACCGGGAGACCCCCGGGCCGCCTCCAGCTTCCGCCGCCGCGTGGCGCCCCGTCCCGGCGATCGGCGCCCGGACATCTTGGACGAGGAGCCCGGCTCGCATGGCGATCGGCACCGTGAAGTGGTTCAACGCGACGAAGGGCTTCGGCTTCATCGTGCCTTCGGATGGCGGGAAAGATGTCTTCGTGCACATCACCGCCGTGCAGAAGGCCGGCATGAACGGCCTCGATGAAGGGCAGAAACTGTCCTACGAAGTCGTGATGGAGCGCGGCAAGGCCGCCGCCACCAACCTCCGCCCCGCCTGACGGCCCAGGCGGTGTCGCGGCCATGACCGTGACACCGCCCCGGCGTCTCGCCCGCAGCGACGGGCGGCGCTACCCCGATCTGGTCTCCTGCACCAGGATCCGCCGCGCCCCGGCTTCGCGCAGCGCGGCCTCGGCGCGTGCGCGCGTCTCGGCGTCAGGCGCCAGCAGCCCGACCACCGGCCCATCCGCCCGTGGCGGCTTGCCCGGATGGGAATGGCCGGCGCGCGATGGCGGCGCGATGGCGGTGGCCAGCGGCTCTCCCACCACCGCGGTGGCGGCGCCGGCTGCGGCGGCGGCGGCCAACGCGGGCAGCGCCCCTCCCCCCGTCGCGATCACCAGCCCCGCCGCGGCCATCGAGGCCACGGCCATCGCCATCCCAACCTCCAATTCACGCTGGTTTCGCAGGTCGGCATGCGCCGAATCGAGGTCGGGAGGCTGCACCTGATCCTCATTCGCGGCGTGTGCCGGCGTCACCACGGCGCCGGAGGTGGCATGCGGCCCGCCGCTATCCCTGGCCCCGGCCACCTTGAGCCGCGCCAGGGCATTATCCCGCGCCGCCTCGCTCTCGAATTCGCCCCAGACCACGGGCACCGGCAGGGGCGTATCGTCCCGTTCGCCGGTCCATTGGCTGCTGTCCACCGTGATGGCCATGGCCGCACCCTTCGCTATGCTCGGGCTCGGGGAGGTGAACGCCCAAGGGCCTGCACGTTTCCCCGGCCGTGGCCACAAGCCGCCGCCCTTGCACCGCCCGCCGGAGGTTTCCGCGTGTTCGACCTGCCCGCCCTGGAAGACGCCGCCCGCATCGTCCACGCCGTCTTCCCGCCGACGCCGCAATACGCGTGGCCGCTGCTGGCCGCCCGCACCGGCGCCGAGGTCTGGGTCAAGCACGAGAACCACACGCCGACCGGCGCCTTCAAGGTCCGCGGCGGCCTGGTCTATTTCGACCGACTGGCGCGGGAACGGCCGGGGCTGCGCGGCGTGGTCTCCGCGACGCGGGGCAATCACGGGCAGAGCCTGGCCTATGCCGGCGCGCGGGCCGGCATCCCGGTGACGATCCTCGTCCCCCACGGCAACAGCGTGGAGAAGAACGCGGCGATGCGCGCGCAGGGCGCGGAGCTGATCGAGCATGGCGAGGATTTCGACGCGGCACGGACGGAAGCCTTCCGGCTGGCCCAGGAAAGGGGCTTGGAGTTCGCCCCCTCCTTCGCGCCCGACCTCGTGCGCGGGGTGGCGACCTATGCGCTCGAATTCTTCCGCGCGGCGCCGGTGCTGGATGCGCTCTATGTGCCGATCGGGCTGGGATCGGGCATCTGCGGCTGCATCGCGGCGCGCGACCTGCTCGGCCTGCCGACCGAGATCATCGGCGTGCAGAGCACAGAAGCAGATGCATATGCGCTGAGCTTCGCGGCCGGCGAGGCGATCTCCACCCCCACCGCCCATACCCGCGCGGATGGCATGGCCACGCGCATCCCGGACCGGCATGCGCTCGGCATCATCCGCAACGGGCTGCATCCTGATGCGCCGCATCGCGATGCTGGCGGGCGCACGGGTGCCGCGCGGATCGTCACCGTGACGGATGATGAGGTCGCGGCCGCCATCCGCGCCTATTGGCAGGACACGCACAACCTGGCGGAGGGCGCCGGCGCCGCGCCGCTGGCCGCCCTGCTGCAGGAACGGGACGCGATGCGGGGCCGCCGCGTGGGCGTGATCCTCTGCGGCGGCAATATCGACCTGGACCTGTTCCGGAGCTGGGTGCTGGAAGGCTGAGACGGCATCCGGCCGGGCCTCTGGACGCTCCCTGGCGCGGCGCACATGCTGCCCGGCGAAGTCAGGAGAGAAGGTCGGCCATGCCGCAGGTCATCACGAAGGGCTACCGCCAGCTGGTGGACGAAGCCAATGCCATCGTCGAGGAGATCGACATCGACGCCGCGAAGGCGCTGTTCGGCCGCGACGACGTGCAATTCGTGGACATCCGCGACATCCGGGAACTGGAACGCGAAGGCCGCGTGCCCGGCGCCTTCCATTGCCCGCGCGGCATGCTGGAATTCTGGATCGACCCCGCCAGCCCCTATGCCAAGCCGCAATTCCAGCAGGACAAGCACTTCGTCTTCTTCTGCGCCGGCGGCCTTCGCAGCGCGCTGGCGGCGCGCGCGGCGCAGGAAATGGGGCTGAAGCCCGTCAGCCACATCAAGGGCGGCTACGGCGCCTGGCGCGCCTCGGGCGGCACGACGGAACCGCTGCCGGCGAAGCCGCCGAAGTGAAGATCCCCGCCCTTCCCTTCACCGTCACGGATTGGAGCGCGGTGGAGCCCACGCGCCATCCGGGCGAGACCGGCCATGCGCTGTGGCGCACGCTCAACATCGGCGATCTGCGCGTGCGGATGGTGGAGTATTCGCCGGGCTATCTGGCCGACCATTGGTGCGATCGCGGCCATGTGCTGCTGGTGCTGGAAGGCGAGCTGGAGACGGAGCTACGCGACGGCCGCCGCTTCACGCTGCGGCCCGGCACCAGCTACCAGGTCAGCGATTTCGGCGACGCCGCGCACAGGTCTTCGACGAAGACCGGCGCGAAGCTGTTCATCGTGGACTGACTTCGCCCAGCAGCGCCGCGCGTTCGCGACGAAACAGCGCAGCCAGCGCATCGGCCACTGCGCGCACGGGACGGCTGGTCGCGAGATCCTCATGCATCACAAGGAAGGCATCCTCGTCCATCTCCGCCGGCAGCTCGGCTACGCGGCGCAAGCCGGGCGTCAAATCGGCCGGTAGGCAAGGCAGCAGCGCGACGCCGATCCCGGCCACGCAAGCCTGTAGCCGCAGCGGCGTGTCATCCAGGATCGCCACGGGCTGCCGGTCGCCAAGGATGCGCCTCAGCGCCGCGCCGGTGCGGGACCGTTCGTCCCGCGCGACGCCGATGACGGGCAACGCCGTCAGCTCCGCGGACATGTCGTCCGGCACCAGTGATGCCGCAGCGTAGAGCGCGACGCGCACCCGCGCCAGGCGGCGTACCACAAGCCTTCCCTCGGCCGGCGGCGTGCGCATGCGGATCGCGATCTCCGCCTCGCGCCGCGCCAGGCTCAGCACGGCACGAGACGGCAGCAGCGATATCACCACGCCCGGTGTGGCCGCCATCAGCATCGGGAGGTGGCGCGTCAGAACCAGGCACATCGAGGCGGTGGTGGTGACGCGTACCGTTTCCACCGGCCGTGCGGCGGTGGCGCGGCGCACCTGGTCAGCCGCGTCGCGCATTCCGTCGAGCGCGGCGGCGACGGCCGCGCCACGCGGCGTCAGGCGCATGCCGTCGGGGCGGCGCTCCAGCAGCTTCTCGCCGATCCAGGCCTCGAAGGCCTCGACCCGACGGCTGACCGTCGCCGTACCAAGACCAAGCTTCTGCGCGCCGCGCCGCCAGCTTCCGGCCTCGACCACGGCGGCGAAGGCCTTCGCGTCGTCCCAGGAGAAATCCTTCATGCCGGTACAGTCTGGCGCATCAGCCCATCAGCGATCCAGGGCTCGGCTGCCGGCGAGCAGCAGGCGGATGTCGCACCACGGCGGAAGGTGGTCGTCGGGTTGGATACGCGCTGGTGGGACCAGGGCATAGGTCGCGTAGGCGGGTCGACGGAGTGAGCGCAGGAGTGGTGCCAGCGGCGCGGCGACGCGCCCGACAACCGCATCGCATTGCGTG
>JBIIRI010000213.1:0-4825 GCA_044341625.1 Roseomonas sp.
GAGGCGCTCTGCTTCGCCGCCGGGGGCGTGCGGATTCTCCACGATGTGTCCCTGACCATCCAGGCCGGCGGGCCGTTGATCGTCATCGGCCCGAATGGCGCGGGGAAAAGCGTGCTGCTGCGCCTGCTGCACGGGCTGCTGACGCCGACCGAAGGGCAAGTTGCCTGGAGCGGGGAGGCCGCTTCGCGGCGCCAAGCGATGGTCTTCCAGCGCCCTGTGCTGCTGCGCCGGTCCGTGCTGGCGAATGCGCTCTATCCCTTGCATCTGGCGGGCCTCGCGCAGGCAGAGGCCGAGGCCAGAGCGCGGGCCGCACTGTCGCTGGTCGGGCTCGCGGCGCTGGCCGACCGGCCAGCGCGGCGGCTGTCGGGCGGGGAACAGCAGCGCCTCGCGCTCGCCCGCGCCGCAGCCCTGCATCCGGAGGTTCTGTTCCTCGACGAGCCCTGCGCCAGCCTCGACCCCGCGGCGACCAAGGCGGTGGAGGAGATCGTGGCGGCGCTCGCGGCGCGCGGCACCAAGATCGTCATGACGACGCATGACCTTGGCCAGGCGCGGCGCCTGGCGGCGGAGGTCGTGTTCCTCCATCGCGGCCGCGTGGCCGAACACGCCCCGGCCGAATCCTTCTTCGTCCAGCCTGAGACGCCGGAGGCCGCGGCCTTCCTGCGCGGGGAGCTGGTGTGGTGACCCCTTCCAACACGACAGACCGGAGACACGGCATGTTCACGACACTTCGCCGCAGCGTCCTTGCCTTGGCGCTCGGCGCCCTCGCTATGCCGGCCATGGCGCAGGAGCGGTTCATCACCGTCTCCTCCACCACCAGCACGGAACAGTCGGGGCTGTTCGGCCATATCCTGCCGATCTTCACGCGGGAGAGCGGGATCACGGTGCGCGTCGTCGCGCTCGGCACCGGCCAGGCGCTGGATGTCGGGCGGCGCGGCGATGCGGATGTGGTCTTCGTGCATGACCGCGTGGCGGAGGAGCGCTTCGTGGCCGAAGGCTTCGGCGGCCCGCGCCGGCATGTGATGTTCAATGACTTCGTGATGACCGGTCCGGCGGCGGATCCTGCGCGCATCGCAGGGCTGCGCGACACGAACGAAGCGCTGCGCCGCATCGCGCAGGCGCGTGCGACCTTCATCAGCCGGGGCGACCGCAGCGGCACGCATGCGGCCGAACTCCGCCTGTGGCAGTTGGCCGGCGTCGATCCCGCGCAGGGCCGCGGCCAATGGTACCGCGAGGTCGGCCAGGGCATGGGCCCGGCGCTGAACACGGCGGCCGCGCAGGGCGCCTATATCCTGACCGATCGCGGCACCTGGCTCAGCTTCCGCAACCGCCAGGACCAGCGGGTCCTGGTGGAAGGCGATACGCGGCTGTTCAACCAATATGGCGTGATGCTGGTGAACCCCCAGCGCCACCCGCATGTGAAGGCCGCCGACGGCCAGCGCTTCATCGACTGGATCCTGTCGCCGGCCGGGCAGGCCGCCATCGCTGGCTACAAGATCAACGGCGAGCAGCTGTTCTTCCCGAACGCGACGCAGCCGGAGCCGACCTCGTGAGGGCGCTGCTCCTCGCGGCGACGCTGCTGATGGCGGCGCCTGTCGCCGCCGCCGAGCCCGTGCGCCTGGCCGCCGCCGGCTCGCTGCGGGCGGCGCTGGCCGAGGTGGCGACAGGTTTCGCCGCCTCGCCGGGTGGCGCGCAGGTCGCGCAGAGCTACGCGCCCTCCGGCCTGCTGCGCCAGCGGATCGGCGCCGGCGAGGCCTTCGAGGTCTTCGCCTCCGCCAATATGGAACACCCCGAGGCTGTGGGGCGGGAGCGCGGGCGCGCCACCGTGCTCTTCGCGCGCAACCGGCTTTGCGCCATCGCGCGGCCGGGCCTCGATGTGACGCCGGAGACGCTGCTGGACCGCATGCTGGACCCGGCGGTGCGGCTTGGCACCTCCACGCCGCGGGCCGATCCGGCGGGCGACTACGCCTTCGCCCTGTTCTCGCGGGCCGAGGCGGTGCGGCCCGGCGCGCGGGCCGCGCTTGAAGGCAAGGCGCTGACGGTCACGGGTGGGCCGGATAGTGCCCGCCCGCCGGAGGGGCGCGACCTCTATGCCTGGCAGTTCGAGCGCAATGCGGTGGACCTGTTCCTGACCTATTGCACCAACGCCGTGCTCGCCCGCGCGGCGGATGCGTCGCTGCGGCAGGTCGCGGTGCCGGAGGCGCTCGCTGTGGGGGCGGATTACGGCGTGATCCTGCTGTCCGACCGGCCGGAGGCGGCGCGTTTCGTGCTGTTCCTGCTCTCGCCGCCGGGCCAGACGATCCTGGCGCGGCACGGCTTCGACGCGCCCGGCCTGCCCCTGCCAACCCGTTGATCCCGGAAGGACCCGACGCGCATGCTGAAGCTCTCCGCCCGCAACCAGTTCGCCGGCACCATCACCGAGATCCGCAAGGGCGTTACCACGACGCATGTGAAGATCGAGGTCGCGCCGGGCGTCGTGCTGACCGCTTCCATCACCAATGAATCGGCCGAGGAGCTGGGGCTCGCGGTCGGCGGCCGTGCGGTGGCGGTGGTGAAGGCGTCCGATGTGATGGTCGGCACGGAGGACTGAGCGATGCAGGCCGGCCGCCGCGCCCTGCTCGCCGCCGGCCTCGGCGCGATCTCCGCGCCGGCGGGGGCGGATCGCAACGTGCCGGACGCGACGGGGCGCCGCATCGCGGTGCCGGACCGCATCGCGCGCGTGCTGCCCGCCGGGCCGCCCGCCGCGATCCTGCTCTACACCGCCGCGCCCGAGACGCTGATGGGCTGGCCCGCCCGCCCGCCGCACCCGGCCGAAGCCGCTTTCCTGACGCCGGAGGCCGCCGCCCTGCCGCAACTCGGGCGGCTGACGGGGCGCGACAACACCGCGAATATCGAGGCGGTGCTCGCCCGCCGTCCCGACCTGGTGCTCGACTACGGCTCCGTGGGCCAGACCTATGTATCGCTGGCCGAGCGCGTGCGCGAGCAGACCGGCCTGCCCGTGCTGCTGCTGGATGGCGCGCTGCCGAGAATTCCCGAAACATACCGGCTGCTGGGCGACATCCTCGACCGGCGCGAGGCCTGCGCGGTCCGCGCAGAGGCCGCAGAGCGCATCCTGGCCGCGGCGACCGACGCGGCTGAGCGGCTGCGCGCCCGCGGCCGCCCGCGCGTGCTCTACCTTCGCAATCCGCGCGGGCTCGAGACGGGGCTGCAAGGCTCCATCAACACCGAGATCATCGATGTCGCCGGGGCGGAGAATGTCGCGGGCCGCGCGCTCGGCCCCGGCGGGCTGGTGCAGATCAGCATGGAACAGGTGCTGGCCTGGAACCCCGACTGGCTGATCTTCCAGAATCCGGATGCGCTGGCGCTGACGCGCACGGATCCGCTCTGGCGCGCCCTGCCGGCAGTGCGGGCGGGCCGGGCCGTGCTGCTGCCAGGGCTGCCCTTCGGCTGGATGGATTTTCCGCCTTCGGTGAACCGGCTGCTGGGCCTGATCTGGCTTCCCGTGCTGTTCGGCGCCGCGCCGCGCGACGGGCTGGCCGAGGCCGTCGCCGCCTTCCACGCGCTGTTCTACCACCGCCGGCCGGAGTCTTCGCAGATCGAGGCACTGCTGCGGCCCGCGCTACCCGCCGCGTGAGCGCCCCGCCCTTGCCCGCCAGGGCTGTCCCAGGCCGGCGTGGGGCGCTGGCCTGGGGGCTTGCGCTGCTGGCGCTGGTCCTCGCCTTCCTCGCTGCGCTCTCCGTCGGGCGCTTCCCGATCGCGCCGTCGCAGTTACCCGCGATTCTGTTGGGGCGCGACGAGAGTCCCGCCGCGCTGGTGTTCTGGAACATCCGCCTGCCCCGCGTCGTAGCCGCCATGCTGGTCGGCGCGGCCCTGGCCGCGGCGGGCGCGGCCTTCCAGGGCATGTTTCGTAACCCGCTCGCCTCGCCCGACCTGCTCGGCGTCTCCGCAGGCGCCTCGCTTGGCGCGGTGCTCGGCATCTTCCTCGGCCTGCCGGTCGTGGCCATCCAGGGGATGGCCTTCGCCGGGGGGATCGCGGCTGTGGCGGCGGTTGCGGCGCTGGCCGGGGCGGTGCGGGGGCAGGGCGATCCGGTGCTGGTGCTGATCCTCGCGGGGATCGCGCTTGGCGCACTGATGGGGGCGGCGATCAGCCTGCTGAAGATCCTGGCCGATCCCTACAACCAGTTGCCGGCCATCACCTTCTGGCTCCTCGGCACGCTCTCCGCCGCGACCCGGGGCGACATCCTGGCGGCTGCGGCCCCCGCGATCCTCGGCCTGCTCGGCCTGTTCCTGATCCGCTGGCGGCTGAACCTGCTGACGCTGGGCGAGGACGAGGCCCGCGCGCTCGGCGTGAACACGACGGCGCTGCGGGCGGGCGCGGTGGCGCTGGCGACGCTCTGCACCGCCGCCGTCACCGCGCTGGCCGGCGCGGTCGGCTGGATCGGCCTTGTGGTGCCGCATATGGCGCGGATGCTGGGCGGGCCGGACCTGCGCCGGCTGGTGCCGCTGTCTATGATCCTCGGCGCCGCATTTCTGCTGGCGGTGGACACGCTGGCGCGGAGCGTGGGGCGGATGGAGGTGCCGCTCGGCATTCTCACCGCTGTGCTCGGCACGCCGCTGTTCCTCTGGCTGCTGATCCGCGCCCGCCGAGGCGGCGCATGACCGCGCTGCTGGAGGCGCGCGGCCTCGCGGTGGGGCACGGCCACCGCGTCGTCGCCTCCGATATCTCGCTGGCCTTGCGGCCCGGCCGCGTGCTGTGCCTGCTGGGGCCGAATGGTGGCGGCAAGACCACGTTGCTGCGGACGCTGCTCGGCTTGATCCCGCCGCTGGC
>JBIIRI010000214.1:0-4820 GCA_044341625.1 Roseomonas sp.
GGGGCTCCGTCACATCCGCGTCGGCGGCGCAACGGGCCCTGCCAGCCAGGATCAACGGTTGTTGAGGCCGTCCCAGAACTCCTTCACCTTGGCGAAGAAGCCCTCACTTTCGGGGCTCGAACGGCCGGAAGTCTCCGATTCGCGTTCGAACTCCGCCAGCAATTCCTGCTGCCGCTTGGTCAGGTTCTGCGGCGTCTCGACCGCCACCTGGACATACATGTCCCCACGCGCCGCGCTGCGGAGCACGGAGAAGCCCTTGCCGCGCAGGCGGAACTGGTCGCCCGCCTGGGTACCGGCGGGGATCGTCACCTTGGCGCGGCCGCCATCCACCGTCGGCACCTCCACCGCCGCGCCGAGCGCGGCCTGGGTCATGCGGAGCGGCACGCGGACGAAGATATTGGCACCGTCGCGCTGGAAGATCGGGTGCGACTTCAGGCTGACATCGACATAGAGATCGCCGGCGGGCGCCCCGCGCAGACCGGCCTCCCCTTCCCCCGTCAGGCGGATGCGGGTGCCGTCCTCGACACCGGCCGGGACGGAGACGGAGAGCGTCCGGTCGCGCTGCACGCGGCCCTGGCCGGCGCAGACCTTGCAGGGGTTCTTCACCACGCGGCCCGCGCCGCCGCAGGTGGGGCAGGTGCGCTCGATCAGGAAGAAGCCCTGCTGCGCCCGCACCTTGCCCGATCCGCCGCAGGTGCCGCAGGTGGCCGCCGCCTGGGCGGCCGGGCCATCGGCGCCGCTGCCCTTGCAGGCCTCGCACACCACGGCGGTCGCGATGCGGATGGTCTTCTTGGCGCCGGCGAAGGCTTCCTCGAGCGTGACCTCGACTGCGGTCCGCAGGTCGCTGCCGCGCCCCACAGGCCCGCCACGACCGCCGCCGCGCCGGCCGAGGCCGCCGAACATCTCCTCGAAGATATCCTCGAAGGCGCCGCCGAAGCCGCCCTGGGGGCCGCCACCGGCGCCGCCGCCCATACCGCCCTCGAAGGCCGCATGGCCGAAGCGGTCATAGGCCGCGCGCTTCTCGGCGTCCTTCAGGACGTCATAGGCCTCGTTGAGTTCCTTGAACTTGGCCTCGGCCCCCTTGTCGCCCTGGTTGCGATCGGGGTGATACATCATGGCGAGCTTGCGGTAGGCCTTCTTCAGGTCCTCCTCGCTCGCCTCCCGGGCGACGCCCAGGACCTGGTAGTAGTCACGCTTGGCCATGGGCCCGAAGGTCCTCGATCCGTAGCTTCGTCTCGGTCAACATGACAGCGCCCGACCCCCTTGCGGAAGCCGGGCGCGCCATCCTCACGCCGTCCGGGACCCCGGGGTCAGGACGGCTTCTTCTTCTTCGGATCGACTTCCTCGAACTCGGCGTCGACCACCTTCTCATTCGGGTTGCCACCCGGACCACCCTGGGAGCCGCCCTGGGCGCCGCCATCGGCCTGCGCCGCCTGCTCGCTGGCCTGCTGCGCCTTGTACAGCGCCTCGCCCATCTTCATCGCGGTCTGGGACAGCTTTTCGGACGCGGCGCGGATCGCATCGGCGTCCTGGCCTTCCATCGCGGTGCGCGCCTCCGCCAGCGCCGCCTCGACCTCCGCCTTCTCGGCCGGGCCGACCTTGTCGCCGTTCTCCTTCAGCGTCTTCTCGGTGGAATGCACCAGCGCGTCGAGCTGATTGCGGGCCTCCACCGCTTCGCGCCGCTGGCGGTCGGCTTCCGCATTGGCTTCCGCGTCCTTCACCATCCGCTCGATATCGGCATCCGACAGGCCGGACTTGGCCTGGATGCGGATCTGCTGCTCCTTGCCCGTCGCCTTGTCGCGCGCGCTGACGCTGACGATGCCGTTCGCGTCGATGTCGAAGGTGACTTCCACCTGCGGCACGCCGCGCGGCGCGGGGGGGATGCCCTGCAGGTCGAACTGGCCGAGCAGCTTGTTGTCCGCCGCCATCTCCCGCTCGCCCTGGAAGACCTTGATCGTCACCGCGTTCTGGTTGTCCTCGGCGGTCGAGAAGGTGTTGGCCTTCTTGGTCGGGATCGTCGTGTTGCGGTCGATCAGGCGCGTGAACACGCCGCCCAGCGTCTCGATGCCGAGCGACAGCGGGGTCACGTCCAGCAGCAGCACGTCCTTGACGTCGCCCTTCAGCACGCCGCCCTGGATGGCCGCGCCGATCGCCACGACCTCGTCCGGGTTGACGTTGCGGGCGGGCTCCTTGCCGAAGAACTGCTTCACCGCCTCGATGACCTTGGGCATGCGGGTCATGCCGCCGACCAGGATCACCTCATCGATCTCGCCGGCCGTCAGCCCCGCATCCTTCAACGCCTGGCGGCAGGGCTCGAGCGTCCGGGTGATCAGGTCATCCACCAGCGCTTCAAGCTTCGAGCGCGTCAGGGTCAGCACCAGGTGCTTCGGGCCGCTCGCATCGGCGGTGATGAAGGGCAGGTTGATCTCGGTCTGCTTGGACGAAGACAGCTCGATCTTCGCCTTCTCGGCGGCTTCCTTCAGCCGCTGCAGCGCCAGCTTGTCGCCGCGCAGGTCGATGCCCTGTTCCTTCTTGAACTCATCGGCCAGGTAATCGATCACGCGCGCGTCGAAATCCTCGCCGCCGAGGAAGGTGTCGCCATTGGTGGACTTCACCTCGAACACGCCGTCACCAATCTCGAGGACGGAGACGTCGAAGGTGCCGCCGCCGAGGTCATAGACCGCGATGGTGCCGCCCTTCTTCTGGTCCATGCCGTAGGCCAGCGCCGCCGCCGTCGGCTCGTTGATGATGCGAAGAACCTCGAGCCCCGCGATGGCGCCGGCTTCCTTCGTCGCCTGCCGCTGGGCGTCGTTGAAGTAAGCGGGGACGGTGATGACCGCCTGGGTCACCTTCTCACCGAGATAGGCCTCGGCCGTCTCCTTCATCTTCGTCAGGACATTGGCGCTGATCTGCTGGGGCGCGAAGGTTTCGCCATTCGCCTCGACCCAGGCATCGCCATTCGGCGCGCGCGCGATGGTGTAGGGCACCAGCGCCTTGTCCTTGCCCACCACCGGGTCGTCGAAGCGACGGCCAATCAGGCGCTTCACGGCATAGAGCGTGTTGGTGGGGTTGGTGACCGCCTGGCGCTTCGCGGACTGGCCGACGAGGCGTTCGCCGTTCTTGGCGAAGGCGACCATGGACGGGGTGGTGCGCGCGCCCTCCGCGTTCTCGATCACGCGGACATCCTTGCCCTCCATGATCGCGACGCAGGAATTGGTGGTCCCGAGGTCGATCCCGATGACCTTGCTCATGCGTAAGCTCCTCCTTGGCAAGCGGTGGCGGCCCCTGAGGCACCGCATCCGCCCCCTTCGGCCTGTGCCGGGTGGGTTGACAGTGGCGAGTGGACCAGCCCGCCGGGCGGCGGTCCGTCATGGGCGATGTATTGAGCCCGGCGGGTGCGGACAAGGGGGCCGGCGCCACCGCCCGCGAAAAGCAACGACCCCGCCTGGGAAAGGGCGTGGTCCATCAAGGCGCTGGCCTGCCGGGCCGGCGCATGGCAAGTTGTCCGTCCCCGACATGATCCGCTCCCTCCCCCTGCATCCCGATCGCGACCTGCTCGCGGGGGAATTGCACGCCCGCCCACCGCTGCCGCTCGCGACCCCGGTCTCGATCAGCCGCCTCGCGAATGTGACCGAGCCGGGCGCCCGGCGCGGCGCCGCGATCGAACATCTGGCGCTGCTATGCCGGCGCTACGGCGTCACGCCTCCGGCGCCGGGGGCGGATTTCGTGCTGGCGGATTTCGGGCGGTTCAGCCTGCGCTACGAACGCCACACCGAATTCGACGGCTGGACCTTCTTCCGCCCTGGCCCCGACGCCGCCGCCGCCGACCCCTTCGCCGACAGCGCGATCGAGGCCGTGCCGACGGATTGGCTGGAAGACCTGCCCGGCCAGACGCTGGTCGCCTGCCACATCGCCGTGATCCGCACCGGCGGGGAGGATGAGCCCCCGCCCCCCGGCTGCTTCGTGCCCGACAACCTGGCCGGCGCCAGCCTGTCGGCCGGGGCCGCGACCTGCTGGACGGATTTCCGCCTCGGCCCGGACGGCTTCACGCGGCTGCTGCTGCAGGACCATGGGATGACCGCGGCGCTTGCCGGCCGCCTGGCCCAGGCGCTGTGGGAGATCGAGACCTACCGGATGCTCGCCTTGCTCGCCCTGCCGGCGGCGCGCGCGGTCTCCGCCGAGCTCGGCCCCGCCTCGGAAAGGCTGGCGGCGATCGCCGGCACCCTGCCCGGCCTCGACGACCTTGAAGAGGAACGCAAGGCGCTGGAGGAGTTGGCGGGCCTCGCCACCTCCATCGAGCAGCAGTCGGCGACGACGGCCGACCGGTTTTCCGCCGCGCGGGCCTATCACGCGCTGGTGGGCCGGCGGCTGCAGCTGCTGCGCGAACAGCGTCTGCACGGGTTGCCGACGCTGACCGAGTATCTGGAACGCCGGCTGGATCCGGCGATGGCGACGGTCGATGCGGCCAGCACGCGGATCGGCGCGCTGTCCATCCGCTGCGGCCGCGCGGTGGACCTGCTCCGCGCCCGCGTCGCGGTGGCGCAGGAAGCGCAGACGCAGAAGCTGCTGGCGGCCATGGCCGATACCGGCCGCGCGCAACTGCGGCTGCAGGAGACGGTGGAGGGCCTATCCGTCGCCGGCATCAGCTATTACGTGCTGTCGCTGCTGGGCTACGCGATCAAGCCCTTCGAATTCGGCGGCTGGCTGAAGGGCGAGATCATCGTCGCGGTGCTGGTGCCCATCATCGCAGGCCTGGTCTGGACCCGGATGCGGCGGCGGCGGATCAAGCCCGTCCTGCTATAGCGCGAGCGTGAGGTAAC
>JBIIRI010000215.1:0-4813 GCA_044341625.1 Roseomonas sp.
CCCGCGCCAGCCCCGCCTGGGTCAGCGCCAGCAGCACCTTCTGGCTGTGCACCACGCCGCCGAGCGATTCCAGATTGGCCTGCATCCGTTCGGGATAGACGGTGAGCTTCGCCATCATCCCCGCCGCCCGCATCAGCGCGAAATCGAGCGTCACGGTCGCATCCGGGCCGATCATCCGCTCCACGCTGCTGTGGCTGATGTCGCGTTCATGCCAGAGCGCCACATTCTCCATCGCCGGCACGACATAGCCGCGCACGATGCGCGCGAGGCCGGTCAGGTTCTCGCTCAGCACCGGGTTGCGCTTGTGCGGCATGGCGGACGACCCCTTCTGGCCGGGGTGGAAGAACTCTTCCGCCTCACGCACCTCGCTGCGCTGCAGGTGGCGGACCTCCGTCGCCAGCCGCTCCAGGCTGGATGCCACGACGCCGAGTGCCGCGAAGAAGGCCGCGTGCCGGTCGCGCGGGATCACCTGGGTCGAGACCGGCTCGACCGCCAGGCCCAGATGCTTGGCCACATGCGCCTCGACGCGCGGATCGACGCTGGCGAAGGTCCCGACCGGGCCGCTGATGGCGCAGGTCGCGACCTCTGCCCGTGCGGCCACCAGCCGGTCGCGGCCGCGGCGGAACTCCGCCCAATGGCCGAGCAGCTTCAGGCCGAAGGTGGTGGGCTCGGCATGAATGCCGTGGCTGCGGCCGATGGTCGGCGTTTGCTTGAAGTCCAGCGCGCGGGTCCGGAGCGCGTCCAGCAGCGCATCCACATCCGCGATCAGCAGGTCGGCGGCCTGGGTCATCTGCACGGCGAGGCAGGTGTCCAGCACGTCCGAGCTGGTCATGCCCTGGTGCATGAAGCGTGCTTCCTCACCGATCCCCTCGCCGAGCCAGGTGAGGAAGGCGATGACGTCGTGGCGCGTCTCCCGCTCGATCGCGTCGATCCGGTCGAGATCGGCCTGGGAGATGTTGGCGAGGCGCGGCGCGCCCCGCTGCCGGATCGCGGTCGCGGCGGCCTGGGGGATGGTGCCGAGGGCGGCCATCGCCTCGGCGGCGGTCGCCTCGATCTCGAACCAGATGCGGAAGCGATTCTCGGGCGACCAGATCGCCGCCATCTCGGGGCGGCTGTAGCGCGGGATCATGCGGCGGTTCCGATGGCTGGTCGTGCGAAGGCGCCTTGTGCCCGCGCCGGGGCGTCGGCGGCAAGCCCGCGCCGCGCGGGGCGCGGATGCGGGCGGCGCGGTCCTGCGATCGGGGCAGGGGTGGTTGACAGCCACGCACAAAAAGGGACGAAGATCACCTCGGTTATGGCAAATAGGTAATTCGAAACATGGATTTTTCGCAATATAGCGATATGCTCGTGGTGCTTGGGCAGGTGCTGCTCATCGACATCGTGCTGGCCGGCGACAATGCGATCGTCGTCGGCATGGCCGCCGCTGGCCTGCCGGCCGATCAGCGGCGCAAGGCGATTTTCTGGGGCATCGCGGCGGCGACGATCATGCGGATCGGCTTCGCCTCCATCACCGTCCAGCTGCTGTCCATCGTCGGCATCGTCTTCGCGGGCGGCGTGCTGCTGCTCTGGGTCTGTTGGAAGATGTACCGCGAATTGCGGAACGGCGGCGGCCATGGCGAGCATGGCGCGGGCGATGACGGCGCCGAGCTCGACGAGAACGGCAACCCCCGCAAGACCCTGCGCCAGGCGATCACGCAGATCCTGGTCGCCGACATCTCCATGAGCCTCGACAACGTGCTCGCGGTGGCGGGCGCGGCGAAGGACCACCCCTACATCCTGATCTTCGGCCTCGCGGTCTCGGTCGTGCTGATGGGCGTGGCGGCGACCTTCATCGCGAACCTGCTGGAGAAGCACCGCTGGATCGCCTGGGTGGGCCTGCTGGTCATTCTTTACGTGGCAGCCACCATGATCTACGAAGGTACCTTCCAGATCGCCGAGCATGTGCCGCACGCCTATGGGTACCTGTTCCTGCCGCTGGGCTGGATGGCGATCCCCGGCGGGATGGCGACCTTCCCAATCGGGCTCTGGGTCTTCGTAACCGTGTTCCAGGTGGTCTTCCTGGTGGCAGTCGCGACGGTGGTGGCGGATCTCATGCTCCAAGTGCTGCGTCGGAATCGCTGAAGGATGCGTCGGCTCGTCCTCCTGCTCGGGGCGCTGGCGCTGCCAGTGGCCTGCGCCCCGCAGGAGGGCGCGCGTCGCGCCGCCCAGACGACTCCCTCGGGCGGCATGACGCTGGAAGCCGCGGCCGGGCGCTTGCCGGCCGAGGCGGTGGGCTTCGCGCGGGGTGGCACCTTCTGGCTCGAGACCGATCGGCCGGGCCAGGGGGCGGCGGTGGAATATGCCGGCCCGTCGCGCGCGGCTGTGGCGACGGTTAGCCTCTATGACCGTGGCCATGGGCCCATTTCGGACCGCGATCCGCGGCTGGCCGGCGAATTCGCCACCGCGCTGGCCGAGGTGATGGCGCTGGCCGGCACGCGTACCAGCCAGCGGCTGACCGAGCGGGGGCGGACCGAACTGGCCGTGCCCGGCGGCGCGCCACTGTCCTGCGCACGGCTCGAAGGCACCTATGGGCGCCAGCAGGTCCGCACGCTGGTCTGCCTCGGCGCGGCGGCGGGGCGATATCTGAAGGTGCAGGTCACGACCCCGCAGCGCCAAGTGGTCCCGGTCGATTCCGAGGCCTTCGTGGCCGCCATCGCCCAGGCCGCGCGCGGGTCCAGGACCTGACCCTGGGGCGGCCGGCGATGGCCGCCGCGTTCAGGCGTCCACCGCTTCCTCGTCGAGCTTCGCCGCATTGTCCTGGATGAACCGGAAGCGCAGCTCCGGCCGGCGGCCCATCAGCGCCTCGATCAGCTCGGAGGTCCGAGCACGTTCTTCTGGCGGCAGCACCACCTTCAGCAGGGTGCGCTTGCGCGGGTCCATCGTCGTCTCCTTCAAGGCGGCCGGCGGCATCTCGCCCAGGCCCTTGAAGCGGGACACCTCCACCTTCTGGTTCGCCTTGAAGTCCCGCTTCATCAGCCGGTCCTTGTCGGCATCGTCCTTCGCATAGACGCTCTTGCCCCCCGCCTGCAGCCGGTAGAGCGGCGGCTGGGCCAGGTGCACGCGCCCCTCCCGCACCAGTTCGGGCAGTTCCTTGTAGAAGAAGGTCATCAGCAGGGCGGCGATATGCGCCCCGTCGACATCGGCATCGGTCATGATCACCACGCGGCCATAGCGCAGCCGGGCGATGTCGAAGCGTTCGCCGACGCCGCAGCCCAGCGCCTCGATCAGGTCTTTCAGCTCCTGGTTCGCGCGCAGCTTGTCGGCGGAGGCGCTGGCGACGTTCAGGATCTTGCCGCGCAGCGGCAGCACCGCCTGGGTTTCCCGGTCGCGCGCCTGCTTGGCGGACCCGCCGGCGCTGTCGCCTTCCACCAGGAACAGCTCCGTCCCCTCCGCGCTGGCGCGGGAGCAATCGGCGAGCTTGCCGGGCAGGCGGAGCTTCCGCGTCGCGGATTTTCGCGGCGTGTCCTTCTGTTCCTTGCGGCGGATGCGTTCCTCGGCCCGTTCCACCGCCCAGGCCAGCAGGTTGTCGGCGGTGGCGGGGTCGCCGGTCAGCCAATGGTCGAAATGGTCGCGCAGCGCGGCCTCGACCAGGCGGGCGGCTTCGGGGCTGGTCAGCTTGTCCTTGGTCTGGCCCTGGAATTGCGGGTCGCGGATGAAGACGCTGAGCATCCCGGCCAGCCCGCCGAAGACGTCATCGGCCGTCAGCGTCGCCGCCCGCTTGTCGCGCTTCAGCTCGCCATAGGCCCGCAGCCCCTTCACCAGCGCGGCGCGCAGCCCGGCCTCATGCGTGCCCCCCTGCGGGGTCGGGATCGTGTTGGCGTAGGTGTTGAGGAAGCCTTCCCCCTGTTCCAGCCAGGTCAGTGCGAATTCCGCCCGGCCTGCCTTCTCCCCGCTCGCGCTTTCGGTGAAGCTCACTTCGCCGGCGAAGGGCGCGGGCACCACTGTCGCGCGGCCTTCGATGGAGGCGGCGAGGAAGTCGGCCAGCCCGCCCGGGAAATGCAGCACCGCTTCCGCCGGCGTGTCGCTGCCGGCGACCAGCGCGGCCTCGCATTTCCAGCGGATCTCGACACCGCGGAACAGATAGGCCTTGGACCGGCACAGCCGGTGGAGCCGCGCGGGGGCGAAGGCCAGCTTGCCGAAGATCTCGGGGTCCGGCTTGAAGCGCACCGTGGTGCCGCGCCGGTTGTGGATGGGCCCGAGGTTCTTCAGCTTCTGGACCGGCTTGCCGCGTTCGAAGGCGTGGCTGAACAGGGTGCGGTCGCGCGCGACCTCCACCTCCATCCGCTCGGCCAGCGCATTGACCACGGAAGACCCCACCCCGTGCAGGCCGCCCGAGGTCTCATAGGATTTGCCCGAGAACTTCCCCCCCGAATGCAGCGTGGTGAGGATGACCTCCAGCGCCGAGAGCTTCGGGAATTTCGGATGTGGGTCCACCGGGATGCCGCGCCCATTGTCGCGCACGGTCAGCCAGTTGTCGGCTTCCAGCGTAACCTCGATGAAATCGGCATGGCCGGCCACGGCCTCGTCCATCGCGTTGTCGATGATCTCGGCAGCCAGGTGATGCAGGGCGTTGTCGTCGGTGCCGCCGATATACATGCCGGGGCGCCGCCGGACGGGCTCCAGCCCCTCCAGCACCTCGATGTCCTTGGCGGAATAGTCGGAGCCCGCGCTGATCTGCGCCGCGCCCGCCTTGGGACGGGCGCGACCGAAGAGGTCGTTCATGCTGTGTTCCCGTGTTCCGGCCCAACATAGCCAGGGGGTGCGGCGCACACAA
>JBIIRI010000216.1:0-4795 GCA_044341625.1 Roseomonas sp.
TGCACGCCGGGGGCGGCGCGCAGGATCAGCGGCAGCGCCGTCAGCCCATCCATCACCGGCATCTCGAGGTCGAGCAGCACCACATCCGGCCGTTCCGCCGCCGCCATCGCACCGAGCGTGGCGATGGCCTGGCGGCCATCCGGTGCCTGCGCCACCACCCGGATGGCCGGATCCACCGCCAGCAGCCGCGCCAGGGCGCCGCGCGCCACGACGCTGTCGTCGCACAGCATAACGCGGATCGATGCCGATGCTGCCCGCGCCAAGGGCGCTGTCACGTGGCCTCCCGTAGCAGGCCGAGCTGTTCCAGCTTGCCTCCCAGGATCTCCGCGTCGAAGGGCTTCATCACGTATTCCTGGGCGCCGGCATCCAGCGCCGTCAGGATCTTCTCCGGCGTGTTTTCCGTCGTGCAGAGCATCACCAGCGGCTTGTCCGGCCCGTACTCGGCCCGCGCGGCGCGCAGGAACTCCATGCCGTCCATCATCGGCATGTTCCAGTCGAGCAGCACGAGATCCGGCAGCGCGTCGCGGCAGGCCAGCAGTGCCTGCTGGCCGTCCTCCGCCTCCCGCACCGCAAAGCCGAATCCTTCCATGATCCGTCGCGCGGCCTTGCGGACAACGCGGCTGTCATCGACCACCAGGCAGTGCAGGCCCTGGCCGCCTTCCAGCGCGGGGATCATCTGTCACCGCCGATCGTCAGCACGTGTTCCACGTCGAGCAGGATCAGCAGCTGTCCGTCCCGCTGGTGCACCCCGCGCGAGACATCGCGCCACAGGGGATCGAGGGTCGGCGGGTTCCCGTCGCGCTCGCTGGCCTGAAGCGGCACGACATCGCCCACCGCATCGGCCAGCATCGCATAGAGCTCCCCGCCATGCTCGACGACGACGCTCATCGGCTGCGCGCCCTTCTCCCGCGCCGGCAGGCCGAGCCGGCGGCGGAGATCGACAGCCGTCACGATGCGGCCGCGCAGGTTCATCGCGCCCTCGATCTCCGCCGATGCCAGCGGGATCGGCGTGATCGATTGCGTGCCGAGCACGTCGCGCACGGTCAGCACCGGCACGCCGCAGGCCTGGCCGCCGACTGTGATGGTCAGCACCAGATCGGCTTCTGCTGTCGCGGTCTCTATGGATTGGCTTCGCATGCCGCCTTCTCCTCGTTCTTCAGGCTGCGACCGGTTGGGCGAGGCAGGTGCGGAGCGACTCCAGCAGCGACTCCCGGTCGTGTTTCGTGACGAAATCGGTGAAGCCCGCCTCTCGCGCCGTGTTCAGCGCCGCCGCGTCGCCGCGGCCCGAGAGGGCCACCAGTGGCAGCCCCGCCCACGGCCCGCCATCGCGCACAGCGCGCGCGAAGGCGAAGCCGTCCATGCCCGGCATCTCGATGTCGGAGACGATCGCGTCGAACACCGCGCCGCGGTCGCGCAGGCGCAGCGCCTCCGCGGGGTCCGCGACGGCGACGACGTCGTAGCCGGCGGCCGACAGGGTCGGCACGACCAGTTCGCGGTAGAAGGCGCTGTCCTCCACCACCAGCAGGCGCTGCATGGGCGCGGCATCGGCGGCGCCGAACCAGTCGCTGCCGGACCGCCGCAGCCACCAGGCGGTGTCGAGCACATCCGTCACCTTGCCCGCGACGACGGCGGAGCCGAGGAAGCCCGGCCGGTCCTGCCCGCCCTTGATCTCCAGCCGCTCCTCCACGACGTCGAGGATGGCATCGACCATCAGCCCGAGGCTGCGGTCCCCTTCGCTGAACACCAGCACCGTCTGCCGCCCGCGCTCCGCGTCATCGGCGTGCAGCCCGTCCTGGCCCATCCCCAGCAGCGGCATCAGCTGGCCGCGATACTGCACGACCGGCACGCCGCCCGAATACTCGATCTGCTCCACCGCCAGGTCGTCGAGCCGCGCGACGAGGCCGAGGGGAACCGCCTTCGGCGTCGCGTCGCCCGCGCGGAACAGCAGCATCGCCGTCTTCTCGCTGGAGCGGAGGCTGCCGCCGGTGCCCTCGGCGGCGCCCGTCGTGGCGTTCGTCGATGTGACGCCCGTGGCGCGCGCGATCCCGTTCGGATCGAGGATCATGATGACGCTGCCGTCGCCGAGAATGGTGTTGCCGGAGAAGACGCCGATATGGCGCAGGATGGGCGGCACCGGCTTGACCACGATTTCCTCGGTGTCGTGCAGGTCGTCCACGATCAGGCCGAACATCGATGCGCCCACCTGCGTGACGACGACGAAGCCGGCATCGTCGCCGGCATCCCCCTCCGCTTCATCCAGGCCGAGCGCGCGCGCGAGGCCGACCAGCGGCAGCAGCCGGTCGCGCAGACGCAGCACCGGCGCATCCTTGATGCGCTCGATCCTGGCGCCGGAGGAGCCGCCGACGCGCACCATCTCCAGCACCCCGATCTGCGGGATCGCGAAGCGTTCCCCCGCCACCTGCACCACCAGTGCGGAGACGATGGCGAGCGTCAGCGGGATCTTGATCGTGAAGGCCGTGCCGCGGCCGGTGGTGGAGGCGACGTCGATCGTGCCGCCGATCCGCTCCACATTCGTCTTCACCACATCCATGCCCACCCCCCGGCCCGAGACGGCGGTGACGGCGGCGGCGGTGGAGAAGCCGGCGCGGAAGATGAAGCGGTGGATTTCGGCATCCGGCATCGCCGCGACCTCGGCCTCGGTCGCCAGGCCCTGCGCCACGGCCTTCTCGCGGATGCGCGCGGTGTTCAGGCCTTTGCCGTCATCGGCGATCTCGATCAGGATGTGGCCGCCTTCGTGATAGGCGTTCAGCATGATCCGGCCGGTCTCCGACTTGCCGGCGCGGCGCCGTTCCTCGGGGCTTTCCAGCCCGTGGTCGGCGCTGTTGCGGACCATGTGCGTCAGCGGGTCCTTGATCAGTTCCAGCACCTGCCGGTCGAGTTCCGTGGACTCGCCGCGCATCTCGAGCTCGATCTTCTTCGACACTTCGCGCGCCAGGTCGCGCACCAGGCGCGGCAGCTTTGCCCAGGCATTGCCGATCGGCTGCATGCGCGTCTTCATCACCCCGTCCTGCAGGTCGGAGGTGATGTGGGACAGCCGCTGCAGCGGCACGGAGAAGGCCTGGTCGCTGCGCGCGCGCGCCACCTGCATCAGCTGGTTGCGTGTCAGCACCAATTCGCTGACCAGCGTCATCAGGTCTTCCAGCACCTCGACCGAGACGCGGATGGATTGCGGCGCGGCAATGCCGCCGGCCTCCTGCACCGGCTGTTCCGTGGGCTGTTCCGCGGTTGTCTCTGCGGCGGGGGGGGTGTCCACGCCGCCTTCCGCGGCGCCGTCCAGGGCGGCGATCAGCGCCGTGTCGTCGCCCGCCGGCTCCGTGCCTGTCTGCTCGAGCCCGGCGATGATCGCCTTGATGCGGTCGAGCGCTCGTAGGATCAGCGTGATGCCGTCCGGCGTCACCTTCAGAGTGCCGTCGCGATAGCGGCCCAGCACGTTCTCGCCGGCATGCGCCACCTTCTCCAGCCGCGACAGGCCGAGGAAGCCGCAGGTGCCCTTGATGGTGTGGATGACGCGGAAGATCTCGGACACCGTCGGTGCGTCATCCGGCGCCTTCTCGAGCCGCACCAGCGCGACATCCAGCGCTGCCAGTCCCTCATGCGTCTCGGTCAGGAAGTCAGCGATCAGGTCGTCCATGGGTACTCCGTCGGCGGCTCCGGCTGCCTTTATGTCCCCGGGCGTCTCAAGAAGCGGTAAACGCGCGCGGCCCGGTGCCACCCCGGGCGGCGGAGGCGGGGCGCGGCTGGAATTCGCGCGCCTTCCGCGCCACATGACAGCGCGTCCCGTCCCGGAGGATTTGTCGCGATGACCTTCAGCCGGATGCTCCGCGACCGGCGCGTCTGGATCGTGCTCGGCGTCGTGGGCGCGGTGGCCCTGCTGCGCGCAACGGGGGTGACGGAGCAGCTGTCGCTGGCCACGCTGGCGACGCACCGGGAGGCGCTGGTCGCCTTCGTCGCTGCCAACCTCGCCTTGGCGGCGGCGGCCTATGTCGCCTTCTACGTGGTCGCGGTGGCCTTTTCCCTGCCCGGCGCGGTTTTCATCACATTGGCCGGGGGCTTCCTGTTCGGCGCGGCGGGCGGGACGGCGCTGACGGTGGTGGGTGCGACGGCCGGAGCCACTTTGGTCTTCCTGTTCGCGCGGCGCATCTTCGGCGCCGACGCGCTGGACCGGATGGGCCCGGCGGCGCGGCGGCTGGCGGAGGGCATCCGCCGCAACGCGGCGTCCTACCTGCTGGTCCTGCGGCTGGTGCCGCTGTTTCCGTTCTTCCTGGTGAACCTGGTGCCGGCCTTCGTCGGCGTGCGGCTTCGCACCTATGTCGCCACCACCGCCATCGGCATCCTGCCGGGGACGGCGGTGTTCAGCCTGGCGGGCGCCGGGCTTGGGGATGTGCTGGCGATGGGCGGTGCCTTCGATGTGCGCGGCGTGCTGACGCCCGAGATCATCGCGGCGCTGGTCGGGCTCGCCCTGCTGTCGCTCGCCGCCATCCCGCTGAAGGCGCGCTTCGCCCGCGGCTGAGGGGGGCGGACCGCAACCGGCCTTTCCCGCGCCCCGCCCGGCGGGCTACCCATGCCGAGGGGCGGTCCTGCCCGCCCCGTCCCGCCGCCGCGCCGAGGGCTCGACCGCATGTCCACCCGCACCCAGACCCTGTCCCGCCCGCTGGACCCGGCGAAGTTCCGCGACCCGGTGCGGACGGCGAAGGGGGAGGTCCGCGCCCAGGTGGCGCTGGCGGGGCTGCGGACGCTCTGGATCAACACCGGCACGCTCTGCAACATCGCCTGC
>JBIIRI010000217.1:0-4755 GCA_044341625.1 Roseomonas sp.
CCGCGCTGCTGGCGGAAGCCGACCGGCTGCGCGCGGAAGCGCCCACCGCGCCGCGCCCGCGCTTCCTGGCCGCCAGCGCGCGGCTCACCGCCGCGCGGCTCTGCGGCGCGCCGGCCTGCCCGGCGCTGGCCGAAGCCGCGCCGCTGCTGCGCGACCCACCCGCCGAAGCCGCCGCGCAATGGCGTGCCCTGTCCGCTGCCATCGAGACCACCGCCCGGAGCCTGTCATGCTGACCGAGACCTTGTCGCGAACCGTGCCGCCAGCGCTGCCGCGCACCCTGCGCGCCACCCTGCCGATGCAGCGCGGTGAGGATGTGCTGGCGCTGCAACGCCTGCTGCTGCGGGCCGATCCGGCCGGGGCGGGGCGCGAGATCCGCGTGGTGGATGGCTGCTTCGGCCCTGCCACGCGCCGTGCGGTGGCCGCGTTCCAGGCCAAGGCCGGGCTGGCGGAGGTGGATGGCGTGGTCGGTCCCAAGACCTGGGCCATGCTGACTCTCTGGCGCGACGGCAGCGGTCCCCGCGCCGAGTCTGCCGGCGCCGCCATCGCCGAGACCACGCGCCGCAATGCCCCCGCTGCCGTGCTGCACGCCGCGCTGCCCGCGCTGCGGCGCCCGCATGCGGTGTTCAGCGGCGGGCTGCGCTGGTGCCTCACGCCAGAGGGGATCGAGGTCGAGGGACGGCCTCTTGCGCCAACGGGCGCGATGCTCGCCGCGCGCCGCGCTTTCGACTGGTTCGGCCCGCACTTCCGCGCGGCGGCCATCGAGACCGGCGTGCCCATCGAACTGCTGGTCGCCACCGCCTGCACCGAATCGATGGGCGACGCCCGCCGCGCCGCGACCCCCGCCGCCGCGGCGGCGGCACGGCGGGAGGAGCCGGGCTTCGTCAGCGACGAGGCGACGCCGCATCGCGTCTCCATCGGGTTGATGCAGACGCTGATCTCCACCGCGCGCCATGTGCTGCCGCTGCCGGAAGACGATCCCGCCATGGCGCGCATCACCGCCGCGACGCTGCTGGACCCGGCGCAATCCATCCTGGCGGGGGCGAGCTACATCGCGGCCCAGGCGGGGGTGACGCGGCTCGACCCGCCGGTGGTGGCCTGCGCCTATAATGCGGGCGGGGTCTATGAGCAGCGCGGGGCCGCGAATCACTGGCGGATGCGGCAGTACCCGATCGGCACGCCGAACCATGCCGATCGCTTCGTGATCTTCTTCAACCAGGCGCTGCGCCTGGCGGCGGATGGCGCGAAGCTGGGCGACGCGCCCAGCTTTTGCAGGCTTCTCGCCGAATCACCCCCGGTATGAGGGGGGCGACATCACCCTCCCACCGGCACGCCCTTGCTGGTGCTGTATTCGAAATGCAGCGCTTCGCCCGGGAAGACGCGGGGGTGGATGGCGTGGGCGGCCATCGCGGCCTCGCTGAAACCCTGCAGGATCAGCTTGAGCTTGCCGGGATAGGTCGCGATGTCGCCGATGGCGAAGACGCCCGGGATGTTGGTCTCGCAGGTCGCTTGCGCCACGGCGATGTGGCTGCGCTCCAGCCCCAGGCCCCATTCCGCGATGGGACCGAGTTCCATCGACAGGCCGAAGAAGGCCAGCAGGTGATCGGCCGGCACCGACCTCGCCTCCCCCTTCAGCGTCGCCAGCGTCACGGCGGAAAGCTGGCCGCCTTCGCCTTCGAGGCCTGCCAGCTGATAGGGGATGGCCAGCTCGATCTCGCCGCGCTCGGCGGCGTCCTTCAGCTGCGCCGCGCTTTCGGGCGCGCAGCGGAACTTGTCGCGCCGATGCACCACCGTGACCTTGGCGGCGACCGACTTCAGGCTCAGCGCCCAATCCACCGCGCTGTCGCCGCCGCCGGCGATCACCACGCGCTTGCCACGGAACTCTTCCCGCCGCGTCACCATGTAGCGGACGGCGCCGGAGGCCTCATAGGCCGCGAGGCCATCCAGCGGCGGGCGGTTCGGGCCGAAGGCGCCGGCGCCGGCGGCGATCACCACCGCCTTCGCCGCGACCGTGTCGCCCGCGCTCGTCGTCAGCTCGAAGCCGCCCTCGGCCTGTCGCAGCGTCTCCACCCGGCGGCCGAGCAGCATGGTCGGCGCGAAGGGCGCGGCCTGCTTTTCCAGCGCCGCGATCAGGTCGGCGCCGGCGATCTCGGGGTGGGCGGGGATGTCGAAGATCGGCTTTTCCGGATAGAGCGCGGCGCATTGGCCGCCGATCGCCTCCAGCGTGTCGATCACCACGGATTTCATGCGGAGCATGCCGCATTCGAACACCGCGAAGAGCCCGACCGGCCCCGCGCCGATGATCGCCACATCCGTCTCGATCCTGGCGGACATCGTCTCATTATCCCTGAACAAAGGCGGGTGACTTAGCGGCAAGCCGCCCCGCGATCAAACCGCGAACCCGCCGCTTGTGCGGCGCACCCCCGCGGGGGCAGATTGACCCCGCCCCCGCATGCACAAGCCCGTGACCCTGACATTGCCCGATTCGACCGCCACCGAGGCCCTCGCCGCCCGGCTCGCCGCGCGCACGCGGCGGGGGGATGCGATCCTGCTGGAAGGCCCGCTCGGCGCCGGGAAATCCACCTTCGCCCGCGCCTTCCTGCGCGCCGCCAGCGCCGACCCGGCGCTGGAGGTGCCCTCCCCTACCTTCACCCTGGTGCAGGGCTATGACCTGCCCATCGGCCCGGCCTTCCATTTCGACCTGTGGCGGCTGGACGGCGCGGCGGACCTGGCTGAGCTGGGGTGGGAGGAAGCGCGGGACGGGATCGTGCTGGTGGAATGGCCCGACCGGCTCGGCGCGCTGCGGCCCGCCGATGCGCTGACCATCGCCTTCGCGCCCGGCGCCGAGGATGACCAGCGCGTCGCGACCCTCACCGGCTGGCCCGGACGGCTGGAGGGGCTGGCATGAGGGACGGCGCCGACGACTTCCTGGCCCGGCACGGCTTCGCGGCGGCGCGGCAGGACGCGCTGCCCTCCGATGCCTCCTTCCGGCGATATGTGCGGCTGCATGGCGGCCCCCGCCCGGCGCTGCTGATGGACGCGCCGCCGCCGCAGGAGGATCTGCGGCCCTTCCTGCATGTCGGCGCGCATCTGGCCCGCAGCGGCCTGGCGGCGCCCGAGGTGATCGCGGCGGACATCCCCGCCGGCTTCCTGCTGCTGGAGGATTTGGGGCGCGACAACATGGCCGCGCTGCTGGATGCCGGCGCCGATCCACGCCCGCTCTATCTCGCGGCCGCCGAGACTCTGGCCGCGCTGCACAACACGGCGCCGCCCGAGGGCCTGCCCGAATGGGGCGCCGCGCGGATGGCGGAGACGGCGGCGGCCACCTTCCTCGACTGGTGGTGGACAGAGGTGTTCGGCGCGAAGCCCGCCCCTGCCATCGTCGCCGCGTTCCACGATGCGATGGCGCGGATGCTCGGGCCCTTCGCGGCGCGGGGCTTCGTGCATCGCGACTACTTCCCCGCCAACCTGATGCCGCTGCCCGACCGTGCCGCGCCGCGCCATGTCGGTATCATCGACTTCCAGGATGCCGCCATCGGCCACCCGGCCTATGATCTGGTCTCGCTGGTCGAGGATGCGCGGCGGGACGTGGCGCCGGATCTGCGCGAGACCGTCGTCGCGCGCTACCTGGCGCTGCGCCCTGCGGTCGATGCGGAGGCTTTCCGCGCGGCGATGGCCGCGCAGGCGGCGCAGCGGCATCTGCGCGTCGCCGCGCTCTGGACCCGGCTCGCGCGGCGCGACGGCAAGTGGCGGTATCTTTGCCATGGGCCGCGCTGCTGGGCGCTGCTGGACCGCGCGCTGCGCCACGACGCCACCGCGCCGCTGCGCGACTTCCTCGACGCGCATGTGCCGCCCGCGCTGCGTGCCAACCCCGCATCACTCAGGGAACAGGCGGCATGACGATGCCCCAACAGGCCGAACGTGTCACACCGGGGGCTGCGATGGTGTTGGCCGCCGGCCTCGGCACGCGGATGCGCCCGCTGACGGATGAGACGCCGAAGCCGCTGCTGCGGCTGTGTGACCGGTCGCTGCTGCATCACGCGATGGATCGGCTGCGCGATGCGGGCATCGGGAAGCTCGTCGTCAACGCCTACTGGTTCGCCGACCAGGTCGTCGATGCGGTTGCCGCGCATGGCGGCGAGCCCGCACCCGTTGTGCTGCGGGAATCGGCCTTGCTCGAGACCGGCGGCGGCGTGAAGGCCGCGCTGCCGCATCTCGCCACCTCGGGTACGGCCAGCGCGGAGCAGCCATTCGTTGTCGTCAATGGCGATGCCTTCTGGCTCGATGGCCCGCGCCCCGCGCTGGCGCGCCTCGCTAGCGCCTTCGACGCGACGCAGATGGATGCGCTGCTGCTGCTGGTGCGGACCGCGCAGGTGGATGGGGAGACGGGGCGGGGCGACTTCCTGCTCGACCCTCTCGGCCGCGCGCGCCGGCCGAAGGAACGGGAGATCGCACCCTATCTGTTCGGCGGCGTGCAGATCCTGAACCCGCGCCTGTTCGAGGGGATGCCGGACGGCCCCTTCTCGCTCAACCGCGTCTATGACCGCGCGATCGAGTCCGGGCGGCTGTTCGGCCTGGTGCATGATGGCGCCTGGTTCCACCTGTCCACGCCGCGCGACCTGGAGCGTGCGGAGACCATGCTGCGCGCCGGCATCCTGCCGGCGTTGTTCTGATCGGGGTGTCATGAGGTTGCAGCGCCCAAGGTTGGTCGCGCCCCCTCCCACCGGCGCTCCGCGCCGGTTCTCCCTCCCCCGTTGC
>JBIIRI010000088.1:0-14707 GCA_044341625.1 Roseomonas sp.
GCTTCCAGCAGGACATGTTCAAGGGCTTCCAGATCCGCGACAACGCGCCGACGGCCGAGAGCATCCTGCACGAGATCAACCGCGGCGCCTGGGGTTCGGGCTATTCGGGCATCTCGCCGGAGCGCCTCAAGGCCCACCAGCAGCACCAGCAGCACTTCGACCTGGTGACGCTGCGCGCCGGCCCGAACGCGCCGGCGGAGGTCCGCGGCGACTACTACGGCCTGCCCTGGCCGTGCTGGGGCAAGCCCGAGTGGCGCCACCCGGGCACGCACATCCTCTATGACACCTCCATGCATGTGAAGGATGGCGGCGGCACCTTCCGCGCCCGCTTCGGCGTGGAGCGCGAGGGGCAGACGCTGCTCGCCGAGGGCTCCTTCTCCAAGGGCTCGGAGATCCAGGACGGCTATCCGGAATTCACGGTCGCCGTGCTGAAGCGCATGGGTTGGTACGACGAGCTGACGGCCGAGGAGAAGGCGACGATCGCCGAGGTCGGCACCGGCTTTGGCGGTGAAGACCGCGTCT
This sequence comes from Roseomonas sp., assembly GCA_044341625.1. Classification (GTDB taxonomy): domain Bacteria; phylum Pseudomonadota; class Alphaproteobacteria; order Acetobacterales; family Acetobacteraceae; genus Falsiroseomonas. The sequence continues at coordinate 523 of JBIIRI010000088.1, forward strand.
CGTGGCTGACCGACCTGTCGGGCGGCATCATCCGCGTGACGATGGAACATGGCGTGATGGCCTATGGCAACGCCAAGGCCCGTGCGGTGGCGTGGAACCTGCCGGACCCGGTGCCTGTGCACCGCGAGCCGATCTACACGCCGCGCACCGACCTGATCGCGCAGTACCCGACCCTGCCGGACCGCCGCGGCTTCCGCCTGCCGCATCTCGGCCAGTCGGTGCAGGCGCGGTCCAACGAAGTGGCGCGCGACTTCCCGATCGTCCTCACCTCCGGCCGCCTGGTCGAATACGAGGGCGGCGGCGAGGAGACGCGGTCCAACAAGTGGCTCGCCGAGCTGCAGCAGGACATGTTCGTGGAGATCAACCCCGCCGACGCGGCGGCGCGGAACATCCGCGACGGCGCCTGGGTGTGGGTGCGTGGGCCGGAAAGCAACAGCCGCGCGCGGGTGAAGGCGCTGGTGACGGAGCGCGTCGGGCGCGGCGTTGCCTTCATGCCCTTCCACTTCGGCGGCTGGTACCAGGGCGAGGACCGTCGCGGTCGCTATCCGCGCGGCGCCGACCCCGTGGTGCTGGGCGAATCCGTGAACGTCGTGACCACCTATGGCTATGACCCCGTCACCTTCATGCAGGAGACGAAGGTCACGCTCTGCCAGATCAGTGCGGCCTGAGAGACCGGGGAGAGAACAGAACAATGGCCCGCATGAAGTTCCTGTGTGACAGCGACCGTTGCATCGAGTGCAACGCCTGCGTCACCGCCTGCAAGAACGAGCACGAGGTGCCCTGGGGCATCAATCGCCGCCGTGTCGTCACCATCAATGACGGCAAGCCCGGCGAACGCTCGATCTCCATGGCCTGCATGCACTGCACGGATGCGCCCTGCGCCGCCGTGTGCCCGACCTCGTGCTTCTACACGACCGCCGATGCGATCGTGCTGCACGACAAGGACACCTGCATCGGCTGCGGCTACTGCTTCTACGCCTGCCCGTTCGGCGCGCCGCAGTATCCGCGCGTCGGCAACTTCGGCAGCCGCGGCAAGATGGACAAGTGCACCTACTGCGCCGGCGGCCCGCAGGCCGACAACACCGGCGTTGAATATGTGCAGTACGGCGCCAACCGCATCGCGGAAGGCAAGCTGCCGATCTGCGCCGAGATGTGCTCAACCAAGGCGCTTCTCGCTGGCGATGGCGCCATGATCGCGAGCATCTACCGCGAGCGCGTGCAGCGCCGCGGCTACGGTGCCGGCGCCTGGGGCTGGCGCACCGCCTACAAGGAGACGCTCGGCGTCTGAACGAAAAGCGGGGTGCGGGGCGGGCGGCAGCCTGCCCCGAAGCCTCTGGGGAAAAGCACATGATCGCACGCATCCTTCCCGCGCTCGCGCTGGCCTTCGGGCTCGCGATCGCGCCCATCGCCTCTCCTGCGCTCGCGCAGGTGGGTGGGCCCGTGGTCGGCACGCCGACCAGCCCGGTCGCCGCCACGGCGACCGCCGATGAACTCGAACTGCTGAAGGCGCTGACCGGCGGCCGTATCGCCGGTCGCGTCTCGATCCCGGATGGCCAGTCGGCCAGCCTGGTGCAGCCCGCCGGTCGCGACTGGCGCGCCTTCCACAATGTCACGCTGACCTGGGTCGGCGGCATCGCCGTTCTCGGCATGCTCGGCATCATCGTGCTCTTCTACATGAGCAAGGGCCGCATCCCGGTCGAAGCCGGGCGCGCGGGCCGCACGATCCAGCGCTTCAACGCCATCGAGCGCGGCGCGCATTGGATGACGGCGGGCAGCTTCGTGGTGCTGGCGCTGACCGGTCTCAACCTGACCTTCGGCCGCTGGCTGATCCTGCCCCTGCTGGGGCCGGAGACCTTCGCGACCCTCAGCCTGTGGGGCAAGTACGCGCACAACTACCTGTCCTTCCCCTTCACGCTCGGCGTCGTGCTGCTGTTCCTGATGTGGGTGAAGGACAACATCCCGAACAAGCTCGATGTCGCCTGGTTCAAGGCGGGCGGCGGGCTGGTGGGCCATGGCCATCCGGACGCCGCGCGCTTCAATGGCGGGCAGAAGATGGTGTTCTGGATCACGGTGATCGGCGGCACGCTGGTGGCGGTCTCCGGTTACGTGCTGATCTTCCCCTTCTTCGTCACCGACATCGCCGGGATGCAGCTGGCGCACATCGTGCACGGCGTCATCTCCGTCCTGATGATCGCCGCCATGATCGGGCACATCTATATCGGCTCGGTCGGCATGGAAGGCGCCTTCGACGCGATGGGCTCCGGCCAGGTGGATGTGAACTGGGCCAAGCAGCATCACGGCCTCTGGGTCGAGGATGAGATGAAGAAGGCGCGCGAGACCATCTCCGGTCCCGCCGGCGCCAAGGCCGCCGGGGCGGACTGACGCGCCCGGTTTCCAGGATCGGGGCCGGCCGCGGGCAACGCGGCCGGCCCTTTCTTTTTGCGAGAGGATGCGCGCGGTGCGCCTGATCGGACTGGCCGGCTGGAGCGGCGCCGGGAAGACAACGCTGATGACGCGGCTGATCCCCGAACTCGCGGCGCGGGGCGTCGGCGTCTCCACCCTGAAGCACGCGCACCACGCCTTCGACGTGGATCGCCCCGGCAAGGACAGCTACGAACACCGCAGCGCCGGCGCGCGGCAGGTGCTGGTGGCGTCGGCCCATCGCTGGGCGCTGATGACGGAACATCGCGGCGCGCCAGAGCCGGGGCTGGCAGAGCTGCTGCCCCGCTTCGATCCGGTGGATCTGGTGATCGTGGAAGGCTTCAAGCGCGACGCCCACCCGAAGGTCGAGGTGCATCGGGGCGCCAACGCCAAGCCCTGGCTGCACCCCGAGGATCCCTTCATCGTCGCCATCGCCAGCGATATCGCCCCGCCGGCCGGCGACCTGCCGCGCGCGCATCTGGACGACATCGCCGCGATCGCCGATCTGGTGCTTCGACACGCCACCCCGATGGACGCCTTCCTCGCGCGGGGCTGAGGAGCACGCATGGCCCAGCTCAGCGACGATTGCTTCGCCTTCGGCGGCAAGCTGCTGGATGTGGATGCGGCCGCTGGCCTGATCGCGGACCGCGTGCCGGCGCTCGCGGGCACAGAGCCCGTGAAGCTGCGCGCCGCCATCGGCCGCGTGCTGGCCGAGGATTTGCACGCGCCGGTCCCGCTGCCGCCCTTCTTCAATTCGGCTGTGGATGGCTACGCCTTCCGCCACGCGGACCTCGCCCCGGCGGGGGAGACGCGGCTTGTCGTGACCGGCCGCCTTCAGGCGGGGGCCATTGCGGGGTTGGTCGCGCCGGGTGCCGCCATCCGCATCTTCACTGGCGCCCCGATGCCGGATGGCGCCGACACCGTGATGATGCAGGAAGATGCGGTGGAGGAAGCCGGCTGCGTCATCCTGCCCCCCGGGCTGAAGCGTGGCGCCAATTGCCGCCCCGCTGGCGAGGACCTGGCCGAACAGGCTCTCGCCTTGCCGGCGGGCCGCAGGCTGACGCCGCCCGATATCGGCCTGGCCGCGGCGCTCGGCCTTTCCGCGCTGACAGTGCGGCGGCGGCTGCGGGTTGGCGTGTTCTCGACCGGGGATGAGCTGGTGGAGCCCGGGCAGCCGCTCGGCGCGGCGCGGACCTATGATTCGAACCGCTTCACGCTGCTCGCGCTGCTGCAGGGCCTGCCGGTGGAGGGCTGCGACCTCGGTATCCTGCCCGACGACCGGGACGCGACGGCGGCGGCGCTCCGCGACGCGGCGGCGACGCATGACCTGCTGCTGACCTCGGGCGGCGTCTCGACCGGGGAGGCCGACCATGTGAAGGCGGCGATCGAGGCAGGGGGGCGGCTGGTCTTCTGGCGGCTGGCCATCAAGCCTGGCCGGCCTGCGGCGATGGGGATGCTGCCGAAGGCGGGCGATAGCTTTGCCGCCGGCGGCGTGCCGGTGGTCGGGCTGCCTGGCAATCCGGTGGCGGCGGTGGTCACCTTCCTGCACCTGGCACGGCCACTGGTCCTGCAACTGGCCGGCGCGGTGGCGGAGCCGCTGCAGCGCTTCCCTGCCACCGCTGATTTCAGCTACCGGAAGAAGGTGGGGCGGCGCGAATATGTCCGCGTCTCGCTGGCCTTCGGCGACGAATTGCCGGTGGCCCGGAAGTATCCGCGTGAGGGGGCGGGCCTGTTGACCTCGCTCACCCAATCGGACGCCTTCGCCGAATTGCCCGAGGATGTGACGCAGGTGCAGCCGGGCGACCGCGTGCGGGTGTTACCCTTCAGCGCCGTGTTCTGAAGCGGCGCGCGGGCCGTGGCGGCCCGCGGCCTGCTCAGTCATCGAAGCGGACGAAGGTCATGCCTTCGCCCGTTCGGTGTCAGAGACGCACGCCCTCGGTCGTGAAGCGCTGCTCGGCCGATTGCTGGATGTTGCTGTCGAGCACCGCATAGGCGCCGAGCGCGATGATGATGGCGGCGATGGCGCCAACCAGGACGGACTTCATTGTGCCGATCTCCCCGAAAACCTTGACCTAACTAACTAAATTCACCTGGGGAGTGTTGCAAGAGGCGTCACGGCCCTTCCGACAGAAGCCGTTCCGCCACGGCCAGATCCTCGGCCGTGTTGGCGTTGAAGAATGGGTCGATCGGCTCGGCCGGCCAATCCGCCTGGGCGCAGCCGAAGCGCGCGGTCCAGCGGTCGATCTTGCGTTCCCCCGCCAGCATCGCCGCGCGCAATTCCTCGCGCAGCGTCACGGGCCAGAGCCCGATGGGCGGATGCGCCTGCCCAGCCGACCACGCGCAGGCCAGCGGCACGGACGCTGCGTCCCGCGCCGCATGCAGCCTGGCGGCTAGGTCGCCCGGGATGAAGGGCGCATCGCCGGTCACGGACAGCACCCAGGCGACGCCCGGATACCGCGCGGCGGCGTGGTCCAGCGCGGCGAGGATGCCGGCGAGCGGCCCCGGATGGTCGGGCAGGCTGTCGGCGATCACCGGCAGGCCATAGGCCGCGAAGCGTGCGGGGGCGCCATTGGCGTTGAGCACGATGTGCCGCGCCTGGGGGCGCAGCCGGTCCAGCACGTGATCCAGCAAGGGCCGCCCGCCGATGGTCCGCAGCGGCTTGTCGCCGCCGCCCATCCGCCGCGCGAGGCCGCCGGCCAGGATCACGGCCAATGTGTCGTCACGCATGGGTGTCGTCACGCATCCTCGCCGCCCGCCAGCGCATCCGCGCTGTTCTTGCGCCAGTGGCGCGCGCTTTCCTCCGGCACATAGGCGAGGTCGGCGTCGAAGACGATCCGCGCTTCGCCCGCCAGCGCCACGAAGCGCTTGCCCTTGCAGCGGCCGATCAGGGTCAGGTTCGCCTCCCGCGCCAGCTCCACCCCCCAGGCGGTGAAGCCGGACCGCGAGACGAGGATGGGGATGCCCATCCGCACCGTCTTGATCACCATCTCCGAGGTCAGGCGGCCGGTGGTGTAGAAGACCTTGTCGTCGGGCGCCTCATTGTGGCGGAACATCCAGCCCGCGATCTTGTCCACCGCGTTGTGGCGGCCGACATCCTCCATATAGACCACCGGCTGGTCGTCCTTGCACAGCGCGCAGCCATGGATCGCCCCGGCTTCCAGGTAGAGGCTCGGCAGGGTGTTGATCCGGTGCAGCAGGCGATACAGCGCGCTGGTCCGCAGCACGGCGTCCGGCGCCAGGCGGATATTGGCGAAATCCTCCATCAGGTCGCCGAAGGCGGTGCCCTGGGCACAGCCGGAGGTCAGGGTCTTCTTCTTCAGCTTCTGCTCGAAATTCGTCTGGCGGTCGGTCCGCACCACGACGACGCCCAGATCCTCGTCATACTCCACCGCCGTCACCCTGTCGTCGCGCTTCAGCATGCCCTGGTTGAGCAGGTAGCCGAGCGCGAGATCCTCCGGCCGGTCGAGGATCGTCATCATCGTCACGATCTCCTGCCCGTTCAGGTAGAGCGTGAGCGGGCGTTCGACCGTGACCGAGGTCTCGACCGGCGCGCCGGTGTGGTCGATGCCCCCGACGCGGCGGGTCAGGCGGGGATCGGTGGGATCGGGCTGGACCCGGAGAAGGGGCATGTCCATGCGCGAAGGGTGGGGCGCCGGGGCGCCCATCGCAAGTCGTCCGACGCCCCGCTTCAGCCTCTCCCCGAGCGCAGCTCCAGCCGCGTCAGCCACAGCCCGGCGCCGACGATGATGGCGACGCCCGCCAGCATGATCGGCTCCGGCACCTCGTCGAAGAACAGCCAGCCGAACAGGATGCCCCACAGGATCATCGCGTATTGCCAGGGCACCACGACGGGCGCGGGCGCGAGTGCCAGGGATTTCGTCACCGCCAGATGCGCCGCGACACCCACCAGCCCGAGGCCCATCAGCAGCGCCACATCCAGCCAGGTCGGCGGGATCCAGGCGAAGGGCAGCATCACCAGCCCGAACAGCAGCGCGCCGCCCATCTGGTAGGTGGCGAGCACGGTGGCGGATGTGCCGCGCAGTGCCCGCGTGGAGAGCAGGTAGCCGCTGTAGACGCAGACACCGCAGATCGCGACCAGCGTCGGCAGCCACCCGCTGTCGAGCCCGGCGCCGAGCGCCAGGATCACCCCGATGAAGCCGACCACCACCGCCGCGAAGCGGCCCTTTTCCAGCTTTTCCTTCAGCAGCACGGCCGATGCAACGGCGACGAAGATCGGGGTTGCCATCCAGAAGGCCATGGTGTCGGCCAGCGGCATCATGGACACCGCCCAGTAGAAGCATGCGACCTCGATGGTCCCGAAGGCGACGCGCGCCAGCTGCAGCCCCGGCCGGCGCGGTTGCAGCAGATGCGCCGCGCCCTCGCGCCAGATGAAGGGGGCGAGGATCGCGAGCGCGGCGATGCTCCGCAGCACCAGCACCTGCGCGACGGAGTAGGTGGCGACGAGCCACTTCCCCAGCACGTCATTGAGCGAGAAGGCCAGCACCGCCGCCGACATCAGCGCGATGCCGACAAGATTGGTGTTGCGGCGCAAATCGGTCATCGCGAAACCTTACAGCACATCACGGCAGCGCGTGAACGCCCGTAGGGCGCGCGACTGAAATCCAAGGCTTGGCGTCGAGGCGACGATGAGGCCCGGCGGAACGGCGGGGGCGACACCGCATCGCGGGCGGGCCGGACCACATTTGGTCAGAAGCCCCCCCATGCCGGCTGAGCCGCGCGGTCGCGAGCCTGCGGCGCCCTGTCCTCCGGAGTATTTGACGCCCTCATCTCGGCGTCGGGATTTGGATTGGCTTGCTTGTTCAGGTAGCATGAAAAAATACAGAAAAATAATGAGATCCTGAATAGGCGTTATTCGAAATCAGGATCGAGAAACGAATATTTGAATTCGATTTGATCAATTGGGGGTGCTGCGCGCATGGCGCAATTCAAGCTGAGGCCGCTGCGCGACATCACGCCGGGATCGGGCGCAGGCTTCTGCCGGCGATCGCCGCAGGCCCCCCGCCCCTGAACCACCCGCGGCCATGCCTCCACCCCGGTATCTCGTCGGCGGCAATCGGTCGGCATCCCGGCGGGATCGGCCGCGTTGGTGCCGGCCACCCCGCGCCTGGCCGGGCTTCCGGTCCCCACCCAACGGAGCGCCCAGATGAAGGCAATGGTCACCGGCGCGGCCGGATTCCTCGGCTATCACCTCGCCCGGCGGTTGCTGGCGCGCGGCGACAGTGTGGTGATGGTGGACAATTTCACGCGCGGCGAGCCCGATGACGCCTATCGCGCGCTGTGCGCCCATCCCCGGGCCGTCGCGATCGAGATCGACCTGAACGATCCCGCCGCGGCCGCTGCGCTGCCGGTCGATGTGGAGGTGCTGTTCCACCTGGCTGCGCTGAACGGCACGCAGAATTTCTACGAGCATCCGCTGGATGTGCTGCGGAACTCGACGCTGCCGACCTTCACCCTTCTCGAACGTTTCCGGGGCACGCGGCTTCGGCGCTTCGTCTATGCGGGCAGCAGCGAATCCTATGCCGGCACGGTCACGCTGTTCCACTGGCCGGTGCCGACGGCGGAGGATGTGCCGCTCACCATCGGCGATATCCGTAATCGGCGCTGGTCCTACGCCGCCGCGAAACTGCATGGAGAGGTGCTGACCGCGCAGGGCTGCGGGGAACTCGGGCTGCCCTTCACCGTCCTGCGTTACCACAACGCATACGGGCCACGGATGGGTGACAAGCATGTGCTGCCGGATTTCCTGACCCGCGCGCGGGATGGAATCTTCGCGCTCTACGGCCATGAGGAAACGCGGAGTTTCCTCTATGTCGACGACGCCGTGGACGCGACGATCGCGCTGGCGGAATGCGAAGCCGCGTCCGGCGAGATCGTCCATGTCGGCAGCGCGCGAGAGATCGCGATCGCCGATCTCGCCTGCCTCGCGATGCGGGTCGCGGGCCTGCGCGGCGAGATCGCGTTGCACCCCGCACCGCCCGGCAGCGTGCGCCGGCGCGTGCCGGATGTCGCCAAGCTGCGGCGGCTGATCGGTTTCACCGAGAAGGTGAGCCTCGAGGAAGGGCTCGCGCGCACCGCGTCCTACTACCTGCGCCGCGATGTCGCGCATCCCGCGTTTCCCTGATCCATCGCGGCATCACGCGGACAAGAACGCAAGAAAGGCGCAGCCATGACCCTGCCAGCGAATCTCCGTGACGGCGATGTCTGCATCATCGGCCTGGGCTATGTCGGTCTCACCCTAGCGGTCGCCATGGCCGATGCGGGCTTCCGCGTCACCGGGGTCGAGAATGCGCCCGATGTGCTGCGGCATCTGCGGAACGGAAGGCCGCATTTCGCCGAAGCCGGCCTGGCCGAGAAGCTGCGCCGGCAGATCGCCGAAGGGCGCCTTGTCATCCGTGAGAGGCTGGACGCCGAGGCCCGCGCCTCCGTCTACATCATCACGGTGGGCACCCCGCTCAACGAGCACAAGCGCGCGCGCCTCGATTCGATCCAGGCCGTCGCGGCGTCGCTCGCCGCGATCCTCGAGCCGGGCAACATGGTCGTGTTGCGATCAACCGTGCGGGTCGGCGTCACGCGCGGTGTCGTGAAGCCGATCCTGGACCGTGCGGGCGTGCCCTATGACCTCGCCTTCTGTCCGGAACGGACGCTGGAGGGCAAGGCGCTGGAGGAGCTTCGCACGCTGCCGCAGATCGTCGGCGGTGTGACCGAGGCGGCGGAGCTGCGCGCCGGCCAGCTTTTCCACTTCCTGACCCCCACCGTGGTGCGCGTGTCGAGCGCGGAAGCGGCGGAACTCGTGAAGCTGGTCAACAACACCTATCGCGACCTGGTTTTCGCCTTCGCCAATGAAGTGGCCGCGATGGCGGATGCCTTCGGCGTGTCGGTGGTCGAGGTCGTTCATGGCGGCGGGCTCGGCTATCCGCGCGGGCAATTGCCGATGCCGGGCCCCGTCGGCGGCGCCTGCCTGGAGAAGGATCCCTACATCCTGGCCGAGAGCGTCGCCGCGAGCGGCGTGCGCCCGGTGCTGACGCTGCAGGGACGCGCGGTGAACGAGGCGGTCCCGATGCGCGTCGCGGCCGATCTGGCGGGGCTCTGCGCCAGCCGGCGGGTTCGCCGCATCGTCGTGCTGGGCCTTGCCTTCAAGGGACGCCCCGAGACATCCGACCTGCGCGGCACCGCCGCCGTGCCGCTGATCGCGCAGCTGCGCGCGCGCTTCCCGGATGCGCGGCTGTTCGGCTTCGATCCCGTCGTCCCACCCGGCGCCCTTGCGGGGCTGGGGCTGGAGCCGCTCGCCTCGCTGGAAGCGGCCTTCGACGGCGCGGATGCGGTGGTGATCCAGAACAACCATCCGGTCTTCGCCGGCATGGACCTCGCGACGCTGGCGGAGCGGATGGCGCGACGCGCCGTCGTCTACGACATGTGGAACCAGCACGATGCGCGGCGGCTGCGGCTGCCGCCCGGCATTCTCTATGCGGGCATGGGCACGCTGCTCGGGCGGGGGGGCGACGGGGGGGCGAACGACAATCTATCCGCCGCCAATGACGATCTTCGCCCCGGGGGCGGCGACACGGCGCGGTCGCGGATGGTGGCCGATGAGCCCTGAGCGTCGCGCTGAAGCCGCAGCGCCGCGCCGCATCCTCGCCATCTGGACGCGGGCGCTGGACGGTGTGGACCAGGTCGGCGGCGTCTATATCTGGCGCGCCGTACGGTCCGCGCTGGTCCCCCTCGGTGCATTGTCGCAGGCGCGGCTGCGGAATGTCTTCGAGCAGCCGCACGCTGCGGGGCTGGCGCGCGCCGCCTGGGCGTTCCTGCTCGGTCTCGCGCGCGGCCAGCCCTTGCCGCTGCAATGCGCGATCTTCGCGGCGGCGGATGGCGGGCGGGATGTGCTGCGGGATGCCGGGCGCAGCGATGTCGTCTATGCGGACGGGATCCGCACGTTGCTGGTGCTCCGGCGGCTGCGGCACGCGCGGCCCGATCTCCGCATCGTCGTCGATTTCCAGGACCTGATGTCCCGCCGCTTCGACGAGGTGCTGGCGCATGCCTTGCCGCTGCCGCTCGGCTATGTCGAGGCCATGGTGCCCCCGGCGTTGCGCCGGATGCTCGCCACCGGCCTGCCGGCCCGGCTGCTGCTGCGCTACGAACGCATGGCGCTGCGGCATGCGGAGCGGGAGATGCTGCGCCTTGCGGATTGCGTCGCGCTCGTCAGCCCGGTGGAAGCCGTGCTGCTCTCCGCCACCGATGCGCGCGGCGCGCGGCGCGCCAGCGTGGCGGCGATCCCGCCACCCATGCCGCCGGCTATCGCGGTGGCGCCAGCGCCGCCGCATCGCGCCGTCTTCATCGGCAGCGATGGGTTGATGCAAAACCGGCTGACGATCGACCACCTGCTCGGCCTGTGGGCCCGGGCGCGCCCGGCGCTGCCGCTGGTCATCTATGGCCGACAGAAGCGCCCGCCGCGCCAGGTGCCCGGCGTGGCCTGGGCCGGCTATGTCCGCGACTTGGCGGAGGTCTATACGCCGGGCAGCCTTCTGGTCACCCCGACCTTCCTGCGGGGCGGCATCAAGACCAAGGTGCTCGAAGCCTTCGCGCATGGCGTGCCGGTGATCGGCAATCCGGCGACCTTCGAGGGGATGGACCTGCCAGACTATCCCTTCTGCTTCGCCGATGACGCGGCGCTGGTCCGGTTTCTCGCGGACCCGCAGTCGCGCGCGGCGGAGATCGCGACAGCGACCAGCGCCGCGCGATCCCTGGTCGAGAGAGAGTATGGCGAGGCGCTGTTCCACGCGCGCTGGGCGGCCGCGATGCTCGGGCCGGCAAGGCGGGAGGAAGGGCGCGTTCCGGATGGCGCCGAAGTGGCGCCGATGCCGGTGGAGGCCTCCTCGCGCGCGGCGTGATCGCGCGCCGCGCGCGGTCAGCGCAGGCGTAGCGCCGTCTCCATGCGCCGGAACAGCTTGGCCGGCCAGCCGGCATAGCGGCCGAGCGGCATGCGGGCCGCGATCCCCTCCATCCCATGGCGAAGGCCCCGCCACGACGCGGACAGCGATGGGCGCGCGACGATGTGGCCCGTCGCCATCGGGATGCCGGCATTGGCCATCAGCAGCTTGTAGCCTTCGTCGCCGGGCCCGAGTTCGATGATCCGGATGCCCTTCTCGGCCGCCGCGCGGCACAGCTCGACCAGCAGGATGATGCCCGGGGAGTGGCGGGCATAGGCGATGTCGTAGGACGGAAACCACCAATGCAGGACGTTCCCCGACCGCATGCCCATATGCGCCGCGATCACCTGCTGCCCGACGGACAGCGTCGAGAGCACGCCCGCGAAGGGTGGCGACTGGGTCGCGTGGATGCGCTCCAGCAGCGCGACCGTCCAGCGCCGCGCGAAGACATCGGGCGCGCCCGTCCGCCTGTAGTGCTGGCGCTTCCACTCGATCAGCCGCCGCAGGGTGGACGGATCCGGATCGTGCAGCGCGAAGCGCAGCGGGCCCGCCTGCCGTTCCAGCCGTCGGGCGCGCTGCAGCGCGTGATGCGGAAGGCCCGAGGAGCCGTCCGGCAGGAACCGCCCCGCCTCCCGGCGTTCCCGCAGATAGGCATCGAAGCCGGCCGAGAGGTCGATCAGGTGCGACGTGCAGGTGGAGCGTTGGAAGGGCCGGAATGGCGCTTGCGCGGCCCTGGCGAAGGTGAAGTCGTGGACCGAAAGCCCCGCCGCGCGGACCAGCGCCCGCACATCCAGCTCAAGCCGCGCATCCGCCAGGACGGCCTGGCAATCCGACATCGCGCCCGCCACGGGACCGCCAGTGCGGCCGCGGCGCTCGAAGGGCAGGAAGGCGATGGGGGCGCCATCCTGGCGCATCACCGCGACCTCCACGCCGCGCCGGACCTCCGCGGCGATGCGCGTGAAGTCGGGGCCGAGGAACGGGCTGGCCAGCGCGATATCCTGCCCCTGGAACCGGCGCCATGCCGCGAGATCGGCTTCGTCCAGCTCCTGCGGGGCGACCAGCGTGACCGAAGGCGCCTGCGGTCCTGGAAGATGCGTCCCGCTCGCGGCCTGCCGCGCGGCATCGCCGCCGGATATCGTCATGCGCCCGGCGGGACCGCGTACCGCATCGCCGGCCGCGCCCATCCGGCGGCGGTCATGCCGCACGCCCCGCGTTACCACGGCCGAGGCCCGGCCAGCGCGCCAGCATTCGCCGCAGGCCCGGGTTCAGCACGGGGCGGGGGTCGTCCCAGGCCAGCACGGCCTTCGCATCGCAGCCGAGCGCCCAGGGCAGCCACGCCGTAAGCGGTATGCCGGCCGCGCGGGCCGCGTCGATGTCCTTGGTCGGCCAGCACCACCGCGCGCCGGCGCGGGCGCGCGCGGCGGTGGGCGGGCGCGGCAGCCCGGCCAGGTCGGCATGGACCAGGGCGGGCAGGTTGATCCCGGCCACCGCGCCCAGGTGGTGCCACAGGTTGAAGCGCGGATTCACCTCCAGCAGGTGTAGCCTGCCATCGGGCCCCCGCTTGAAGTCGAGCTTGGCCACGCCCGTCAGGCCCAACCGTTCCACCACGTCCCGGCCGATGGTCACGACGTCGCGGGCCTCCGTGATCTCGAGCGCGGTGCTGTGCCCCAGGGCTAGGGGGAAGGTGCGGATCTTCCGTCCGGTGAACTCGGCGACCACCGCGCCGGTTGCGTCGACATAGACGTGGTAGCTCTCGATCGCGCTTTCGGGGCCGGGGATCATCTCCTGCGCCAGCAGGCCGTCCTTCGCCGGGGCGAGGCGCGGCCACATGTCGCGGAGGGCTGCGGGGTTTTCGATCATCAGCGCCTTGGCCGCGCCGCCGATCGCCGCCCAGTCCTCGCGGCGCGTCAGCGGCTTCAGGATCAGGGGGAAGCGCAGGCCGATTTCGCCCGCATCCGACTGTGCCGGGTCGATCCGGCGCGTCGGCGGCACCGGCAGCGACAGGCGCTCCGCCAGGGATGCGAAGCGGCCCTTGTCCACCAGCGCCTCCACCAGCGCCGGATCGGGCAGGACAAAGCGGAAGCCGCGCGCCAGGCGGTCGCGATGCCGCGCGACGAGAAGAAGCTGCGGGTCCTGTTCGTAGAACAGGACGGGCGGGCAGGGCTGGGCCGCGGCGAAGCGCAGCAGCCGCGCGACGAGCGCCTCTGGCTCCGCCCCGGTATCGGGCCATTCGATCACCGCGCGGACGAAACGGGAATACGAGACGGGATTGTACCGCGCCGTCACCACCGCGCAGGCCACCCCGGCAAGGCCGAGCGGGCGTACCAGTTCCGTGCCGCCCATGACGCAGGCGAGCGGCAAACCGGCACGCGGCGCGGAGGGACGTCGTTCGGTCACGCCTGCTCTCCTCGCAAGCCGAGAATCATCGGGGTGGGCGGGGCGAGGGGTGCGCTCACTCGCAGGCCGACATCCCGCAGCGTGATCCTGGCCGGTCTGACGGAGGCGGAGCGTAATGCGTGCGAACCGTCATGGCCGATGACGTTGACGCCATGCCCGCGGCAGAACCTTTGAAGGGGACAACGATGCCTGCCCCGCGCGTGACCTAGAGCAGCGCCCGATCGAGTTGACCCGCTCCGAGGGTCAGCCGATCGGGCATAAGCTGCGCTAGATTCATTGCTCTAGGGTCCAAACCCAATCATCCACCGGGCGCCTGGCCGGTCCCGCGCGGCATCCGCAGCGTCAGGGCGCTTGCCGATGCAGCCAGCATCGGCGGCGCGACCTTCCTTGCGGCCTGCCACGCGGTCCTCGGCCATCCGCCT
>JBIIRI010000218.1:0-4723 GCA_044341625.1 Roseomonas sp.
GCAACGGCTTGTCGTGCTGCACGCGCAGTACCGCGAGGTCGGTCCGGGGATCGGCGCCGAGCAGCTCGGCGCGGAGCGTGGTATTGTCCTGCAGCACCACATTGATCTCGTCGGCGCCCTCGATGACGTGGTTGTTCGTCACCACGATCCCGGACGCGTCGATGATGAAGCCCGAGCCGAGCGACTGGGCGCGGCGCGGCGGCTGCTGCTGCGGCCGGCCGGGCTGGCCGGGCTGCGCTTGTCCGGGCGGGCGGTTGCGTTCGAGGAATTCGCGGAAGAATTCCTCGAAGGGGCTGCCGGGCGGCGCCTGCGGCACTTCTGGCGCATCGCGCCCCGCGCGGGGCTGGCCGGCCCCCTGGGTGGTCTGGATGTTCACCACCGCCGGCAGCAGCCGCTGCACCAGTGGCGCGAAGGAAGAAGGCGCGCCCGGCGGCGGCAATTGCGGCGCGATCTGCTGCGCCGAGGCGGCAGGGGCGAGGGCGGGCGAGAGCGCCAGCGGCAGGCTCAGCGCGGCGGCGACGCCGAAGGCGGAGATGGAACGGGCAAGACGCACCGGCGGCAACCTTCCCTGGTTTCGGTCCCGGGGGACCGGTCGGATGAATGACCACGCATGCCCCATGGCACGCGCGAACGAAGCTTTCGCGTGGATATCAGATTGGTATGCAGGTCCCGCCGCGTAAGACCTTCCCGGCATGTCTTCTTGTGACGAAGCATCGCGCGGCGGGTTGGCGGCGAAGCGGTTCAGAAGGTCAGCACCCAGGCCAGCGCCACGCCGAGCACCGCGGCTGCAAGCCCGCCGGCCCGAAGCCGCGCTTCAGGCTGCTGGGCCAGGGCGGCAACCGCGCGGCGCATGGCGGCGGGGGCGATCGCGTAGAGCAACCCTTCCACCGCCAGCACCACGGCGATCCCGGCCAGCACCTGCCAGAAGCTCATCGGCCCCGAGCCCGTGCCGGCCGGCCCGTCTCAGTTCGCCCGCGGCGCGCCCGCAGGCGCCGGCATGCTCTCCCGGAAGAAGCGGAAGAACTCGCTGTCGGGCGAGAGCAGCAGGCGGGTGTCGCCTTCGCTGAAGGCCTCGCGATAGGCCTGCATGCTGCGCCAGAAGTGGAAGAACTGCGGATCGCGCTGGAAGGCCTCGGCGAAGATGCGGATCGCATCATTCTCGCCCTGACCGCGCAGGATGTCGGCGCTGGCCTGCGCTTCCGCGATCAGCACGGTGCGCTCGCGGTCGGCGCGTGCGCGGACCTGGGCGGCGACCTCCGCGCCTTCCGCGCGGGCTTCGCGCGCCACGCGCTCACGCTCGGACTGCATCCGGTTGAGGATGGCCTGCGTGTTCTCGTCCGGCAGGTCGGCGCGGCGGATGCGGACATCCGTCACCTCGATGCCGAAGCGGCGGGCTTCCTCATTCACCTGCGCGCGGATGGTGCCCATGATGCGCGTGCGGTCGGTGGACAGCACGCTCAGCAGCGGTTCGTTGCCGAGCACGCGGCGCAGCGAGGATTGCACGATGGAATTCAGCCGCGCCCGGATGCCGGCTTCCGTCGCGCCGACGGTCTGGAAGTACAGCAGCGGGTCGGTGATGCGATAGCGCGTGAAGCTGTCCACGATCAGCCGGCGCTGGTCGCCGAGGATGACTTCCTCGCCCGGCGCGTCGAAGTCCAGCAGGCGGCGGTCGAAGGCGATGACCGACTGGATGAAGGGCACCTTCACCTGCAGCCCCGGCTCGCGGATCACGCGGATCGGCTGGCCGAACTGGGTGATCAGCACCTGCTGCGTCTGGTGCACGGTGAACAGGGTCGAGGACGCGACGACGACGCCGATCGCCGCGACGACGGCAAGGATAAGGGCGCGGTTCATCGGGCGATCCCCTGGTTCATGGTGCGCGGGGGCGCGGTGGGGGCCGGCGTGGATTGGAAGCTTGGCTGGGCCTGCGGCAGCGGGCGCTGTGACGCCGCCCCGGCGGCTGCGGCCGCGCGCCCCGGCTCGCCGAGGTTCAGCAGCGGCACGATGCCTTGCAACGCGCTGTCCACCACGATCTTCGGGTTGCGCCGGAAGATCTCCTCCATCGTCTCGATGTAGAGACGGCGGAGCGTCACGTCCTGCGCCACCTGGTAGGCCGAAAGCACGCTCAGGAAGCGTTGCGCCTCGCCTCGGGCGCGGGCCACCTGGCTTTCCCGGAAGCCCTCGGCTTCCTGGACCATGCGTTCCGCCTCACCGCGCGCGCGGGGGATGATGTCGTTGCGGTAGCTCTCGGCCTCGTTGCGGGCGCGCTCGCGGTCGGCGTTGGCGCGCTGCACGTCGCGGAAGGCGTCCACCACCTGGCTCGGCGGGTCCACCTTCTGCAGCTGCACCTGCGTCACCTCGATGCCGGCGCGGTACTGGTCCATGATGGCCTGGGTGCCGCGGCGCACTTCCTGTTCGATCTGCGCGCGCGCTTCCGTCAGCGCGGGCTGGATCGGCGTGCGGCCGATCACCTCACGCATCACGCTTTCGGCCGCGGACTTCACCGTGACCTCGGGGTTGCGCGTGTTGAACAGGAACTCGCCGGCGTCGCGGATGCGCCAGAACACGGCGAAGTCGATGTCGATGATGTTCTCATCGCCCGTCAACATCAGCGATTCCTCCAGCACGTCGCGGGAGGAGACGGGGCGGATCGAGGGGCCAGCATCGGCGGCGGCGCGGAAGCCGACATCCACGCGGTTGATGCGCGTGACGCGCGGCGTCGTCACGGTCTCGACCGGCCAGGGGATGTGGTAGTTCAGGCCCGGCGGGGCGGTGCGGTCGAAGGCGCCGAAGCGCATCACCACGCCCTGCTCGTCCGGGTTGACGCGGTAGAAGCCCGAGGCCCCCCACAGCACCAGCAGCACGCCGCCGATCAGCGCCAGCCCCTTGCCGCCCGAACCGCGGGGCAGCCAGCGGCGGACCAGGTCCTGCGCCTGCCGGATCACATCATCGAGGTCGGGCCCGCCCGGACCGCCAGGGCCGCGACCGCCGCCCCCGCCACCGCCGGAAGGCGGCTGGGGTGCGCCCCAGGGCCCGCCGGGCCGCGGGTTGCCCCAGGGGCTGGGTCCGCCGCCGCTGCTGTTCCACGCCATCGAGTACCCAACCTCCACCAAAGCCCCGGTAGTCCCGGGCTGTCCTGATCTCCGGGCCGGGCCGCACTCTTCCCCAGGGGGGGAGGGGTGCAGCCATCGCGTCACCGGTCCATATGGGGGCTGCCGAGCCGGGGACACCCGCGCACCGCACCCTCCCGAACCTGGACCAATAAACCGGTCCTGCCCATGGTTCCGGCGCGGGCGCCGTTGCGCAAGGGGGCCCGCGCCCGGCGTGTCAGGGTGATATCGAGGCGTTCGGGGGGATTTTCAAGCGATGAGCGAAACGCTGGAGCAGGCAGTCCGGACAGCCTTGCGTGCGGTGCGCGACCCGGTGACCGGCCGCGACGTGGTCGAGGGCGGGATGGTCGAGGGGCTGACGGTGCGCGACGGCATGGTGCAATTCGCCATCCAGGTCCCGCGCGAGAGGGCCCGGGACAGCGAACCGCTGCGCGCCGCCGCCGAGACCGCCGCCGCCGCCGTGCGGGGCGTGATCTCCGCCACCGTCGTGCTCACCGCGCATCGCACGGAGGCTGCCAAGCCCGCCGCCGCGTCGCCCGCCGCGCCGCCTGCCGGTGCTCCCCTGGGTGCTCCCCCCGGAGCGAAGACGCAGCCGGGGCAGGGGCCGATGCTGCTGCCGGATGTCGGCGCCATCATCGCGGTCGCCTCCGGCAAGGGGGGCGTCGGCAAGTCCACCACCGCCGTGAACCTCGCGGTCGCGCTGGCCAGCCAGGGGCTGAAGGTCGGGCTGCTCGATGCCGATATCTACGGCCCCTCCCTGCCGCAGATGCTCGGCACGCGGGAACGCCCGCGCGCCGAGGGCCAGCGCATCATCCCGCTGCAACGCTGGGGGCTGAAGGCGATGTCCATCGGCTTCCTGGTGGAGGAGGAGACGCCGATGATCTGGCGCGGCCCGATGGTGATGGGCGCGCTGGAACAGCTGATGGGCCAGGTCGAGTGGGGCGCGCTGGACATCATGATCGTGGACATGCCCCCCGGCACCGGCGACGCGCAGCTGACCATGAGCCAGCGTGTGCCGCTGGCGGGCGCCGTGATTGTCTCCACGCCGCAGGATGTGGCGCTGATCGACGCCCGGCGCGGCGTGAAGATGTTCGAGCGTGTTGGCGTGCCGGTGCTCGGGCTGATCGAGAATATGAGCTTCTACTGCTGCCCGAATTGCGGCCACCGGGCGGACATCTTCGGTCATGGCGGCGCGAAGGCGGAAGCGGAGCGCATCGGCGTAGAGTTCCTGGGCGAGTTGCCGCTGAAGGTCGCGATCCGGGAATTGGCCGATGCCGGCACCCCCATCGTCGCCGCCCGGCCGGAGACCGAGGAAGCCCAGGCCTACCAGAAGATCGCGGCCCGGCTGCGAGAGAAGGTGGCGGCGCGGGGATCGGCGGGGCCGAAGATCGTCATCGAGTAGCGGGGACGGCGCGACCCTACCCCAACCCTCCCCTCCTGCTGGGGTAGGTCGGTCGCGCCCCCACCCGCCGCGCTTCGCGCGGCACCAGCCTTCGGCGCAGCGGCAGTGCCGCTGCCCCCCGCAAAGCGGGAGAGGGATCGCGGGAGTACCATGCACCCTCCCCCGCAAAGCGGAGAGGGATACTGGGCGCATCCTGCTCCCTCTCCCGCTT